>JALEGX010000069.1 GCA_022763485.1 Paracoccaceae bacterium | reverse complement strand
CGCTACGCCAAGGGCTTCGCGCGCGGCCTCTTACACCACCCCACGGGGCACTACCAACGCCGATCCAGCGAGGCAAGGAGTAGATTTCGCCTTCAACATCAACGGCAACGAAACCCCGACGATCACCCTTGGCAATGAAATAACCACGCTCGGCCATCGCGTTGCCAAACCCTTTCAGGGTTTCGGAACGCTCCCAGGCATCGCGGAAGATGCCCTTAATCTCGCGCGGATCGAGTTTCTGACGCTGGGCTTGCTGCCATTCGGCACGGGTGAAATTCAGAGGAGATTTCCCGCCGTTTGATTTGAGCCCGTCCGGCAACGTCCAGCCATGTTCAAGGAACAATTCTTTGGACAGCTTCTTCAGCCGCTCTTTGTAGAACGGCAGGTTCACTGCCGTCAGCTTTTCGCTGGCGATCCGTGACCAGACGACATGAGCATGCCGACGCCCTTCCTTCTCGTGGATGACGATTGCGCGCGGTTGTCCTTCCAGCCCAAGAGATTTCTCGGCCTTATCGGCTGCGGCAAGAAAGTCGGCCTCAGCCGCCGAATGATTTTTCGGCGGGTTCAGGCTGAGTGAAAACATGAACTGCTTGCACTTGGTCGCCTTTGATATCGCGTGGCACTCGGACAGAGCCCCATGCAGATCGCTGGCAACAAAACCGCGAAGCTCCAGTGTCGTCACATGATCGTTGTCGCGGTCATTCAGCAGATGGCTGGCCAACTGCTTTGCGCCCGCGCGCTGAGAACCTTTGAGGATCAAGGTTTGAAACTCCGGTCTGGGAAGATGGATTTCTTCGTCGCCGCTCTGGTGAACGCCTGCGACGTGCTCTCTTTTGGACGTTGGCTATCGTCAGCTTGAATGCCGAGTGCGCGCATCAGCGAGACACGCATGGCATGGACATCATCGCAGGCGCGTTTGATGTCGGCCTTGGTGTCTTGATCGCAATAAAGCGATCCACTCTTCGCAGCCTTGGCCAGATCATCAAGCCGCTTGCCGATTTGACTTGCCCCCAGGCAAGCCAGCACCTCAGCCAACAGTTTTTCATCTGGCGCAGCAGTGCGGCGGCGCTTCCGATACTTCGGAGCCTCGTCTGCGAACAACAGGGACTTCATGTATGACGCAAGCGGCATACCCCCTGCTTGCTGTTCAAGCCGTGCGCGTTCTTCGAATGTGAGGCGAAGCGAGAATGGCGCTTCGCGCTTTCCGTAAGGTCTTTGTGTCATGGTCTGCTCTCCAGCCCACGACCGACCAACGTCCTGACAATACTTGCCTATTCCGATCCGTGAGGATCAGAGCGAGCCAGTTCTCAGAAAAACGTCGGTGATGTCGTAGGCGTTAAAGAGCAGGTCGAACCTGTACTTCTTAGGTTTTTCAACGGTTTCAGACGACCCAAGGGAAGACGTTGAGCACCCTCCCGCAACCAACGTAAAGAACGAAGCCCTCGCATCACGCGGGGGCTTTGTTGTTTCTGGGGTCAACCTGCTGATTTGCATCAGAAAGCCTGAACAAGCAATGACTGGCCGTCATCGGGGTTTTGCTGCCGGTCGCCTTTGACTTCCGCGCAAAACGGGCGTTTTCTGACAGGCAGTGCAACTTTCAGGAGCCGACCTCATGAACCCCTGCATTATCTGTGTCGCGATTACGGGATCCGTTCCAACCAAGGCGAATAATCCGGCGGTACCGATCACCGTCAATGAGCAGATCGAAAGCACCCATGCGGCCTTTGAGGTGGGCGCGTCGATCGCCCATTGCCATGTTCGTAATGACGATCAGACCCCAAGTTCGGATCCGGAAAAATTTGCGCGGCTGAAAGAGGGGATAGAGAAACATTGCCCGGGCATGATTGTGCAGCTGTCGACCGGGGGACGGTCCGGCGCAGGGCAGGAACGGGGCGGGATGCTGCCGCTCAGTCCGGATATGGCATCGCTGTCGGTGGGCTCGAACAACTTTCCCACACGAGTGTATGAGAACCCGCCGGATCTTGTGGACTGGCTGGCCAGCGAAATGCGGACCTATGGGGTAACACCCGAGATCGAGGCTTTTGACCTGAGCCATATCCTGCATGCCATTCGGATGCATGAGCAGGGGATCCTGTTCGGCAATCTTTATGTTCAGTTTGTCATGGGCGTGAAGAATGCGATGCCCGCCGACAAGGCAGTGTTCGATTTCTACGTCGACATCATGAAATCCAGAGCGCCCCAGGCCCAATGGTGTGCGGCGGGGATCGGGCCCAACCAGATTGTCGTGAACGAATGGGCGATTGCTGCGGGGGGACACACGCGCACCGGGCTTGAGGACAATCTGCGGCTTGACCGGCAGACCTTGGCCCCGTCGAATGCCGCGCTGGTCAAGCGGACGGTTGAGCTGTGTGACAAGTATAAGCGCCCAGTCGCAACTTGGCAGCAAGCGCGCGAGATCCTGGGGCTTGCGCCCGTCTTCTGACCCGGTAGCGCGTTTCTGACTATTCGACATTGTCCCGCAGGGCCTGCCAGATCGCTTCGATCTTGGGGCTTTGCGGACTTGGGGGCCGGAAGGCGCAGATGTCGACCTCAAGGCTCCATTCGGTGCCCGAGATCGGTGCAATCAGCTCCGACGCCGATTCCCCCACCGCGCTTTGGGGCAGCCACCCCACGCCATAGCCTGCGGCGATGACCTCTTTCAGGACATCGGACATGTCGCATTGCACCCGCAGCTTGTAGGGCAGCGGCTGGCGGGCCCGATCCACCATATGTTCGAACAGGCGGGCGAAATAGGCGCGCTGTGAGTAGGCGACCATCGGGAAGGGCCGTTGCGGTGTTCCGGGAAAGCCGAATTGCTTCCGTTTTTTGGCGTCGCGCGTGGCATAGGGCATGAAAATATCGCGCCGAAGGACCAGCCGTTGATGCTGGCCCAGATTTTCATGGGTGGGGATGGCGGCGCAATCATGGGCAAACAGAATGTCCGCATCCCCGGCCAGATACCGCCCCACAACATCATTGGTGGTGCCCACGATGACCGAAAATGAACTGTCGTGCCGTTTGCCGATCACATCCAGCACCCTGCGGGACTCGGACCGGGCCAGCACGTTCGGCATGGCGATGCGAACCTGTGACATGACATCGAACTGGTTCGACCGGATCGAGGCGCGCGCATCGAAGAGGCGTTCAACCGCGATCTGTGCGCTGTCGCAGAATTGTTCGCCCGCTTCGGTCAGCCGGACCGGCACGGCGCCTTTGACCACCAGCGCGGTGCCGACCCATTGTTCAAGAGACTGGATTCGACGGGAAAACGCCGCTTGAGAGACATTGCGGAATTCGGCGGCCCGGGTGAAGTTTCTGAGCTCGACAAGGGCCAGAAAGTCCTCAAGCCACCGAACATCCATGTCTTCTGTCCTTACAAGCCGATCGCCCGATAGTATTCGGCGATGCGCGAGATCGTAACCGCGTAAGCCGCTGTTCGTAAAGTGGCGTCTTTCAGCTCGGACTTGCTGCGCATGATGTCATCGAAGGCGCGGACCATGATCTCTTCCAGACCGGAACGGACAACATCGATTTCGCCGGTTTCGCGCGCAATCTCGGCACGTTGACGTTCCTGCAGGGGACGTCCGGCGATTTCCTCCAGGGCAGAGACAACCGCGGTGCCCGAGCTGATCTTCTGACGTTTGTCCATCAGGCCGAAGGGCAGGTGGGTGATGTTCTTGACCCATTCGAAATAGGACACAACAACACCGCCCGCGTTCACGTAGAGGTCGGGCAGCACAACAATGCCGCGCCGGTTCAGGCAGTCTTCGGCCTGTGCAGTGACCGGGCCGTTCGCGGCTTCGACGATCAGGTGATAGTGCACCTCTTCGCAGTTTTCCGCAGTGATCGCGTTCTCCTTGGCCGCGGGGATCAGGATGTCGGCGGCCATATGCGTCAGCCCTTCGGCGCTGGGGACGGTCTGCGCTCCGGCAAAACCCCCGACAGAGCCGGTTGTGGCCCGGTGCTGGGCAACCGCTTCGATGTCCAGTCCGTTTTCATCAAAGATGGCCTGATCATGTTCAACGATCCCCACGATCCGGGCGCCGTCTTCGGCCAGGAATTTCGCCGCGTGATAGCCCACGTTTCCGAAGCCCTGCACAACAACGGTCATATCCTTGAGGGACTTCTTGCCGTTGACCGGGGCAGTCTGCGGATGTGCCAGATAGGAACGGA
This sequence comes from Paracoccaceae bacterium, assembly GCA_022763485.1. GTDB lineage: Bacteria > Pseudomonadota > Alphaproteobacteria > Rhodobacterales > Rhodobacteraceae > Aliisedimentitalea. The sequence goes on along the minus strand of JALEGX010000069.1, from coordinate 11,108 downwards.
CGGCGTACTGCAGGCCGCGACCGGTGGCTTCGACACGGCCTTCGATGCCGCCGCGGGCAACCGGCTTGCCGGTCACGCAGGCGTTTTGATTCATCGCGTCAGAAGATCCGATCCGACGGTATTCATCGGCCATCCAGGCCATTTCCCGTTCACCGGTTCCCATGTCCGGAGCCGGCACATTGCGACCGGGGTGGATCAGGTCACGGCGGGCCAGCTCCTGGGTGAAGCGGCGGGTGATCTTTTCCAGTTCATCTTCGCTCCAGTCAGCAGGATTGATCCGCAGCGCGCCTTTGGAGCCGCCAAAGGGAACGTTCACCAGGGCGCATTTCAGGCTCATCAGAGAGGCCAGCGCTTCAACTTCTTCCTGATCGGAATCGGGGGCATAGCGAATGCCGCCTTTTACCGGTTCGATGTGCTCGCTGTGGACCGAGCGCCATCCCTCAAAGCTGTAGATCCTGCCCCGCAGCTTGACGCCAAACCGTACAGAGTAGGTGGAGTTGCATTGCGCAATCCGCTCGGCCAGACCTTCGGGCAGGTCCAGATGGCGGGTGGCGGTGTCGATGAAATGCTGAACGCTGTTCAGGAAATCTTGCTGGCTCATTGGTCTTTCGTTTGTCCGCATCCCGGCAGCTCCGGGACATGCGCAACGGAAACGCCATGCACCGGGCAAAGTCCAATGCAGTTATTGCATCATCCATGCAGGTTTCGTGATACTGCTTTGGGTTTCCGGGAGGGGATCCCAAAGGTCTTTTCTTTGCGATTGTCGAAGCCGAAGCGCTGCGGGAGAGCGAGGCCACCGCCCATATCGGGTAAGCGATGGCTCTGCTGACGGATCAGCGGGTCAGGGCGGATTTCATGCGGCTTTCGGGGAAGCAGGTTGCGGTCTGGCCTGTGGCCTCCTGCCAGCGGCCGATGGACCGGCGGGTCTTGAAGCCGGGCAGGCCGTCGGCACCCCCGACATCATGGCCCATCCCCTCCAGGGCGCGCTGCATGGCGGCGATGTCGGATCGGTAGAGCCCGCCCACCTTGGACCATTGTCCCGTGAAGTCCTTGCTGTTGAATTGGATGCGGTCCCCGACGTGCCCCACGAACAGGGCATAAAGATCGCTCTTGTTGTACTCTTTCAGCACATAGAAATTGGGCGTGACGATAAAGGCCGGCCCCTTGCGCCCGGCGGGCAGCATCAGGAAGCCCTTGCCTTTGCGTTCATGGGCCGGGAAGGGGCGACCTGACACGCGCTTGATGCCCATCTTCTCCCATTCGGAAATCCGGCGGCCCTGATCCGGCCCTTCAAGCGTGCAGGACACGCTGGCGGGCAGGGTGACTTCGAAGCCCCAATCGCGGTTGCGCACCCAACCGTACTTGGCCAGATAGTTGCCGATCGAAGCGATCGTGTCCGCCTCGGATGTCCAGATATCCACCCGCTTGTCGCCGTTCCCGTCGGCTGCGAATTTCTGGATGTTTGACGGCATGAACTGCGGCTGTCCCAGCGCACCGGCCCAGCTGCTTTTCAGGCGTCCTTTGGGGGTGCCGCCGGATTGCACCAGCTTCAGCGCGGCGATCAGTTCCTTTGTGAACATGTCGGCGCGGGTGCTCATGAAGGCTTTGGTGCCCAGAACCTGAAAGGCGTCATGGCGGATGGCGACACGACCATAGCCGCTTTCGCGCCCCCAGATGCCCAGGATGATCCGGCCCGGCACGCCGGTTTTGCGTTCCGTCCGTTTCAGGGCCTTGGCATGGCGCTGCGCCATCACGCTCCCGACAGAGGTGGCCCCATCCACCGAGCCGCGATTGAAATAGCGCCCCGGTGATCCGAATTCCGCCTGTCGCTGGGCCTTGGGCGTGGTTTTCTTGCTGCCCGGCGGCACCAGGTCCGGCAGGTCCCAGTTCAGCGTCACGCCCTGAAACGCGCGGTCAAAGACGCGGCGGGATACGCCTTCGCGCTTGGCACGGGGCCAGATCTCGGACTTGAGCCAGGATTGAAACTGCGCCTCGACCGCGCCTCGGTTCGCCGCATCCGCGGGGCTTGGGAGGCAAAGCAAGCAAAGACCTATGAAAAACAGAAACCTAACCACGACACACCCTGCGCAGATGAAATTGCTTTCACCCTAAGGCGCAGGGGGCGCGGCTGGCCAGAGCTAGTTGGTCGCGGCTTTTCGAATGGCGGTTTCCAGCGCGTTCAGAAACCGCGAGCGATCGGCCTTGGAAAAGGGGGGTCCGCCGCCCTGTGATCCCAGTGGATTGGCCGCGCGTAGGTCGGCCATGAGGTCGCGCATGGCCAGTTGCTGGCCGATATTTGCGCCGGTGAAGGCGTCACCATTGTGGCGCATCACCTGTGCGCCGGCTTCGATGCATTTGGCGGCCAAGGGGATGTCGCCGGTGACGACGACATCGCCGGGGCCACAGCGTTCGGCGATCCATTTGTCCGCCTCATCCGCGCCTTCGGCCACGATCACATTCTGAACCAGCGGATTGCGCGAGGGGCGCAACCCGCCGTTCGAGACAACAAACATGTCCAGCTTGTGGCGGGTGGCGACCCGCTCACATTCCTCTTTCACCGGACATGCATCTGCGTCGACGTACAAGGCCATCACTTGGCGGCCTTGTCCTCGGCGCTGTCCTTGGCTTTCGGCGCGGCCTTCGCCTTTGACGGAGACGCGGCGGCTTTCTTGCGCACCTTGAACTCCTCGGGGATCGGCATCCGGTTGAACGCGTCCAGACCCGCGATCTTGTAGGCCTCGGCCAGCGTGGGATAGTTGAAGGTGTTCTGCACGAAGTAGTCCACCGTACCCTTCAGGTTCATCACCGCCTGGCCAATGTGGATCAGCTCGGTTGCGCCTTCGCCCACGATCTGAACCCCCAGAACGCGCCGGGTTTTCAGGCTGAGCAGCATTTTCAACATGCCGTGCTCCAGACCCATGATATGCCCGCGCGAGGTTTCGCGGAACCGGGCGACGCCGACCTCATAGGGGATGCCGCGTTCTTGCAGTTCCTCTTCGGACATGCCGCAGGTCGACATTTCCGGCACCGAGTAGATGCCATAGGGATACCAGGGGCTTTCCGGCAAGGACGGCGTTTCCAGCGCGTGACAGGCAGCAACGCGGCCCTGTTGCAGCGACGTGGACGCCAGCGAGGGGTGGCCGATCACGTCACCTGTCGCGTAGATGTGCGGAACGTTGGTCTGATAGGTCTTGCGGTCCACGGTCACGCGGCCCCGGTGATCCGTTTCAACCCCCAGAACATCCAGATTCAGCGCCGCGGTTGCGCCCATGCGCCCGGCCGCGAACAGCAGCATTTCGCCGCGCACGTGACGGCCGTTGTCCAGGCTGACCTCGATATGGTTTCCGGTGTCTTCGATCTTCTCCACCGCGGAGCCCAGACGCAGGTCCACACCGTTCTCGCGGATCTGGTGGGTGAACTCCTGGATCAGCGTGCGGTCGATGAAGTCCAGGAAGCTGTCGCGCGGCTCGATCAATGTCACGCGGACATCCAGCGCCGAAAACATCGTCGCATATTCAACGCCGATAACACCGGCGCCGATCACCACCAGCGAGCGTGGGATTTCGTCCATCTCCAGGAACTCATCCCCGTCGACAACGGTCTTGCCGTTGAAGGGGACATAGTCCGGACGATAGGTGCGTGTGCCGGTTGCAATCAGGAACTTCGCCGACGTCAGCCGGGTGGTATCGCCTGCTTCGGTGGCCACCTCGATCTCATGCGGGCCAATGAACTTGGCCAGACCGTTCAGCGTTTCAACGTGGTTGCGGTTGAACTGGTGTTCCAGCACATCGACCTCATAGTCGAGCGTCATGTGCAGGCGGGCCTTCAGGTCGTCGGCGCCGATCTGGTCCTTGACCCGGTAGGAGCGGCCATAAAAGCTGCGTTCGCGCCAGCCAGACAGGTTCAGGACGGTTTCGCGCAGGGTCTTGGAGGGGATGGTGCCGGTATGGACCGACACCCCGCCCAGCCGGTCCTTTCGGTCGATGACCAGAACCCGGCGTTTCAATTTACCCGCCTGGATGGCGGCGGCCCGGCCCGAGGGGCCGGATCCGATGATGATCAGATCATAGTCGAAATCGCTCATGGCTTATGCCCCATACAGGGCCTCGGCGTGGAAGCTCACGTGGTCTTCCATGAATGTCGAGACGAAGAAGTAGGAATGGTCATAGCCCGGCTGCATCCGCACGGTTGCCTGCTGGCGGCGCTCGGCGATGGCATGGGACAGGGCTTCGGGTTTCAGCAGGTCGATGAACTGGTCCGACGTGCCGGTGTCGATCAGGATCGGACCGTCAAAGCCCTTGTCCCGCATCATCAGGGTCGCGTCATGCTTTGCCCAATCGGCTTCGTTGTCACCCAGATAGGCCAGCAGCTGCTTGCGACCCCAGTCCGACGCGGTGGGGTTCGAGATCGGTGCGAAGGCCGAGACGGATTTGAAGCGGTCCGGCAGGTTCATTGCCAGGGTCAGCGCGCCATGTCCGCCCATCGAGTGACCAGTGATCGCCTGACGGTCCATATCCAGCTGGAAGTTCTCTGCCAGCACGGCAGGCAGGTCATCGGCGATATAGTCCCACATGCGGAAATGCGGTGCCCAAGGGTCTTGCGTGGCGTTCACGTAGAACCCAGCGCCCTGACCAAGGTCATAGGCGTCGTCATCCGCAACGCCTTCGCCGCGCGGTGACGTGTCGGGGAACACGATCGCGATGCCCTGTTCTGCGCACCACGCCTGGGCCCCGGCCTTGGTCATGGCGTTCTCGTGGGTGCAGGTCAGGCCGGAGAGATACCAGAGCAGCGGAACCGGTCCGTCACGGGCCTCTTCGGGCAGGAACAAACCAAAGGTCATGTCGCAATTGGTTGCCTTGCTCGCGTGGCGATAAACGCCCTGAACACCGCCAAACGCCCTGTTTTCCGAAACGGTTTCCATGAATCGACTCCTTTATCCGTTGCGTCTATCGCTAACGGTGTCGATGTGATTGGTCCAGTGCGGGCGCGTCGGACTTGGCGCTTTTTGCGTCAAATATTCAACCGTGACCTGCGCAGATGCTCAGAGCGTTTCCAGCCAGGCAATGACGGCCGGAACCGAAATGATGCTGGCCATCGTAGACAGGAAAATCGCCGCTGAGGCCCGGTGCGGGGCCACGCCGTAGTGCTGCGCCAGCATGTACACATTGCCCGCCACAGGCAGGGCTGCGGCGGAAATCACCACGGTGGCGGCAAAGGGCGGAAGCGGCACAAGGATCAGCACGCTGATGGCGACAAAAGCGGGATGCAGCACCAGCTTGGCAAAGCTCAGCCAGCCCGCAACCTCAATCCGTTCGGCGGATTTGCCGGCCAGAGAGGCCCCAATGGCGAACAAGGCCCCGGGTGTGGCCGCGCCGCCCAGAATGGTCAGGAAGTCGTTCATCGGCTCGGGCACCGGGATCGTCAGCGCCGACCAGGCCAGACCCAGTGAGATCGACACGATCATCGGATTCTTGAGTAGCCCCAGCAGCACAAGGCGCAGGGTTTTCAGACCAAGGCCCGAGCCGCGCCCGGCGTTGATCAGGATCACGATGAGCGAAGAGAACACCACCAAATCGACGGTCAGGACCAGCATGACAGGCCCGATGGCGGCCTCACCGAACAGCATTGCCAGCATTGGCAGGCCCAGAAAGCCCACATTTCCGATGGCGGCGCATTGGGCTTCGACCGCGGAAGTGGCCATATCCATGCCCCGGATGCGCGCGACGATTGTCCCGCAGGCATAGACCGCGGCGGTGCCGATCAGATAGCCCAGCATCAGGCGCGGATCGAAGATCTGTGCGAATGGCAGCGTGGCGGCGAATCTGAACAGCATCGCCGAGAGCGCAAAGAAAAAGACGAACTTGGTCAGATAGGCCGTCGCTTCGGCGGTGAAGAAACGGGTGCGCCCGGCCCAGTAGCCCAGGCCGATGATCGCAAAGAACGGGAGCGTGCGCAGAAAGATATCGACCATGAGGGATCGTTACCGCCGCAAAGCACGGCAGGCAACAGTGACGCGGGGCATTGCGCCTTGAAAATGCCTTCGATGCCGGTTATGTGCGCTCTGTCGACAAAATCAGGAAGCAATAGCCTCATGGCCACCATCAACCCCGTCCAGTTCATCCAGCAGGTTCGTGCCGAAGTCTCCAAGGTCGTATGGCCGACCCGCCGCGAAGTGCTTTTGACCACCGTGATGGTATTCCTGATGGCCGCCCTGACGGCCGTGTTCTTTGCCCTCGTCGACCTGCTGATCAAGACAGGTTTGACCAGCGTGCTGGGCTATTTCGGATAAGGCTCTCCGCCCCCTCGCAAATGGCTTTGCCACTTGATCTGGGCTTCGATGACCGTTAGGTGACAATCCTGACTCTGGTGTGGGCGTGCGGCGATTCGTGTTGCGCGCCGCTTTTTGTTCCGGGGCGCGCGCGGTTCATCCGCGAAACGATTCTCAAGGCTTCCGGCCGTGGCCGGACAAAACAAGGGCGACAGGTTCATGGCGAAACGGTGGTATTCGGTCAGCGTTCTCTCGAATTTCGAAAAGAAGATCGCGGAGCAGATCCGGACCTCGGTCGCCGAGCAGGAGCTTGAGGATCAGATCGATGAAGTTCTGGTTCCGACCGAGGAAGTGATCGAAGTGCGTCGCGGTAAGAAAGTGACCACCGAGCGTCGCTTCATGCCGGGCTATGTGCTGGTTCACATGGAAATGTCCGATCAGGGCTATCACCTGATCAACTCGATCAACCGCGTCACCGGGTTCCTGGGTCCGCAGGGCCGCCCGATGCCGATGCGCGATGCCGAGGTGAACCAGATCCTGAACCGCGTCCAGGAAGGCGAAGAAGCACCGCGGACCCTGATCTCCTTCGAGGTGGGTGAGCGCGTCAAGGTGAATGACGGACCGTTCGAAGACTTCGACGGCATGGTCGAGGAAGTCGACGACGACAACCAGAAGCTGAAAGTCACCGTTTCGATCTTTGGGCGCGAAACCCCGGTCGAGCTGGATTTCACCCAGGTGACCAAGCAGGGCTGACCCTGTCCCCAAACGGAAATTTCTAAACCCGCCCCCGGACCGGAGAGGCGGGTTTTGCTTGTCCGCTGTTGCCGCTCGCTCTTATTGTGGCGCTAACGATATTCGAGGAGCGCAGCGCGAATGCGTATTGTTTTGGTGTCGGCGAACGCGGGCACATCCATGGGTGGTGAGGCAATCAAGGCCTACCAGTATTTCAAATACCTTCTGGATAAGGGCCTTGATGTCCTTCTTTTCACCCATGAACGCTGCCGCATGGAGCTGCTTGAAACCTGCAAGCTGCCCCGCGATCGCATCCATTTTGTTGCTGACAGCCTGTTGCAGAACCTGTTGTGGCGCAGCCGCGTCTTTGCGCGCCACGTCGATACGGTTTTTCATCTGGAGGTCGCACGAGCCTGCAGGGGGTTCGATCCGGCGCAGACGCTGATCCACTACCTCTGCCCGATTTCTCCGACCGTCCGCCGCCATCCGCCCAAGGGATACAAATACGTGGTCGGCCCATTGTCGGGAAACCTGTTTTTTCCGCCCGCCTTCAAGGACCGGGCCGGGAAGGGAGAGGTGGTCGAAGAATTTGTCTATCGACCGGCAATGAACATGTCGGGCGTTCTGTCTGGCGATCTGAGGCGGGCGGCGCGGGTGTTGAACTCCGGCTATCAGCGCACGCGGGACGCCCTTGACTGGGCAGGGTGCAAGCCGGACCGTATTCTGGATGTGGTGGACTCGGGTATCGATGATGCACTGCAGGCCGCTCCCCGGATTGAGCATGAAGGCGTCAATCGCAACTTCATCTATTGGGGGCGACTGATTGACCTCAAGGGGGTCGACCTGGCGATCCGGGCTTTGCTGCTTTGCGAGGAAAGCACCACGCTTACCGTCTATGGCACAGGTCCGGCGCTGGATGGGCTCAAGCATCTGGCCCAATCGTTGGGGTTGGAGCGTCGGGTCAGGTTTGGCGGCTGGATCTCTCATGAAGAACTGGTGACAGAGATGCGGCGCTACCGCGGGTTCGTCTTTCCTACATTGTGCGAATCCAACGGGATCTCGATGCAGGAGGCGATGATGCAGGGGCTGCCGACTGTTGCTTTGCGTTGGGGTGGTCCGATGGGGATTGCCAATGAAAATGAGGCCGTGTTTGTCGATCCGTCCAGTGAACAGTCGGTCATCGACGGGCTGGCGGGTGCGATGATGCGTCTGGGATCTGAGCCGAAATATGCCGAGTCGATTTCGATCGCGGCGCGCAGGCGTGCGCAGGAGCAATTCGGATGGGACACGGTCGCCCGGTCCTGGATGGCAGCTTATGAAGGCGTGCTGTGATCGCCTTGATCATGTGTTTCCGGGATTGATCCGCTCCGCAATCTGATCTATTGCACCGCTCGTGCGCGGATTCGGTTACCGAGTCTGTGCCGTTTCCGCGTGGGAGGGCAGGGCGTCGCGACGCTAAGTTCGGACCACACAACTTAGTATTCCCTGAAACGCGTTTCAGGGATGTTGGAATTAGGAGAAGGCCAATGGCCAAGAAACTCGTAGGGAGCCTGAAGCTGCAGGTTCCTGCCGGTCAGGCAAACCCGTCCCCGCCGGTTGGTCCGGCGCTGGGTCAGCGCGGCATCAACATCATGGAATTCTGCAAGGCGTTCAACGCCAAGACCGCAGACATGGAACCCGGCGCGCCGTGCCCGACCATCATCCAGTACTTTCAGGACAAGTCCTTCACCATGGACATCAAGACGCCCCCGGCGTCCTACTACCTGAAAAAAGCTGCCAAGCTGAAGTCCGGCGCCAACAACCCGGGTCGTGAGACCGTTGGTTCCGTGTCGGTTGCACAGGTCAAAGAAATCGCTGAAGCGAAAATGAAAGACCTGAACGCCAACGACATCGACGCAGCAATGCAGATCATCCTGGGCTCCGCCCGCTCCATGGGCATCGAGGTGAAGTAAGATGGCAAAAGTCGGAAAACGCACCACCGCCGCCCGTGAAGCCTTTGCTGGCAAAGAAAACCTGTCCGTTGAAGAGGCCATCGCACTGGTGAAATCCAGCGCCTCTGCCAAGTTCGACGAGACCGTTGAAATCGCCGTGAACCTGGGTGTTGACCCGCGTCACGCGGACCAGATGGTCCGTGGCGTTGTCGGCCTGCCGAACGGCACCGGTAAAACCGTTCGCGTTGCCGTGTTTGCCCGTGGCCCGAAAGCTGATGAAGCCAAGGAAGCCGGTGCAGACATCGTTGGCGCAGAAGACCTGATGGAAACCATCCAGGGCGGCACCATCGAGTTCGATCGCTGCATTGCGACCCCGGACATGATGCCGATCGTTGGTCGTCTGGGTAAGATCCTGGGCCCGCGCAACCTGATGCCGAACCCCAAGGTTGGCACCGTGACCATGGACGTTGCTGACGCAGTCAAAAACGCCAAGGGCGGTGAAGTGCAGTTCAAGGTCGAAAAGGCCGGTGTTGTGCACGCAGGTGTTGGCAAGGTCTCCTTCGACGAAGCCAAGCTGGTCGAAAACGTTCGTGCCTTCGTGTCCGCCGTTGCCCGTGCCAAGCCGGCCGGTGCCAAAGGCGCCTACATGAAGAAAATCGCCATCAGCTCGACCATGGGTCCGGGCGTGTCGGTCGACGTTTCGAACGCCACTGGCGAATAAGAGCGGTCGCGGCTCCGGTGTCGGCAACCTGGCATGTCGCCGCGGTGCTGAAAGAGCCTCTGAACGTGACGCTGCGCTTTGTTGCGTGGTATCTGGATCAGGGGGCGGAGCGCATCACGCTTTTCTTTGATGATCCTCAGGACCCTGCAATCGGGGTCCTGAGCGACACCCCCGAAGTCACCTGCATCCCCTGCACGCCAGACTTCTGGGAATCCCTCGGGCTTTCACCTGAGGTTCGCTTTACCAAAAGACAGAACGCTGCAATCACCTCTGCCTATCGCGGGCAGGCGCATGGCTGGTTGTTGAACGTGGATTCGGATGAGTTCCTTGCGCTGCGTGAGAGGCGCATTTCAGATCTGCTGGCGGCGCAGCCGGATGAGGTGCAGGCCGTGCGGGTGCTGACTGCGGAACTGGTGCAGCCGGTGCCGGCGCGGGATGACATGCAGTTCCGTTGCCCGATGGAACGGGACGTTGCGCGGCGGGTCTATCAGAACAACACGCGCTTCTTCGGTCCCCGGCGCAAGGGCCTGATGGGGCATCCGCAGGGCAAGTCCCTGACGCGGGCCGGACTGAAGCGCGCGCGGTTGCGTCAGCATTGGGCCGAAGTCCCGGGGCAGGGGCGCGCCCATGAGGTGGAGCTTGGTGCCGCAGATGGCGCCTATCTGCTGCATATGATCGGTGAGGACTTTGCCACCTGGCGCAAGAAGGTGCCGTGGCGCATGGCCTCTGCCGGTTTCACCCACGCCCTGACGGATCAGGTCGCGGCCGCTCTGAAAAGCGATGACGCGGAGGCGGCCCTGCAAGAGATCTATGCCGGTTTGCATGAACTGGATGCGGATGCGCTGGCGCGCTTGCATTCCGAAGGCGTCGGGGTGTCCCTGAGCCTGGAACTGGATGCGCCCGCCCGCCAGCGTTTCGGGGCGCTTTACACCGGCTAAGCAGCCGGTTGGAAAAGGGGAAAATTCCTCTTGGAATTCCTGCACAAACTCACTACATATCAGCGCGAGGTAAAGCGTGCGATTCTTCGTGCGCTTTATTTCGTTTCGTCCAAGATGGTGGGTGGCCCTTTTCAAGGGTCTTAATTTCCCTCCTGAGACGGGAAAGACCAAAAGATCGAGGGATCCAAACCCTCGGGTGGTTTTGGCTCACCCCGTAGTAACGGACCTGAACGCCGGGGGAATTTCGCCCGGCAAACTTGAGCCGGGATGTCTGACATCCCTAACTTGGAGAGAACTGTGGATAGAGCCCAGAAAGAGAAAGTGGTCGAGGAACTCGGCCAGATCTTCGAAAGCTCTGGCGTCGTGGTGGTTGCTCACTACGTCGGTCTGACAGTTGCCGAGATGCAGGACCTGCGTTCGCGTGCGCGCGAAGCTGGTGGGTCCGTGCGTGTTGCCAAGAACAGGCTCGCCAAAATCGCCCTCGAGGGTAAGCCGTGTGAAAGCATGTCTGACCTGCT
>JALEGX010000068.1 GCA_022763485.1 Paracoccaceae bacterium | reverse complement strand
CCGCCGTCATTGTGAACCACATCGGTGCGGAAGCCCGCGCGCGTAATCGTATAGTCCGCCTGATTGCCCGCATAGAGGATCACGTCTGTGCCATGCCCGCCGATCAGATAGTCGTCGCCGCCGTTGCCCATCAACGTGTCATCGCCAAAGCCGCCGTCCAGCCGGTTGTTTCCCCGATCCCCCCAAAGGAAATCGTCATGGTTGGAGCCGCGCAGGTCTTCAATCCCGCGGATCTGATCCCGCGCGGCATCGCCCGACCAGCCGCGGCCCTTCAGCAGCGAGGCCGACACGCCGTTGTCCGAATAGCGATAGTCCAGCACATCCCGACCACCGCCGCCGTCGATCCGATCCGCACCTTCCGAGCCAAAGAACTCATCACGTCCACCCAGCCCCCGCAGCCGCTCGGCCCCGTCATGTCCGTAGAGCGTGTCGGCAAAGTTGGACCCGGTGGCGTGTTCGATGCTGTCCATCGCAAGCCGCATGTAGCCCGGCGCTCGCGCGCTGAGCAGGCCGTTCTCAAGGTTCACCAGCACACCCTCGCCCAGGTAGCTATGCCCATCCCGCGCGGCGAAGGAAATCATGTCCTGCCCGGCGCCGCCGGAAAGGGCGATGGGCACCGTGTCTTCGGCTGCGGGAACCGACAGCCAGTCGTTGCCCGCGGTGCCGGTGATTTCGACCGCCTCACGCAGGGTGACCGAGTAGAGTGCTCTCGGGCTACGGTCAATATCGGTGATCGCGTTGAAATAGAAGGTACCGGTTTCAGGTGCTGTGAAGACCGCAGTCTCTGACCCAGGGGGCTTGCTGCCATAGGTTCGCGAGATCACATCACCGGCGTCGTTGGAAATTTCGCCTCGAATACTCTCAGCAAAGAAGCTGGCATAGACTCTGCCGTTCAGTTCCAAGGCATAGGTGACCCCGGCTTCCAGATCCATGCTGAACCAATCTTCATCGCGCGCTTCAAGCGGGTCTATGCCTTCTGCCGCTATCGAATTGTCTTGCAGTACAATCGTGTTGCCCAAAGTCAGGGACAACGCATCGGCCATGGTATCGCCGGTTTCCGGCGCGAGTGTGTCCATTTTCAGGAGATAACTGCCAACCGCATCGGAAACGCCGTCAGCTGCAACAAAATATGTGCCGGTCGTTTCCGGAGAGAAGGTGAGGCCCGTCTCTCCCAAAACGCGTCCGCCCGTATGGGAACCGAGTAGCTTTTGATCTGCGTCGAAAACTTCGACTGTTTGCCAAGGTAACTTCTTTCCAAACAAACTGCTACTCAGGCTTCCGCTTCCATAGATCTGAAACCGGTAGATCGTCCCAGCGTCCAGTTCGACCGCAAACCAATCTTTGTCATCGACGGTTTCGATCACCCCATGCGACAGGCTGCCAAGTTCCAAGCGTCCGGTGGTGGTGGGGTCGTTGCTGTAATCGTCCATCGGGCAAAGTCCTTCTCAAATCAAAACGCCTCCAAATGTACCGGCCTGGGCCCGTCCGGGGCGCGGGCCGGTGTCTCTTGACTCTCAGAGCAGCAGATCCCCGTCGGCAAAGCGCAGGATCTCGGCGTGCAGGATGACGTCATGCCCCTCTGCGCCGCCGTTCAGATGGGTCACGTCGGTGCGGAATCCGGTCTGGGTCACGCTGTAGTCCGCGCGGTTGCCGCCGTAGATGATCACATCCTGACCAAACCCGCCGATCAGGATGTCATCGCCACCATTGCCGATCAGCGTGTCATCCCCGTGCGAGCCATCCAGCCGGTTGTTGCCGTGATCGCCCCAGAGGATGTCATCGTGGAACGACCCGTTGACCTGTTCGATCCCGGCGTAGCGGTCGCCCGCCGCGTCGCCGGACCAGCCGCGCCCCTTCAGAAGCGAGGCGGAGACGCCGGTGTCGGAGAAGCGGAAGTCCAGCGTGTCCCAGGCCGCGCCGCCCTCCAGCGTGTCGGCCCCTTCGGAGCTGAAGAAGGTGTCGTTGCCGCCCAATCCGCGCAGCCGCTCGGCCCCGTCGCGACCATAGAGTGTGTCGGCAAAGTTGCTACCGGTGGCGTGTTCGATGCTGTCCATGACGAACTTCATGTGTACTGGCGTTCTGGTGTAGAGCAGCCCATTGTCCAGGTTGACCACCACACCCTCACCCAGAATGTCGGGTAGAGCTCTTGATGCGAAGGAGATCATGTCTTGTCCGGCACCACCGGAAATGGCGATGGGCTGGTGGTGTCCATCGCCAGGGACGGTCAGCCAATCATTGCCCGCTGTGCCGGTAACGTCCACCGCTTCGCGGAGCGTGATGGAATACAGCGAACTTGAGATTTGGGTGTTGCCAACTATGTCAAAGAAATGAGTGCCGCTGCTTTCGGGCGTGAAAACGGCTGTTTCCGCATAGGAGCGCAGGTCTCCGATCGTCGTAGCAATGACACTTCCCGAAGCGTCTTCGACATGGCCGCGAAGAGATACGACGTAGTCAGGCCAATAAACGCCCCTGTCAAGTTCGAGCACATAGGTTCGTCCAGCTTCCAGATCAGCACTGAACCAGTCGTGGTCAATTCGACGTGTATGTGAATCGTCCACCAAATTGATGGGTGACCCGATTGCGAGAGCCATCGACTCTGCTTTTGTGTCCCCGATGTCCGGTGCAATGGTGTCAAGCTTAAGCGCATAGGACCCGATAGCGTCAATTCTGCCGCTTGCAGAGATATGGAAGGTTCCTGTCTCTGTTGCCATATAGCTGAAGCCAGTTTGGCCAAGCCGGTCTCCTTGGCTGTCCTGATCAATCGCTATTCCGCTTGGGTCAAACAACTCGATTTTCTTGTAGAGGAGAGTCTTTCCGAATATGTCTTGGCTCGCCTCCCCTCTGCCGTAAATCTGGAACCGGTAGAACGTCCCGGCTTCCAACTCGACCGCGAACCAGTCGGTATCCCCGACCGTTTCGATATCGCCGTGAGATAGCGTTCCTGTGGTGACGGTTCCGGTGGTGGTTTGATCGCTGCTGAAATCATCCATGTCTTCAATGTCCCTCATGGTAATAGAGAAGACCGCCCTCCCTGGAATTCCCGATGTTTTCATGACGTGGCCCAAGCTGGGTTACAGGTCATCAGAATCAGGGGTGGCGCTCATTCGCATCAGGTCATCAAACGGTCGGCGCTGCAATCGGATTTGGCGTCGCGGCGCGGGCCGGACACCATTTTCAAACCGCTCGAAACATCCTATAGCGCGGGCATGAAACTCTCCGATTTTGATTTCGACCTCCCCGAAGACCGTATCGCCACCCGTCCGGCCTCGCCACGGTCGTCTGCCCGGCTGTTGGTGGCGGATGATCAGCAGATCACCGATGACCGGGTCAGCGACCTGGTGCATTGGCTGCGGCCGGGGGACCGGCTAGTGCTGAACGACACCAAGGTGATCCCTGCACGGTTGAGCGGCGAACGGCATCGGACGTCGGCTCAGGGGCGGACCTCGGCCCGGATCGAGGTGACGCTGCTGGAGCCACGCGCCGATGGCACCTGGGCGGCGCTGATGAAGCCGCTCAAGAAGGTGCGCGAAGGGGAAACCATCCGCTTTTCCGCCGATCTGAGCGCCTCGCTGGAAGCGATTGCAGACGGGCAGGGGCACCTGCGGTTCAATCTGGGGGGCGATGATTTTGACGCCGCGCTGGCCGAGGCCGGGGCGATGCCGCTGCCGCCCTATATTGCGGCCAAGCGCCCGGCGGATGAGCAGGACAAGCAGGATTACCAGACGATCTGGGCCCGGCATTCGGGGGCCGTGGCCGCGCCCACGGCATCGCTGCACTTCGATGCGCCGCTGCTGGAGAAGCTGTCCGAGCTGGGCGTTGGCTTTACCCATGTGACGCTGCATGTGGGGGCCGGGACCTTCCTGCCGGTCAAGGTGGATGACGTCACCACCCACAAGATGCACGCCGAATGGGGCCGGGTCAGCCCGGAGGCCGCCGCCGAGATTGCCGCCACCAAGGCCGCGGGCGGCCGGGTCATCCCGGTGGGCACAACGGCGCTGCGCCTGATCGAAAGCGCGGCGCGCGCGGGGGCGATCGAACCCTGGGAAGGCGAGACGGATATCTTCATCTATCCCGGCTTCACCTTCCATGTGACCGACGCGCTGATGACCAATTTTCACCTGCCGCGATCCACGCTGTTGATGCTGGTGTCGGCGCTGATGGGGCAGGAGCGTATCCACGACATCTATGCCCATGCGCTGCAACATAAATATCGTTTCTTCTCCTACGGCGATGCGTCGCTTTTGGTCCCGGGGAAGGCGGAAAGATCGTAGCCCAGACAACAATAGTATTGGACAAGCGCGGCTCTGGAGTAGTTAAGATTCCCGCAGGGGTTTAAGGCGAACACGGAGACGCGCGATGCTACAGGTTCTTTCAAGCGCGTGGGCGCTGCTGCTGGGAATGATGCTGCTGATGGTCGGCAACGGCCTGCAGGGGACATTGCTGGGGGTGCGCGGGGAAATCGAAGGAT
>JALEGX010000067.1 GCA_022763485.1 Paracoccaceae bacterium | reverse complement strand
TCATCGAGGCAATTGCCTTGGCATTTGCGCCGGTCAGGATACGGGCGAAGTAGTCGATCATGTCAGAGCCGGTTTCGAGCAGGATCTGCTGATGCTCCGCGCTCAGCGCATCAAAGGAATCCTTGTTCATCATGTTGCCGACGCCGCCAACCTGACCCCAGTTCAGCAGGGTGTAGCTGGTCATGACCTCATCCTGTTTCAGGGCCGAAACCGCGTAGGAATAGCCCTGGCTGCAATCCAGCAGACCGGTGTCCAGACCCTGATAGGCGTCATAGATCGACATGCGCACCATGTTGGCCCCGATGTCCCCGAACACCTTGCCATAGGATCCCACGCCGCGCACCTTCAGGCCCTGCACGTCTTCGGCAGTGCGGATCGCTGCATCCTTGCAGCCGATGTTAACCTGGCTGGTGGTATAGGTGCCCAGATAGACCAGATTGTGGTTCTCCAGTGCCGCGCGCATCTGCGCGTTGCCGGTCATGATGTCGTGGGTGGCGCGCATCCCGACCCAGGCATCGGGGTTATCAAGCGGCAGATCCGCGATGCCATAGCTGGCCAGTTCCTGCGGGTAATAGACGGCGATCACGGTGCCCATGTCGGCCACCCCATCCCCGATGGATTGCAGCGCCGCGTTTGCCTTGAACAGCGCCCCGCCCCATTGGATGTCGATCTTCAGATCCCCGCCAGAGCGCTCCTCAACTTGCTCGGCAAACCATTTCGTTGCGGCCGCCCGCGCACCACGGTTGGGGCCGGCCTCACCCAGCACCAGAACGGTTTCGGCAGCGGCCGCCAGTGGCATTGCCATCAAGCCAAGGGTCAACGCCAGTTTGGAAAGTGTCTTCATGCGATCCTCCCTAATTTCGCATAGTGAAATTAAGTTTCATTTTAGAATGCGGCGGATCGCACGCAACTGTTTTGTTCAGGAATTATCGTGCCGTGAATGACCTCCCCGGCCCCGGGTCAGAGCGGCACCGATGTCCCAGCAAAGGGCCGCCCCCTGCGCTCAACGCTTGGGTCTGTCAGACCATGACATCCGGATTTCCCTAAAGATTCTTGGTGATTTCAGGTGGGAATCCACGCCAGGCTACCGGGTTTCCCCGGACTGAAATCGCCGTTCGGGTTCAGAGCGAAAACCCGCGAAACCACGGCCCAATGTCACCGATTTTACGTTGCGGAACTTGCACGTCGCCAACCGACAACGGCAGGTCCACCAATCGCGGCTCTACCGAACCAATGCCGCGCAGGCGAGGAATCGCGTCAGACAAGCACCTTGCCCGCGGCAAAGACCTGCGCCCAGTGCCTGATCTCAACCCGGTCCCGCAGCCCGGTTGGCCAGAACGGGTCTGCTTTCACCAGCTTCCAAGCTTGATCAACCGTTGCGACATCGACCACCCACAGACCACTTTTGACGCTGCCATCCGCTTCGCGGATCGGGCCTGCAGCTTGGATCACCCTTTCATTTTCCTTAAGAAACGCAAGATGTTGCGCCATGTAACGCGCTCTCAAATCTGTGGGCGCGTCAGCGCTGTCGTGAAACTGGATCAGGTATAGCATCGTGACCTCCTTGGCGGTGCCTCACAATGCTACGCACGACAAATTTGCATTCATAGCCACCCATTTTGCAGGTATTAACTGCATATATGCAGCCCCTTCACTGGAACGACTATCGTGTCTTGCTGTCCATCGCCCGGGCCGAAAGCCTGGCCGGGGCCGCAGACTTGCTGTCCCTCAACCCGACAACCGTGTCGCGGCGGATCAAAGTCATGGAACACCGTGTCGAAAGCCCCCTGGTGCACAGGGACCGCTCCGGGCGCACGACTTTGACGCCGCTGGGGCGCGCACTGGCCGATCACGCGGAACAGATGGAACAGATCACCCATGCGGCTGAAGCGCGGATCGGGTCAGACACGGTTTTGAGCGGCACAGTGCGGATCACGGCGGTACCGTTTCTGCTGAACCGGATCGTTGCGCCGCGTTTGCCCAGCGTCATGGCTGCTCATCCCAACCTCGGCATCAGCCTGATCCCGGACCCCCACAACCTGAGCCTGACGCGTCGTGAGGTCGATATCGCGCTGAGGTTTGCAGAACCCAGAGAGGGCGGCGATGCAGTGCTGGCCCGCAGGATCGGCTCCATTACTTTTGCCGTGTTCACGGCGAAGGGTTTTGACCATCTTGCCCCGCATTCGCGTCCCTGGCTGGGCTATGACCCCGTCGCCCAGCATCTGCCGCAGGCGCAGTGGACCCGCGAGCTTGCCCGCCGCGACGGCACCCCTCTGTCCAAACTGCTAATGCATGATCTGGAAACGGCGTTTGAAACCGTCGCGGCAAACCCGGTCCGGGCCCTGTTGCCTGCCGGAATTGCACGCAGGGATCCCCGCCTGACCGAGCTTTCCCTGCCAGCAGAGGCACAGGACATGACGCGCGATGTCTGGCTATTGCGGCACGCAGACATGCGCGGTGTGGGCCGCATTGACGCCGCAGTGGACTGGCTGGTGGAAACGGCGGACCTGTTTAACGCGTAAGGCTCAACCTGCGTCGGACAACACGGGGGTACTGCGCTCGGAGCCCCGCCCTTTTGCCCGCCTTGCCGGAAAGTTTGATTTTTCGCCAGAACCTGCGAATAATACATACACCCCAAACACAAGTTTCTT
The DNA here is from genome assembly GCA_022763485.1 of Paracoccaceae bacterium. Lineage (GTDB taxonomy): Bacteria > Pseudomonadota > Alphaproteobacteria > Rhodobacterales > Rhodobacteraceae > Aliisedimentitalea. The sequence goes on along the minus strand of JALEGX010000067.1, from coordinate 3,027 downwards.
CGATTTTGGCATTACGCCGGAAAGTGTTTCCAATGGGAATTCAGCTCGACACGTATTACGCGAACCTCAAAACCGTTGAAGAGGAGTTCGAAAGGCAGGAAACCCGGCTGGAGGTTGCCGAAAAAGCGCTGAACACGCTGTCGTCTATCGTTTCCAAGCTCGACGACGCGTCGAAGGACGCCAAGAAGATCGATGAGTTCATCGATGACATGCGAAGCGTTTCCAAGGTTCTGAAACTCTTCGGTCCGACCAAGGCAGTCGGCACGACGTTGGATCGCGTGCTAGACAAGATCGCGGACCGGACCGAAGACATCAAGGACACGCTTGCCCGCTATTCCACTGAAATCAAGGTCTTCAGCGCTGCGATCAGCACGGCCAAACGGGCCGTCGACGGTTTGCAGATCAAGGTTTCCAACGATCTGGGCGATATCGCCTCGATCGAGGCAAGCCTGCTGGATCTGAAGGAAGCCATTGACGAGGATCCCGCCGCGCTCAGCCCCGAGGCCGAGGCCGCGCTGGTCGATATGGAGACCCTCTTTGCGGAGCTGAACACCCGGTTCCCGACAGAGGCCCTGGAAGAAATGGACGCCTCCGTCGCGGCTCTGGAGACCTCGCTGAACAGCTATAACAATCTGGGCAGCAATGTCGCGAAGTTCCAGCAGGGGATCGGCGAAGTGTCCGACAAGCTGGCCTTTATCGCTGATCCCCTGGGGGTCGTGCTGGACGCGCTGTCCCCCCTGATGTGGGTGCTGGAAAAAGCCGAAAGCGTCGTCGACAAGGTGGTGAGCCCGGTTGTTGATCCGATCATGGAAAACCTTGGGATCGACAACTTCCTGAACCAGTTCGAGCGCTCGTTCGCGTCCCTCCTGCCCGATCTGAACCTGCTGGGCGCGCTGAACGACGTGCCCAACAAATTCGCCGGCATCTTCGGCGCCTCCCCGTCGTTCGACCAACCGATGGTGACGCGCGTTGAAACCGCCTACGGCAACCGGCTGGACCCGCTGCCATTGGACCCGAAACAGGCCCTGATCGCACGCTTGCTGGGCGAAGCAAGCTTCATCGGCCCGGTTCTGGCGGATGGAACCAATCAGACGGACGTACTGCTGGGACGCAACTTCCTGCCCTTCATCAACAGCGACCTGGACGGCATGGACGGGCGTGACGTGTTGTCAGCCGGGTTTGGCGCAGACACGCTGATTGGTGGCCCCGGTGATGACGTGCTCATCAACGCAGGCGGCGATGACGAAATCGATGGCAAAGCGGGCTTTGATACCCTCTACACCTATGCGCCTTTGTCTTCCTTCGTGTGGGAAGTCACCGAAGAGACCAGGGACGGCACATTGGTGGACGTCCTGCGCCTGTCCCACGTGGGCGGGCTCTTTGGCAATTTCGGGGATGACCGCGTCATCAATGTCGAAAGCTTCGTCTTTGGTGCCTCAGTCTATACGTTCAACCAGCTGGCCACGGCCATTCGGGTCAACTACGCGGTCAACAATCAGGCGACTGGTGGCACCGCGGATGACCTGCTGTTGGGGGGTGAGCGGGCGGACCTGATCCGCGGCAACGGAGGCAATGATGTCCTGATCGGCGGTTTGGGGCTGGATACGCTGGACGGCGGTTCCGGCATCGACGCGGTGGATTATGGCGGCCAGAACACCACCGGCGTTAACATCAACATCGGGGATCTGACCCGGCTGGGCAGCCTGCAGGATGATATCCGCAACGTGGAAAACGTCATGGCCTCGGTCGGGGATGACGTGATCGCCGGGTCCGACGTGGCGAACTTCCTGAACGGCAACCGGGGGGATGACACGATTGCCGGTTTCGCCGGGAATGACGTGATCGTCACTGGCAAGGGTCAGGATTTCGCCACCGGTGACATTGGCAACGACACCATCAGTTCCACGTATGGTATGGACCGGCTTCTGGCCGGTGACGGTTTTGACACTTACACGATCAACCGCGACGACAACGCGGGCGACCTGCTGTTTTATGACATCGGGACCGACGTGCTGGATGGCGGCATCAGCGCAAGCCAGTTTGCCCCGCTGACCCGGCTGACCGACGGCAACATCCGGTTTGATCGGCTTCGCACCGAACAGACCCTGCGCGATGGCATACAGACAACCGTCATCACCAAGTATGACGCCAACGGCAGATCCCTTGGCTTTGACACCGCGCGTTCAAGCGGCATCAATATTGTCGGCACACGCGGCAACGATGCCTTCGAGCTGTCGGAACATTTCGCCCTGTTTGATGGCAAGGGCGGCGACGACCTGTTTCTGGGAACGTCCGTCAACCTGCGTGACCGGATCCCGGATGGCGAGCCGCTGCCCGAAGGGTTGCGCGCCTTTGGCGGTGATGGAAACGACCGCTTTGTAACCCGCACGATGGAAGAGAGCTTTGTTGGCGGAGCGGGCAATGACCGTCTGGAGATGGTAATCGCCCCCGATGCCCCAAGCAACCTGACCGAGCAGGTTGAGGACCGGCAGATCTCATTCTTCTTCGGCGGATCCGCCCCCACCGACTTTGGGCGCATCGTCGAAACCACAGATCCGACAACCGGCCAATCGATCTTTACGCCTGCGGATATCACGGGCTTCGACCAATCCATGCTGGTTGATACCGGCCACGATGTGATCGACCTGTCGGACGCCCAGAAATACTGGTTGATCGATACCGAAAGCGGGCTTCTGTCCTCTCGTGACTTCATCGGGCGGGGTGGGTTGAATGCGCGCGACACGGTGGACAACAGGCTGCGTTTCTACGGCGTTGAAGAATTCATCGGATCCAGCCTGAATGACTGGCTCATTCTGGGTGACAAGGACATCGTTTTCCGTGGCGGAGACGGGGTGGATCGCATCATCCCCGGATTGGGTGGTGGGTCAGGCAACACGCTGGCCTTTGGCGGGGATGGCGATGATGTGTTCCACACCGGCCTTGGCGTGGATACCCTCTATGGTGAAGGTGGCAATGACGTTCTGCGCAATGGCGGCAACACCCTGTCCGCCGACGGCGTGCATGAGC
>JALEGX010000066.1 GCA_022763485.1 Paracoccaceae bacterium | reverse complement strand
GGTGGAACCGTTGCCGGGCTGTCGACCGCCGTGCTGGGCCGCGCGGCGGGGGCCACGCTGGGCCGGGTTATTGATGAGCGCATCCTTGGGCGCGGTGCAGCCCCGGTTGAAACCGGCAAAGTGGATCGTTTCCGTCTGACGCAGGCCGGGGACGGCGCTGCGATTGCCCGTGTCTATGGGCGTATGCGTGTCGGCGGGCAGGTGATCTGGGCGTCGGATTTTCTGGAAAGCAGCGTGACTACCGGGGGTGGGGGCAAGGGATCACCGTCGCGCCCCAAGACAACGCGCTACAGCTACAGCGTTTCGCTGGCGATTGCGGTCTGTGAGGGGGAGATCGCGACCATTGGACGGATCTGGGCAGATGGGGAAGAGATCGCGGCCGAGAGCCTGAACATGCGGGTCTATACCGGAACCCCGGACCAGCAACCCGATCCGGTGATCGAGGCGATCGAGGGCGCGGGTCTTGTTCCGGCCTATAGGGGTACCGCCTATGTGGTGCTGGAGGATCTGCAACTGGAGCCTTTTGGCAACCGGGTGCCGCAGTTTTCGTTTGAGGTGCTGCGCGCTGAACAGCCCGGCTCCCCCCGGTATGAGGCCGATCATGCGCAAAGCGTGCGCGCCGTGGCGCTGGTTCCGGGAACAGGGGAGTACACGCTGGCCACCGAACCGGTCTTCTATACCGACGGGCCGGGGGGGAAATGGCCCGCCAATACCAATACGCCGTCGGGCATGACCGATTTCGAAACCTCCGTCAGTCATCTGAGGCATGAGCTGCCTGCGTGTCAGGCGACCTCGCTGGTGGTGTCCTGGTTTGGCGGGGATCTGCGGTGTGGTGAATGTGAGCTGCATCCCAAGATCGAAAAACCGGAGATCGAAGGCAGCAACATGCCCTGGCAGGTGTCGGGCGTGACCCGTGCCGTGGCCCAACAGATCGCGCAGGACGAGGGGCGCCCGATCTATGGGGGAACGCCATCGGACCAGTCGGTGGTGCAGGCGATCCGCCATTTGAACGAGGCCGGCCAACGGGTGATGTTCTATCCCTTCATCCTGATGGACCAGCAGCAGGGCAACGGGCTGCCCGATCCCTGGTCGGATGCCACGGATCAGCCGCATCTGCCGTGGCGTGGGCGGATCACCCTGTCCAAAGCGCCGGGCGTGGACGGCTCCCCGGATGGAACAGCGGCCGCCACGGGGGAGGTTACGGCCTTTTTCGGGACGGCAACGGCGTCGGACTTCGTGGTGGGCGATGGCACGGTTACCTATACCGGTCCACAGGACTGGGGGCTGCGCCGGTTCATCCTGCATTATGCGGCGCTCTGCGCTACCGCCGGTGGCGTCGATGCCTTCTGTATCGGCTCGGAACTGCGTGGGCTGACCCGTATCCGCGACGACAATGGCTTTCCGGCTGTGCAGCAGCTGCGCAGCCTTGCGGCAGAGGTGCGGGCCCTGCTGGGGGCAGAGACGCAGATCGGCTATGCGGCGGACTGGTCGGAATACCCGGCCTATCAGCCACCGGGCGGCGGCAATGATCTCTATTTCCATCTGGACCCGCTGTGGGCGGACCCCAACATCGATTTCATCGGTATCGACAACTACATGCCGCTTTCCGACTGGCGCGATGGGGAGTCACACGCAGACAAGGACGCAGGGTGGCAAAGCGTCTATGACACCGCCTATCTGCGGTCCAACATCGAAGGGGGGGAAGGCTACGATTGGTACTACCCGAGTGCCGAGGCCCGCACCGCGCAACGGCGCGAACCCATCACCGACGGCGCGTATGGCGAGCCTTGGGTCTGGCGCTACAAGGACCTGCGCAATTGGTGGCGACAGCCGCACCATGACCGGCTGAATGGGGTGCGCTCTGTGGCCCCGACCGCCTGGATACCGGGCTCCAAGCCCATCTGGTTTACCGAGATCGGCTGCGCCGCTGTTGACAAGGGCACCAACCAGCCCAACAAGTTCATCGACCCGAAGTCGTCCGAAACTGCGCTGCCGCATTACTCCAACGGGCAGCGTGACGATCTGATCCAGCGCCAGTATCTGGAGGCCTTGCAGGGCTATTGGGCCGACCCGGCCCTGAACCCGGCGTCGGAACACTACGCTGGCCGTATGGTGGATACAGACAACGTCTACGTTTGGGCCTGGGATGTGCGACCTTTCCCCTTCTTCCCCAATACCCAATCGCTGTGGAGCGACGGTCCGAACCACGCCCGTGGTCACTGGCTGAACGGCCGGGTGGGCGCGCGCAGCCTGGCCTCGGTGGTGGAGGAGATCTGCAGCGCCTCTGGGCTGGACGCGATTGATACCAGCCGGCTGTTCGGAGTGGTGCGCGGCTACACGGTGGATGATGTCAGCGATGCGCGGTCTGCCTTGCAGAGCCTTATGCTGATCTATGGGTTCGACGCAGTGGAACGCGATGGCGTTCTGCATTTCATCACCCGTACCGGCACGGATGTGATTCCCCTGGACGACACCGATCTGGTTGAAAGCGATGAGCTGGAAGGAACCGCCGATCACGGACGTGATGCCGAGGCAGAGCTGACCGGGCGGGTCCGGCTGCGTTTCATTGAAACCGGTGCCGATCATGAAGTTGTCGCCGAAGAAGCCGTACTGCCCGAAGAGGCCACCCACGCGGTGGCACAGAACGACGTGCCGATTGCCCTGACACGGGGTGAGGGACGCCGCATTGCCGAACGCTGGCTGACCGAATCTCGCGTGTCCCGCGAAACCTTGCGCTTTGCCTTGCCACCGTCCCGGTTGGCGCTGGGCGCAGGGGATGTGATCCGCTGGTCGGTGCCCGGGGCAGACAACGGGGCGCTCTACCGGGTGGATCAGGTGGAACAAATCGGTCATCAGCTGCTGGAGGCCGTGCGGATCGAACCAGAGGTCTATCGCCCGACCGAAGGTGCGGATGATCCCCCCAGCAAGCTGCCCTTTGCCGCGCCCACACCGGTTCTGCCGCTGTTTCTGGACCTGCCGTTGATGACTGGCGATGAGGTGCCCCATGCGCCACACCTGGCGGTTACTGCCACACGCTGGCCCGGTTCCGTGGCCGTCTATGCATCCGCCAGTGACGAAGACTACAAGCTGAACACTCTGGTCGAGGCGCGCTCGGTTATCGGGCAAACCGAAACCGATCTGCATGTCGCGCAGACGGGGCGTTGGGACCGGGGGGACGCGGTGCAGGTCAAGCTGATCTCCGGTGCGCTGCAAAGCCGTTCTGACGCGGCGGTGCTGGGCGGGGCCAACCTGATGGCCATCGGGGACGGCAGCAGTGGCACCTGGGAGGTGTTCCAGTTCCGCGATGCAGAGCTGGTGGGCCCCTCTACCTACCTGCTGTCGCACCGCCTGCGCGGGCAGCTGGGGACGGATGCCCTGATGCCGCCGGTCTGGCCCGCCGGATCCTGGGTGGTGGCGCTGGATGGCACACCTGAACAGATCGAGCTGACCAGCGCGCAACGTCGCAGCGCGTTGCATTTCCGCATCGGCCCGTCAGCCCGCGGATACGATGATCCGGCCTATGTGCACCTGCTGGAGGCCTTTGACGGCATCGGCTTGCGGCCCTATGCACCGGTTCACCTGCGGGCCTCGGCACTTGCTGGCGGGGATCTCTCGCTCAGCTGGATCCGGCGCACCCGCATCGACGGCGACCAATGGGAGCCGCCGGAGATTCCGCTGGGGGAAGAGAGCGAAAGCTACCGTATCCGGGTGATCGACGGCAGCACCATCCTGCGCGAGGAAACGGTGAACGCGCCCGCCTGGATCTACACCGCTGCGCAGCAGGCCGTGGATGGTGCAGCCCTGCCGCTGACCTTCGAGGTGGCGCAGATCTCGGCCCGGTTTGGCGCTGGGCTGGGCAGACGTCTGACAGTGGAGACGTGACATGCGTCCCGTCCTGCATGGGGATGTAGCCTGCGCCGCGCGGGCCATGATGCGCGTCCCATTGGCTCAGCGGGCCCGGTTTTCCGCAACGCTGATCGCCCGGGCCCATGCGGCGGATCTGCATGTCCGGCGCACTGCGCGGCTGCATCCGCGCTGGGGCAACGGCTCTCTGATGGCGGCGGCGCGCAAACATCCGATGATGCCGGAACCGGGGTTCGACGACCCCGAATATTGCGCCTGTTTCAGCCAGCTGATGCAGACTCTGATCCGCTTTCACGCTAACCGGACGCGCAGCTGATGCATTTCGCGGCGGCGGGGTTCAGCTCCAGCCGCCGCAACGCAATCTCCTCGCCGCAATCCTCACAATAGCCGTATTCGCCGTCCTCCATGCGCAAGAGGGCGGCAGCCAGCTGCTGGAGCTCCTGCGCGCGCCGTGCGTGCTGGGCCTGGGCCATCGCCTGGTTCTGTAGCGCATCCATTCGGCTGAGCCGCCCCACGGCCTGCTGATCCAGCGTCACCACGGCCTGGCCCGCTTCGCCCAGTTCCTCGGCGTCTTGCAACGCTGCCATCCGCGCCCGGATCACGTTTCTGAGATTTTGCAGCTCGGTCCCATTCATTCCCGTTATCAGGCCCATCAATGGATTGCGTTTGGATTTTTTCGGCTTACATGGCTATCCTAGAGGCAAAGAGAGGAACATTGCCATGCTGGAGCAACGCAAAGCCGTCAGAAAGATTGACCCTGTCTGGGACCAGATCTGTCGCGAAGCGGAAGAGGCGGTTGAGACCCAACCCCTGATGGGCGGCCTGATCCACGCATGTATCCTGCATCACAAGAGCATCGAAAAGGCATTGTCCTACCGGGTGTCAGCGAAGCTCTGTTCCAATGAGATGTCGATGACGATCCTGCGGGAAATCGTGGATGAGGCCTTTGCTGACGATCCTGCCGTGGTTGAAGCCGTCCGCGCCGACCTGATGGCCATCTATGACCGCGACCCGGCCTGCCATCGTCTGTTGCAGCCGATCCTGTACTTCAAGGGCTACCAGGCGGTTCAGGCCTATCGGGTCAGCAACTGGCTGTGGCGCAAGGGACAGAAGGACCTGGCCTATTTCTTCCAGATGCGCACATCGGAAATCTTCGGGATCGACATTCATCCTGCCGCGAAGATCGGCAAGGGGATCATGATCGACCACGCCCATTCGATTGTCATCGGGGAAACCGCCGTAGTGGGGGACAATGTTTCGATGCTGCATTCGGTGACCCTGGGCGGGACCGGCAAGGAAGAAGAGGATCGCCACCCCAAGATCGGCGATGGCGTGCTGATCGGTGCAGGCGCCAAGGTTCTGGGCAATATCCGGGTGGGCCATTGTTCCCGGATTGCTGCTGGATCAGTGGTCCTGCAGGAGGTGCCGCCCTGTACCACAGTGGCTGGTATCCCGGCCAAGATCGTGGGTGAGGCAGGCTGTGATCAGCCAGCGATCTCCATGGATCATATGCTTGGCAAGGATCAGGAGTGATCGTCCAGCCTAAGAAAATTCGCAGAATTTTCTTAGGCCCCCGCTAAAGACAAGGCCGGACCAAGAGGGATCCGGCCTTTTTTTGTTGAGGGAGGGTGGCTGAAATTCTTCGCGAAGAATTTCAGCGTGGCAGCGGCAAGTCCTGGGGGCTTGCAAATCTGCCCGACAAGGCAAGTCGCCGACCTCTGCCACCGGCCTTGGCTCCGGCGGAGGGCGCAGGCTGCCATGCAGAGAGTTCAGACCCTGAAACACCAGATAGGTCGCGCCGCGCAGCCGAAGGACGGGACATGCCGCAATCAGCGACGCGCGCCCCAGTACCCGAAGTGCCAGGCGAAAGGCGACTAAGAGACCTGGGGCGAGCATTTGGGGTGTCCAGCGGTGTGCCTGACGGCAGCTATGCCCGGCATGGGGTCTGGAAGAACAACGACAGCCCTGTCGCGGGCACGACAGGGCTGTCAGATTGTTTGGACCTGAGAGGTCTGATCAGGCGAGCATGACCATCGGGTTCTCCAGGTTGTCGACGATCGCCTTGAGCAGTTCCGCCCCCAGCGCGCCGTCGATCACCCGGTGATCCACCGACATGGTGACCGACATCACGGTCGCCACGGTCAGCTCTCCATCATCGCCCACGACCGGTTTCTTGACCCCGGTGCCGACCGCCAGGATGCCCGCATGCGGCGGGTTGACGATGGCGTCGAAGTTGTCGATGCCGAACATGCCGAGGTTGGAGATGGCGAAGGTGCCGCCCTGGTATTCATGCGGCGCCAGCTTGCGCTCGCGGGCACGGGAGGCCAGATCCTTCATCTCGGTCGACAGGGCCGACAGCGATTTCACGTCCGCGTCCTGTAGAACCGGGGTAAAGAGGCCACCTTCGATTGCGACGGCCACGGCCACATCCGAGGGTTTCAGCTGCAGCACCCGGTCACCGGCCCAGACGGCGTTGCAGGCGGGCACCTGCTGCAGCGCGTTGGCGACGGCCTTGATAATGAAGTCATTGACGCTCAGCTTGACGCCGCGGCCTTCCAGCTGCTTGTTCAGCTGGCTGCGGAACTTCAGCAGGGCGTCCAGTTTGATATCCCGGCGCAGGTAGAAATGCGGGATGGTCTGCTTGGCTTCGCCCAGACGTGCGGCAATGGTCTTGCGCATGCCGTCCAGCTTGATCTCTTCGTAGGCGCGACCTTCGTACATGCGGGCCACCATGTCGGCGCTGGGAGCAGCGGGGGCTGCGGCTGCCGGAGCTGCCGCCGCGGGGGCAGCCGAGGCTGCTGCGGTGGTCGGAGCGGCTGCGGGTTGTGCGGTTGCGGCTTCCACGTCGGCCTTGACGATACGGCCATGCGGGCCGGATCCGCTGATCTGGCCCAGGTCCAGACCCTTCTGCGCGGCGATGCGACGGGCCAGCGGCGAGGCGAAGATACGGCTGCCGTCTGCCTTGGCCGGGGCCGCCGGGGCAGGGGCGGGCGCCTCGACCGCTGCGGGAGCGGCCTCGGTGCCCGCGTCGGCTGCGGGGGCAGCCTCCGGCGCGGCGGCGGGCGTTGCGGCGATATCATCGGCGCTTTCGCCCTCTTCCAGCAGCACGGCGATGGCGGTATTAACCTTCACCCCTTCGCTGCCTTCGGCGATCAGGATCTTGCCGATGACACCTTCGTCCACGGCTTCGAATTCCATCGTTGCCTTGTCGGTTTCGATCTCGGCAATCAGGTCACCCGAGGAGATGGTATCGCCTTCTTTCACCAGCCATCTGGCCAGCGTGCCTTCCTCCATCGTGGGAGAGAGGGCGGGCATGAGAATTTCGGTAGGCATATTCGTGTCTCCTTACCGATAGGTCACTTGCTTCACGGCCGCGATCACCTCGTCGGTGGTCACCAGCGCGTGTTTTTCCAGGTTGGCGGCATAGGGCATCGGAACGTCCTTGCCGGTGCAGGTCACGACGGGCGCGTCCAGGTAGTCGAAGGCCTGCTGCATCACCTCGGAGGCGATGTAGGAGCCGACGGAACCCTGGGGCCAGCCTTCTTCGACGGTGACCAGGCGGTTGGTCTTCATCACCGACTTGATGACGCTGGGCAGGTCCATCGGGCGCAGGGTGCGCAGGTCGATGACCTCGGCAGAGATGCCCTCTTCGGCCAGCTTGTCGGCGGCTTCGAGCGCATATTGCATGCCGATCCCGAAGGAGACGATGGTCACATCGGTGCCTTCGCGCCAGATGCGGGCCTTGCCGAAGGGCACGGTGAAATCATCCATCTTCGGCACGTCGAAGGAGCGTCCGTAGAGGATTTCATTCTCCAGGAAGATCACCGGGTTGTTGTCGCGGATGGCCGATTTCAGCAGGCCCTTGGCGTCGGAGGCCGAATAGGGCATCGCCACTTTCAGGCCGGGGATCTGCATGTACCAGGCGGCGTAATCCTGGCTGTGCTGGGCCGCCACACGGGCGGCTGCCCCGTTCGGGCCACGGAACACCATCGGCGCACCCATCTGACCACCGGACATATAGAGCGTCTTGGCGGCCGAGTTGATGATGTGGTCGATCGCCTGCATGGCGAAGTTGAAGGTCATGAACTCGACGATCGGGCGCAGACCGCCAAAGGCGGCACCGGTGGCGATCCCGGCAAAGCCGTGTTCGGTGATCGGCGTGTCGATGACGCGCTTGGAGCCGAACTCTTCGAGCAGACCCTGGGAGATCTTGTAGGCGCCCTGATATTCGGCCACCTCTTCCCCCATCAGGAAGACGGCGTCATCGCCGCGCATCTCTTCGGCCATGGCGTCGCGCAGGGCTTCGCGTACGGTGGTCTGAACCACCTCGGTGCCCTCGGGCCAGTCGGGCGAGGTGTCGGTTTCAGGCGCTGCCGGCGCGGCAGCAACCGCAGCGACGGGGGCGGGCGCCTCAACCGCCGCAGGGGCGGCCTCGGCGCCAGCGTCGGCAGCAGGGGCTGCCTCCAGTGCGGACAGGTCTTCGCCCTCTTCGGCCAGCAGGGCGATGGGGGTGTTGACCTTTACGCCTTCGGTGCCTTCAGCGATCAGGATCTTGCCGACGACGCCTTCGTCAACGGCTTCGAATTCCATCGTGGCCTTGTCGGTTTCGATCTCGGCCAGAATGTCGCCGGAGTTTACGGTATCGCCTTCCTTGACCAGCCATTTGGCCAGGGTGCCTTCCTCCATGGTCGGCGACAGGGCGGGCATCAGAATTTCGGTTGCCATGTCTTGTGTCTTCCCTCTCAGGCGTAAATATCGGTCCAGAGCTCTTCGAGCGCCGGTTCGGGGCTGTTGCGCGAGAAATCGGCGGCGTCGTTGACGATGTCCTTGATCTCTTTGTCGATGACCTTCAGGTCGTCTTCGCTGGCATGTTTGCCATCCAGCAGCATGTCGCGCACCTGTTCGATCGGATCGCGTTCCGACCGCATCTTCTGGACCTCTTCGCGGGTCCGGTATTTCGCCGGGTCCGACATGGAGTGGCCGCGATAGCGATAGGTCTTGACCTCAAGGATGTAGGGGCCTTTGCCCGAGCGGCAATGCGCCACGGCGCGTTCGCCGGCTTCCTTGACGCTGAGCACGTTCATGCCGTCCACCGCCTCGCCGGGGATGCCGAAGGCTTCGCCACGGGTGTAGATGTCAGGGGTCGAGGTCGAGCGCGCCTGGGCGGTGCCCATGGCGTATTGGTTGTTCTCGATCACGAAGACAACCGGCAGATCCCACAGGGCCGCCATGTTGAAAGTCTCATAGACCTGGCCCTGGTTGGCGGCACCATCACCGAAATAGGTGAAGGTCACGCGGCCGTTTTCCTGATACTTGTCGGCGAAGGCCAGACCTGCGCCCAGCGGGACCTGCGCGCCGACGATGCCGTGGCCGCCATAGAAATGCTTCTCTTTCGAGAACATGTGCATCGAACCGCCCTTGCCCTTGGACAGCCCGCCTTCGCGGCCGGTGAGTTCGGCCATCACGCCGCCCGGATCCATGCCGCAGGCCAGCATGTGGCCGTGGTCGCGATAAGAGGTGATGCGCTTGTCGCCTTCTTCTGCCGCGGCTTCCAGGCCGACGACAACGGCTTCCTGACCGATGTATAGGTGGCAGAAGCCGCCGATCAGACCCATTCCATAAAGCTGACCGGCCTTTTCTTCGAATCGGCGGATCAAAAGCATCTCACGGTAAAACTGTTTCAGCTCATCGCCTGAAACATTTGTTTTCTTTACTGACTTTCTGGCTGCCATCGTGGTGGGCTCCCCCTCTTGGCGTAATAGTTTAGCGTTAAACAATCTAATAATCGATTTCTGGCGATCTGGCGAGGGATATTATGACGCGGGGGAAATACTCGGGGTCACAGGGGGTGGGTTGAGGAAAAAAACAGCAGTTGATGAGGGCCTTACACGAGCGCTCCCCGTGGTCGGCCGGGGACATCGCGGTCAGCCGCAGCAGCTTTGGCCCTGCTGGATCGGCGGACAGGGCGCGGTGCCATAGGAACAGTAGACACAGCAATCGCCGGGCAGCGGCTTCAGCACTGCGCCGCACCCGCGACACTCATAGAACCACTGGCAGGCGTCGGTGGGCATGGTTTCCATTTCCGCATGTCCGCACTCGGGACAGGTCAATCGACTGTGCAGGGTAATGCTCTGGTCATTCATCGCGTCACACATTTCGGCATCAGAACAGCCCTTGGTCCGGGCTTTTGTGCATCAGGATGGACCGGGCCGGAGCCATCGGCAAGGTGTTTGCCGACACCGTCGGCGCCAATTCACCGGGGTGGCGATTGGGGGCGTGAGAAACGGGTGGGGGCCTGTGCCGCTGCGACAGGATCCGCAAGCCGCGACTTGCAGAGGTCAGCGAATGACGATTTCATCGGCGCGCAACAGTCCCAGCACATCGCGGGCCTGCTGGTCCAGAAGATCCAGATCAAGGTAATCGTCGCTCAGCCGCCGGGTCAGATTTTCCATGGCGGCGATGTCGGCATTCAGGCGGTCGAGATCACCCCGAAGCGCATCGGCTTCGGCTGCGATCTCGACCCTCCGAAAGATCCCGTAATCCCCCTGAACCGCCGCGAAGGTGAAATACGCACTAAGCGCAAACGCCGTCGCAAAGAAGATCAGGGCGCCAAAAGATGGTCGTGTGGAACGGGTCACGTCGGGTTGCCTGTATGCTCTGCCTCAAAGCTGCGCCCGTTGTTCGGGCGTCTGAGAATGTTATGCCACAGGTGATTCGCTTTGTGAATCCCCTTTGAGTCCAAAGAGATAAATTTTTTCCACTTTTTCTTGACGGGCAGGTCACAGGATCACGTCACCGATTCCCTTGGGGTGGGCCGTGATCTGTTCATAGCCCTCTTCGGTGATGATGAAGCTGTCGCCAACCTGCGCGCGGAACGTGTCGGTCTGCACGGATCCATCCACGGCAAACACCATGCCGGGTTGCAGGATTGTGGTGTCGCCAGTCACCAGCTGGGGGTGTTCCAGGAAACTGAACCCCGTGGCCCGGCCGCAGCGGAACGGGTAGTCAAAGCCCGCCTCCTGAATGACCTCGGCATAGGCCCGATGCACGCTTTCAGCCGTAACGCCGGGGCGCAGTGCCGCCAGCGCGGCCTGCTGACTGGCCACCGCGACCTCATAAATGGCCGCCTGTGCGGGATCCGCCTCGCCGATCCAGAAGGTGCGGTCGAAGCCCAGCTTGAACCGGTGGAAGTTGGTCATGCCGCAGAAACACAGGAACACCGGTTCCCCATGCTGCATCACCCGGGTCGAGGCGCGGTGATGGGTCTTGGTGATCTCCACGCCCGAGGCCATGATTTGCAGGAAATGCGTGTTGGGGGACATATAGGCGTCCGTGTAATGCGCGGCCAGCAGTTCTGCCGCCTTGCGGGTGCCCGCCTGAGAGGTGGCAAGCGCGACTTCGAACTCCGGCACCCCTGCGCCGATGGCGGCGCGCCCGGCCTCCATCATCGCGATGCCCACCTGACCCGCGTGGCGGGCCAGTTGCAGCTCGTCCTCTGTCTTGATCATCCGCATGTCGGCCAGCAGCGGCGTGACGCTGGTGGTGTCCATTTCGGTCAGCAGGCTGTCGACATAGCCGCGCACCAACGGCGGCATATGGTCGGGTTCAATTGCAACCCTGCGGGCGCCGCGCACGGCATCCGGCAATTCCGCCCGCCATTCTGCGCCCGCGCCGTCGTTCCATGTGGCGATCCGGTCCACCTTGGCCACGGTTTCCGCCATCACCGCGTCAATGGCCGGCGTGATCAGCAGGCTGTCGCCGTCCCGCGGCACCACCAATATGGTCGGCCGCCCGAATTCCATGTGCAGATAGTCATAGTACCCGGTCAGGTAATAGACATTGTCATCATCGGTGATCAGCGCGACGTCGATGTCGTTGTCGGCAAGCCGCTGGCGCAGGTCATCCATCCGGGCGTTGAACATGGGTGGGCTCCTTACTGTACGTTGCTGTCCAGTCCGGACGCCAGATCACGCTAGACGCGAAAGGGGATTCTCCATAGCGAAAAAGGGCGGTCGGATTTCCCGACCGCCCCAAACGGCAAACAGATGCGTGCTTCAGAACTTGCCGTTGCCATGCGCCATTTCTGCGGGCGTCGGGGATACCACGTCCCAATGCTCGACGATCTTGCCGTCCTCGACCCGCCACAGATCGAAGAACGCCCAGGGTTGGCCGCTGACGGTGGCATCGGAGGCAACGAAAACGAAATTCCCTTCTGCGACAACGATCTGCGGATCGAATTTGGTGATGACAAAGCCCTGATCAGCCCAGGCTTTGGTGCCCGCGAACAGAGCATCAATGCCATCGGCCAGGTTCGGATTGTGCTGCATGTAGACCTCGGAATACATCGGGGCCTTCTCCGGGGCTGCGCCACCCAGAACATCGCGCACAAAGCCCAGAACCAGCGCCTTGTTGGCTTCGGTTTGATCTCGATCGGTGATCTCGGTCGGCCCGTCGGTCATGCCACGTCCGGACATCGTTTTCTCCGGCACGGGCTGAAGGTTGTCCCAATGTTCGGCGACCTTACCGTTTTCGACCCGGAACACGTCAAAAGCCGCCAGGGTGTCCGCCCCGAAAGCGCCGGCATTGTCGAAGGTGCTGTGCAGAACCACCAGATCCCCTTCGGAGATGACCCGATGCGTGGTGACGGTCATGCCCGATTGCTCGACCATAGGGATAAACCCAAGCAGCGCATCGGCGCCGGTGGGGATCTGCGGGTTGTGCTGGATGTAGCCCGGTGTGACCAGCGGGCGCGCGGCTTCCGGGTCATGATCGACAAAAGCGGCGGTAAACAGGGCGAGGACAAGTTCTTTGGCAGACATGATGTGATCCTTTGATTCGTAGTGTCTGCAAACTTGGTATCAAATCCATACCATATCGCAATTACGTACCTTAAACTGACCTGGTATGCTGCACCATACTGCTATGGCCGTCTTCTTGCCTTTCGGAACCTGGCGCGCTAAGGTCTGAGAGGTTTGAAATTCATACCAGGATGACAAATGCTACCCATTGGTGTTGCCAACAAGGCCGAAGCCTCGAACTGTTCCATCCGATCTGTGCTGTCCAATGTGACGGGCAAATGGCGGATGATCATCATCCTGGCGCTGGAGGATGAGCCCAAGCGCTTTGGCAGCCTGAAACGCTGTATCGGGGATGTCACGCAAAGTGTGCTGACGGAAAACCTGCGCGGTTTGCAGCGTGACGGTTATCTGACCCGCAAGGTTGATCCCGGCCCACCCGTGGCCGTTTCGTACGAGCTGACCCCGCTGGGACGCAGTCTGCTGGAGATGCTGAAGCCGCTGGTGTTCTGGTCGCACGAAAACATGGATGAGGTCAGAAAGCTGCGGATGGAATACGATCGCGAGCAGACAGACTAGCTTGGGCTGCGACATGGGGGCCTTGTGTATGCCCCGAAGCGATCAACCCTGTGTTCAGGTGACAATATTCTGCTGAAACCGGGACGGGCAGGGGCCACAAGGTGACCTCTGCCCTGAGGCTTTAGGCGTTGAAGAAGTCCGCCACCGCGTCGGTCGAGGCTTTGACTGCCTCGGGCTTGTAGTAGAAATCCACGTGACCGAACTCGTCAAAAGCCATCTCTGTGTGCTCGTTGGTCAGCTTTTCGACGAACTGGGTTGAGCAGGGCGCCGTGAAGGCTGTGCTGCTGTAGATTGTCAGCGTCGGCTGCACGATCTTGTCAGCGTAAGCTTCGGCAAGTGAGAACAACGATTGCATGCCCTGGTCAGCGATATGCATGTTCGAAAAGTTCGGAACCGCTACCGGCCCTTTGGCGCCTGTACGACCGTAGTAGTCATAGCTGGCCTCGGCCATCGACGGGAACGGGGCGGCTGCGACAAAATCTTCGCGGGAAATCTCGTCATCCAGACCGAAGGTATCGACATAAACCGGCTCGCCCGTTTCGTACATTTTCTGCATCGCTGCGTTTGACGCCGCGATTTGTTGATGTGCCATGTCGAGGTTGGTCCATTGGAAGGCGTCCGCGGCCATCATGCCCGAGACCAGAGCGATTTTCTTGATGCGGTGGTCGGTCACAGCCGCCGAAGCGATGATCGAGCCGCCCTGGCACACGCCCAGGCCGTGGATTTCTTCAACAAAGGGCAGGGTGCCCAGATAGGACACTGCGTCCCAGGTGTTTTCGATCAGGCGGAACATGTAGCGCGATTTCATATGCTCGCCGGGCAGGGCGGGGCTGTCGCCCATGCCCAGATAGTCAAAGCCAAGGTAGATGAAGCCGCGCGCCGCCATTTCGGGGCCGTAGGTCGCCGGAATCTGGTCTTTGACCTGCGGGAAGGGGCTGGCGCCCACGATGGCCTTATATTTCTTCGACGGGTCGAACCCTTCGGGCAGGTACAGGTCACCGGCCAAGTCTACGCCAAAGGATTTGAAGGTCACAGGGTTCTTTCCAGCGGTGAGGGTGGTCATGTCGTTGCTCCGGTCATGTGAAGGGGAAGAGGGCTGGTTTGCGGTTGCGCCTCGACCCGCAAAGGCAAGCGCGGATACTGTCGAGGCGAGTTGGATCAGGCGGCGTCGGGTTACATTGATCATGCTGCGGCCTTCGTTTTCGGTTGCGATGTAAACTCTCTCGTTTACACTTAGGTAGGACATGACTGGATGTAAAGGATTCGTTTTACACCTATGGGGAAAACCGTAAGCAAAAACGTGCAGCTTGCTGAATCTAAACGTGAAAATATTGTGAATGCGGCGATCGAAGAGTTCCGGGAACAGGGGTTTCTTGGCGCCAACATGAGCCGAATCGCCAAGCGGGCAGAGGTTTCGAGCCGGACGCTCTACAAGCACTTCGAAAACAAGGATGCGTTGTTCGAGGCGATTTCGGAGATCATGATCGAACGGAACTGGAGCATGGATCCGGTGGCCTATGACCCGGATCTGGACTTTGCCGAACAGCTGCAGGACGCGCTGTGGCGCTATATCCGGGTCATCACCGACGAAACGGCCATTGGCCTGAACCGCATGGTTCTGTCAGAGCTGATCCGCGATCTGGACCGCTCCAGACAGTTCTTTTCGGAAAGTGAAACGCATGATTATCCGATCACTCGTCTGATCAGCGAAGCCATGGACGCAGGGGTGATCCGCAAGGCGGATCCGGGGTTTGCGACCAATCAGCTTCTCATGCTGATCAAAGGCTTCTACTTCTGGCCCGAATTCTTCCTGGGGGAGAACCCGACGCCGAAGGCGGTCATGGCGGATTGTATCGCGATGTTTCTGGCCCACTACAGTCCGCAGGATTGACACCCGGCCTCTGTGGAAATGAAAAAGGCGCCGGGTGAGCGGCGCCTTTTCTGTTTTGTCTGTCTGGGCTGCTTACTGTTCCAGCGCCGCAACGCCGGGCAGGGTCTTGCCTTCCATCCACTCCAGGAATGCCCCGCCGGCGGTGGAGATGTAGGAGAAGTCACCTGCTGCACCCGAGGCGTTCAGCGCGGCCACGGTATCGCCGCCACCAGCGACCGAGATCAGCTGGCCGGATTTGGTCAGCGCGGCGGCCTTGAGCGCTGCGGCATTGGTTGCGGCATCGAAGGGTTCCAGCTCGAACGCGCCCAGCGGGCCGTTCCAGATCAGCGTTTCACTCTTGCCAAAGATTTCGGCGATCGTGGCCACGCTGTCGGGGCCTGCGTCCAGGATCATGCCTTCGTCGGGGCACTGATCAACCGGCAGGATCTGGTGCTCCGCATGGCTTTCGAACTTCTCGGCCACCACGATGTCGGTGGGCAGCACGATGGTGCAGCCGGCGCCTTCGGCCTTGGCGATGATCTCGGCTGCGGTGTCTTTCATGATCCGCTCGGCCAGCGATTTGCCGACGTTCATGCCTTTGGCCACCAGGAAGGTGTTGGCCATGCCGCCACCGATCACCAGGTAGTCGACCTTCTCGATCAGGTTGCCCAGCAGTTCCAGCTTGGTCGAAACTTTGGCGCCGCCCACAACAGCGGTCACGGGGCGCTTGGGCTGGCCCAGGGCGCTTTCCAGCGCTTCCAGTTCGGCCTGCATCAGACGGCCGGCACAGGCGGGCAGCAGGCGCGCCAGCGCCTCGGTCGAGGAATGCGCACGGTGCGCGGCCGAGAAGGCGTCATTGCAGTAGACATCGCCCAGACGCGCCATGCCAGCGGCCAGATCGGGGTCGTTCTTGGACTCGGCGGCGTGGAAGCGGGTGTTCTCCAGCAGCAGCACTTCACCCGGCTGCAGCGAGTCCGCGGCCATCTCGGCGGCGGTGCCCACGCAATCCGCGGCGAAATGGACCTTGGTTTCGAACGCACGTTCCAGCGTCGGCACCAGTTGGTTCAGCGACAGGTTTTCGCGGCGCTCACCGCCCGGACGGCCGAAATGCGCCAGCAGGATCGGCTTGCCGCCGGCAGCCAGGATGTCACGCACGGTCGGCGCGATGCGGCGGATACGGGTGGAATCGGTCACAACGCCGTCCACGATCGGCACATTGATGTCCACGCGCACCAGCACGCGCTTGCCGTTCAGATCCATATCGTCGAGTGTTTTCCAGCCCATGTCCCGAAATCTCCACAAAGCAAAGGGTCGGGCGCTCTTTCGGGGGTTTTTGCCTGTCAGTCAATGCTCCCTTGGCAATTGCGAGCGCTACCCTTAACTATCGGGACAATTCGACACCACAGGAGGGCCCGATGGCCGATATCAAGGATCCCGAAAACACCATCATCATCGAGCTGAAAGACGGCAATGTCGTCATCGAGCTGCTGCCCGACGTGGCACCGCAGCACAGCGAGCGGATGAAGGAACTGGCCCGTGCCGGCGAATATGACAATGTCTGCTTTCACCGCGTGATTGACGGCTTCATGGCGCAGACCGGCGACGTGGCCAATGGCGACATGGAAGACGGGTTCAACCTGCGCATGGCGGGCACCGGTGGATCGTCGCTGCCGAACCTGCCGGCAGAATTCTCGAAACTGCCGCATGACCGTGGCACCCTGGGTGCGGCACGTTCGCAGAACCCGAACTCGGCCAACTCGCAGTTCTTCATCAATTTCAAGGATAACCACTTCCTGAACGGCCAGTACACCGTTTACGGCCGTGTCATCGAAGGCATGGAGCACGTGGACAACATCACCAAGGGTGAGCCGCCTGCGAACCCCGACCGCATGATCTCCGTCAAGGTCGCAGCCGATGCGTAAGCTGGCCGCCGCTTTTGCCCTGATGGCCAGCCCCGCGCTGGCCACAGGCTTGCAGATCGAGGTCGAAGGCGAGGGGGCCAATGGCACCATCTCCATCGACCTGCTGGAAGGCGTTGCCCCCAAGCATGTGGAGCAGATCGCGGCGCTGGCGGCGCAGGGGGCCTATGATGGCGTGGTCTTCCACCGCGTGATCGACGGCTTCATGGCGCAGACCGGCGACGTGCAGTTCGGCAAGCTGGGCATGGACATGCGTCGCGCCGGGACCGGCGGGTCGGATCGTCCTGACCTGAAGGCCGAGTTCTCGGACGTGCCCTATGACCGGGGTGTGGTGGGCATGGCCCGCTCGCAGGATCCCGACAGCGGCAATTCGCAGTTCTTCATCATGTTCGCACCAGGCCATTTCCTGAACGGTCAATACACCGTTGTGGGCAAGGTCACCGGCGGTATGGACGTGGTGGACGCCATCAAGCGCGGTCATGCCCGCACGGGCGCCGTCACAGGTCGTCCTGACGTGATGAAAAAAGTCACCGTGACCGAGTGACCTGAATGACCAAAGGCCCGCCTCAGGCGGGCCTTTGCTTTTGGCGCGCGTGCCTTACTTGCGGGTCATCAGCGGGGCCCAATCGCCCTTGCCCTTGTTGCGCTTGCCCTGCAGCTGGGTCGCGCTCAGATACATCTCCTGACAATCCGTCGGCAGCGTCTTGCCGCCCAGCACGATGTTGCGGCAGAAGAACCGCCCCTGCCAGTTCCAGGCCCCGACCAGCTTCTGCTTGTTCCACTTGCCCTTCATCGAGCCATCGGTGTTGATGACGACCCAATTGCCTTTTCCGTCATGGTATGTGTGCCCCGCGACCTGGGCCAGGAAATCGGCCTGTTTGCGGACCTTCTTCAGGTCTGCGGCCAGCACCGGCGTACACAGGGACAGGGCAAGCACTGTTGCGGTGAGAGGTGCAGAAATGCGCATGGTATGAGCTCCTGAAAATGACTGACATCTAGAAGGCCAGTCTACCGCAGATCCGCCATTGCGCAAAGGGCGGCCCGCTAGCGGGGGCAGGGTGTGACAGGTCAGAGGCAAAGAGAAACGCCGCCCCGGTCCGGAGCGGCGTTTCGGAGTCCCTGTCAGACTCGGCGTGGCCGGCGCGAATTCCTCCCGTCGCGTCCGACCCGGATAACTGGGATCAGCCTTCGGCCTTGGGAGCCGCCGCTGCTGCTGCGGGCGCTGCCGCGGGTTTGGCTGCTGCGCCACCCCGACCGGGGTTCAGGGGATCATCCTGACGCTGTACGGAGCCTTCGAAATGGGCGCCGCTCTCAATCGCGATGGTCTTGTGAATGATATCGCCTTCGACACGGGCTGTCGAGGTCAGGCGCACTTTCAGGCCACGGACGCGACCAACGATTCGGCCGTTGATGACCACGTCGTCTGCGGTCACTTCGCCCTTGATGGTTGCGGTTTCACCGATGGTCAGCAGGTGTGCGCGAATGTCGCCTTCAACCGTGCCTTCGACCTGGATGTCACCGGTGGTTTTCAGGTTGCCGGTGATGTGCAGATCCGAGCTCAGAACCGATGCGGGCGGCTTTGCCTTGGGGGCAGAGGCCTTGAAGTCGCTCTGTGCAGGTGCAGCAGGCGCGCTGGGTGCGGGGGTGGCCGCTTCTGAGGCTTTCGGGCTCGGATCGTTGATTTTGCTCTTAGAAAACATTTCTCGCAGCCTTGATGTAGATCATGGGGTTTACGGGTCTGCCATTCACGCGCACCTCGTAATGCAGATGCGTGCCGGTCGACCGTCCGGTGCTACCCATATCAGCAATGTGATCCCCGCGCGAGACCCTTTGACCGACCTTCACGCGGATATTGGTGTTATGGGCATAAAGTGTTTCGATGCCGAACTCATGGCGGATCTTGACCAGCTTGCCAAAGCCACGCTGCCACCCGGCATGTGTCACCACGCCATCGGCGGTGGCAAAGATGTCGGTGCCGTGGGGACCGGCAAAATCCGATCCGTTGTGCATCCGCCGTCCGCCGGTCTTGGGATCACGCCGGTAGCCATAGCCGGAGGTATAGCGCACCGCAGCTTTCACCGGGCTGGCAAAGGGGGCCAGCTGCGCCGCCAGGCGGTAGAGGTTCAGCTGGTCCATCTGGGCCAGCAGCTTGTTGGCGCGGACCTCGTCGGCGGACAGGTCCTCACCGCGGGTCGAAAACGATAAAGGGGTCAACGGACCGCCCTGACCGCTATACCCGCGCCGCACCTGTTCGATGATGCGGTCGGTCGGCATGCCGGCGCTGCGGAACATCTTGTCCAGCGGCTCGACAGAGATTTCCATGGCCTCTTCCAGCTGGCGGAAGATCTGGTCGTTGCGCTCCTGCAGCAGGTCCAGTTCCAGCTCCAGTTCGGCGCGCGCCTCCAGCGCCGCCTGGGCATCGGCCAGGATCAGGTCACGCTGTTTGGCGGTTTCGTCCAGAACATCGGCCATCATGTCCATCTGCACCGGGGCGCTGTCAGCGGCCAGCAGGGTGGCATTGGCGTCGCGGGTCTGTTCCTTCAGATCGTTCAGGGCGATCCGGGCGCGGTCCCGCTCTTTCATGATGTCACGCAGGGTCGACTGGATGACGTCGATCCCGGTTTCCAGCTCGCGTCGGCGGGTTTCGGACGCCAGCAATTCCGACTGCATGGCAGAGATCTGGTCCAGCGCGGCGCTGAAGCGTTGCTGTGCGGCGACCGCTTCTTCGGCGCGGGTATCGCGCTCTTCCGACATGGCGTTCAGGCGTTCGCGATAGGTCTGTTGATCGCGCTTGGCCTGTTCGCGGAAGTTGCCCGACCCGATGCTGTCCATCAGCAGAACGGCGGTGGCGACGATGGTCCAGGCCACGATGACCGAAACCCCGGCAAAGGCCACCAGCTGGGTTTCAGGCTTCAGGCGGATGAATCTGGTGTCGGTATCGGATTTCAGAAAGACCCGGCGTTCGGGGAAAACCCGCTCAAGCGCCGCATGTACTCTGATTGCCAGACGTGTTCTCACGCGTCCATCCTTGTGTCTTCCCCTGCCGCATTTGCGGTATCCCCGCCGCAAACGCTTGCTTGCAGGGGTGCATACTCAGACGGGCCCTTCAGGGCAAGCCTGTTGACCAATTTGACCGGAATCCGGACGTTTTACGCGTGATTTTGGCAGAAAACCGCCGATATCCAAGGGGTTGAGGGTTGGATGCTCGGCTCTGGCTATTTCATCTCACCCCGGTCGCCCACCGGATCTTCGGCCAGCGGCCAGTAGAAATCGGGCGGCAAACCCGCTTCGGCGCGCTTTTCTTCGTTGAAGGGCGGTTTCAGCGCGCCGTGGAAATAGCGGCGCACCAGCTGGTGAAAGACGTCCTTGGGATCGGCGTTTTCGCGGCCGCAGAGGAAATGGAACCATTTGGAGCCATAGGCCACATGGCTCACTTCTTCGGCATAGATCACGTTCAGCGCATCGACCACATCCGGCAGCTTGGCCTTTTTGAAGATGTCGATCATGCCGGGTGTCACGTCCAGGCCGCGCGCTTCCAGCACCATGGGCACCACCGCCAGCCGCCCCATCAGGTCTTCGGCGGTATCTTCGGCGGCCCGCCACATACCGGCATGGGCCGGAAGGGCCCCATAGTGACTGTCCAGCGCTTCAAGGCAGTCGCATATCATGTTGAAATGCCTTGATTCTTCGTCGGCGGATTTGACCCAGTCGTCAAAGAACCCCATGGGCATCGGCACATGGGAGAACCGGGCGATGATGTCCCAGTGCAAATCGACGGCGTTCAGTTCGATATGGGCCACCGCATGCAGCAGCGCGATCTGTCCGGGGCGCGAACCGGGGCGG
Organism: Paracoccaceae bacterium; assembly: GCA_022763485.1. Taxonomy (GTDB): domain Bacteria; phylum Pseudomonadota; class Alphaproteobacteria; order Rhodobacterales; family Rhodobacteraceae; genus Aliisedimentitalea. The sequence continues at coordinate 5,992 of JALEGX010000066.1, read as the reverse complement.
CGGCGCGGCACGTCGCGTGGTGACAGAAGCTCGGGCTTGTCGGGCCGGGCCGGACGCAGCGGCGGCTGTGCAACGCCGATCTCGATCGGGTCACGGTCGCCGCGTCGGGCAGCAAACCATTCGGCGGCATGGGCGCGGGACAGGGCAGTCTTGGTCCGGCCATCAGCCGTGGTCAGAACTTCGGTGGCGCGTTCCGCAAGTGTCAGCGTATCGGTCATGGGCAATCCTAAGGGTTGATACAGCCGCTATCCCCGATTGCGAGGGGATGTCCAGACCTGCCACCGGTTTGGAGCGGGCGACGGGCGCCCCCTCCGTCTGTTGTGGATGATCAGGCGTCGGCCTTCAGCGCCTGAACCGCGCCCAGCACCTCTTCGACATGGCCGTCCACTTTCACCTTGCGCCACATCTGCGCGATCTTACCCTCGGCATCAATCAGGAAGGTGGACCGCTCAATGCCCCAGCTTTTGCGGCCGTACATGTTTTTTTCAACCCATACGCCGTAGTCTTCGCAGACCGTGGACTCCGCATCGGACAACAGCGGCGTGGTCAGGCTGTGTTTGGCGACAAACTTGTCATGTTTGGCCACCGTGTCACGAGAGATTCCGAAGACCTGCGCGCCCGCATCGGCAAAGGCTTGCAGATGTTCAGAAAACCCGATGGATTCCTTGGTGCAGCCCGGCGTATCATCACGGGGATAAAAGAACAGGACAACAGCTTGGCCACGCAGATCGCTCAGGCTGATTTCGCCGCCACCATCCCGTGGAAGGGTAAACGCGGGGGCGAGATCGGAAACTTCAGGCATATTGACACTCCAATGTGGATTCATTCGGTGTGCCGGATAATAGATCGCGTCTGCGAAGTTTAAAGGTGCAGGAGCCTCCGGCGGTGACAACCGAACCCAAGACAGAGCCCGCGCAAGCCGATCCGCCGGCCCGCGGGCGCCGTCGCCGACGCCGCCGCGCCGGGATCTGGTCGGTTTCGGTTCTGCTGCTTGCTATGGCGGCTGCGGTCTACTTCGGCCTGGATCGCACCCTGTTTGCGCCCGATTGGCTGCGGCACCGGATCTCCGAACGGATTGAGGGCACGCTTCAGGGGCAGAAGATCGAATTCGGCAGCGTTGAATTCGTGATCAACCAGGGCTGGCGGCCGCGGGTGCGGCTGCGGGACGTGGTGCTGACCCGCGCTGATGGCACGCTTCTGGCCCAGCTCAGCGATGTCGAAGCCAGCCTTGCCATGCGCCCGTTGCTGCGCGGCCAGGTGCAGCCCAAGCGCGTTTTTCTGGGCGGTGCCTATGCCACGCTGCGGCGCGAAGCGGGCGGGGCGGTGGCGCTGCGCTTCGGGGATCAGAGCGCCGCACCGCTGGAGCAGGCGGCCAACTTTGCCCAGCTGATCGAGCAGGGCGACCAACTGCTGCTGAACCCGCAGCTGTCAGCGCTGCAACAGATCGAGATGACGGCGCTGACCCTGCGCTACGAAGACCAGCGCAGTGGCAAGGCCTGGACTCTGGATGGGGGTCATGTGCTGCTGGATCGCGACGGGGATTCCCTGCGCCTGTCCTCGGGATTCTCACTGCTGAGCGGCCGGGATTACGCCAGCTCGGTCGAGGCCAGCTATGCCAGCCGGATCGGTGACGCCGAAGCGGAAATATCCATCAACATCAGTGAGATGCCAAGCGAAGATATCGCGGCGCAAACCGTCGCGCTGGCCTGGTTGGAGGTGCTGCGCGCGCCCATCTCCGGGGCCTTGCGCGGCAGCATCGACAGCGATGGAGTGCTTGGCCCGCTTTCGGCCACGCTGCAGATCGGTGAAGGGGTGTTGCAGCCCAGCGACCAGACCCGGCCGATCCCGTTTCATGGCGCCCGCAGCTATTTTACCTTTGACCCCGAGCGGCTGAGCCTGGCCTTTGACGAACTGAGTGTGGACAGTGGCTGGGGCGCCAGTGACGCCGAAGGCATTGCCTATCTTGGGCTGGACGACCGCGGCCAGCTGAAAGAGCTGATCGGTCAGTTCCGGTTCCGCGACCTCAGCTTTAATCCCAGATCCCTGTATGACGAAACCCGTCACCTGACAGGGGTCAGCACCGATGTGCGGCTGGAACTTGCGCCCTTCAAGCTGACCCTGGGGGAGATGCTGATCAACGACAGTGACAGCATGATCAGCCTCTCTGGTGCGCTGGAGGCGGCTGAAACCGGTTGGAAAGTGGCGCTGGACGGTCATCTGGATCAGATGGATGTGTCGCGCGTGGTCGCCCTCTGGCCCCAGGCACTTGCGTCCAATCCGCGCCAGTGGGTGGCCGACAATCTGGAACAGGGCACGTTGGAGCGCGGCAACTTCGCCCTGCGCGCCGCTGAGGGTGAGAAACCTGCCGTCTTTGCCGATTTCACCTATCGCGATGCCACCATCCGCTATCTCAAGAGCCTGCCGCCCATCACCGATGGGGCCGGGATGGCCAGCCTGCTGGACGGGCGTTTCGTGGTCACGGCCAGTGCGGGAACCGTGACACCCGATGATGGAATGCCCATCGATGTGGCGGGGACGTCCTTCATCATCCCCGATGTGTCGATCACCCGCGCCGCGCCGGGCATTGTGCGCATTGTCGGCAATGCGGATGTGACGGCGGTCCTGTCTCTGCTGGACCGTCCACCGTTGCAGATCCTGAAGAACACCGATCTGCCGGTCGACATGGTGCAGGGGCTGGCGCGTGTGACCGGCACGCTGGCCGTGCCGCTGAAGGACCGGGTGCAGCTGGAGGAGCTGCGCTATCACTTTACGGGCGACGTGACGCAGGTGACTAGCACGGTCCTGGTGCCCGGCCACACCCTGCGCGCGGATCGCATGTCCGTTGTGGGGGATCAGTCCGGATTGACCGTAGCGGGCTTTGGACGGCTGGGCGACCTGCGGATGAGCGCCGCCTGGGATCGGCCGATCGGGCCGGATGTGGGCCCCGAAAGCCAGGTGACCGGAACGGTCGAGCTGTCGCCGCGCACGGTGTCCACCTTCAACCTTGGACTGCCTGCGGGGGCTGTCAGCGGCGATGGAACCGGCGATTACGTGGTGGGGCTTGGCACCGGTGGCGCGCCGACCCTGTCGCTCAGCTCGGATCTGAAAGGGGTCGACCTGTCGTTGCCGGTGCTGGGCTGGCGCAAGCCCGCGTCCCAGACCGGGCGCCTGGCGCTGTCTGGCACGCTGGGCCCGTCCGCCCGGATCGATAAGCTGGAATTGCAGGGCGGCGGGTTGCAGGCCACCGGGTCGGTGATCAACCGCGCAGGTGGCGGGCTGGAGCGCGCGGTGCTCAGCTCGGTCCGGATCGGTTCTTGGCTGGAGGCGGCGGTTGAGCTGACCGGCAGGCCGGGGCAGGCGCCGGGCATCCGGGTGCTGAATGGCCGTCTGGACCTGCGGAGCGCGCCCTTCGGGGTGGCCGGATCAGCGCAATCTGCGGGCGGCTCTGCCGACCAGCAGGCGGGGCCGATCACCGCCCGTCTGGACCGGTTGCAGATCACTGACAGTATCGCGCTGACCGGGTTCAACGGGGCCTTCACCTCGCGCGGCGGGTTCAGCGGCACCTTCGACGGCAATCTGAACGGCGGCGTAGCGGTGCGTGGCCAGATCGTGCCGCAACCGCAGGGCACCGCGTTCCGCGTCCTGTCCGATGATGCAGGCGGGGTGTTTCGCGACGCCGGAATTCTGGAACACGGTCGCGGCGGCAGCTTTGAAATGACCCTGCTGCCCACCGATGCGCCGGGCGAATTCGAAGGCCAGCTGTCGGTGCGCGACACCCGTGTCAAGGACGCGCCCGCCATCGCTGCGTTGCTCAACGCGGTCAGCCTGGTGGGGCTGGTCGACGAAGTCTCGGGCAGCGGGATCAAGTTCAACGCGGTGCAGGCCCGGTTCCGTCTCGGCCCGTCGTCGCTGACCCTTTACGAAAGCAGCGCTGAAGGGCCGTCCATCGGTCTGTCCATGGATGGCTCCTATGATCTGGCGCGCGGGTTGCTGAACATGCAGGGGGTGATTTCACCGGTCTACCTGCTGAACGCCATCGGCAGCGTGCTGACCCGCAAGGGGGAGGGGGTGTTCGGCTTCACGTATACGCTGACCGGGCCGTCAAAGGATCCGCAGGTGCAGGTGAACCCGCTGTCGGCTCTGGCCCCCGCGATGTTGCGCAACCTGTTCCGCAATCCATCGCCCGAAGCGCCGGTGCTGCCGGGACAGCCAGAGCCGGAAGAGCGCCAGATACGGGGGCCGCAAGCCGGTGACCGCTAAGAGGGCAGGCCGCTAGAGGATCAGATCCCCGTCGGCAAAGCGCAGGATCTCGGCATGAGCGATGATGTCATGGCCATCCCCGCCGTCATTGTGAACCACATCGGTGCGGAAGCCCGCGCGCGTAATCGTATAGTCCGCCTGATTGCCCGCATAGAGGATCACGTCCGTGCCATGCCCGCCGATCAGGTAGTCATCGCCGCCGTTGCCCATCAACGTGTCATCGCCAAACCCGCCATCCAGCCGGTTGTTGCCGCGATCCCCCCAGAGAAAATCGTCATGGTTGGAGCCGCGCAGGTCCTCGATCCCGCGGATCTGATCCCGCGCGGCATCGCCCGACCAGCCGCGGCCCTTCAGCAGCGAGGCCGACACGCCGTTGTCCGAGTAGCGATAGTCCAGCAGGTCCCGTCCGCCGCCACCGTCGATCCTGTCTGCCCCTTCCGAGCCAAAGAGCTGATCGCGTCCTCCCAGCCCCCGCAGCCGCTCGGACCCATCATGACCGTAAAGCGTGTCGGCAAAGTTGCTGCCAGTGGCATGTTCGATGCTGTCCATCGCAAGCCGCATGTAGCCCGGCGCACGCGCGCTGAGCAGGCCGGTTTCCAAATTGACCAGCACACCCTCGCCGAAAACACTGAACTCATCCCGTGCCGCGAAAGAGATCATGTCCTGCCCGGCCCCGCCGGAAATGGCAACGGGCAGCGTGTCGTCAGCTGCGGGAACCGATAGCCAGTCGTTGCCCGCTGTGCCGGTGATCTCGACCGCCTCGCGCAGCGTGATGGCATAGATCGGTTCTGGCGAGCGATGTGCCGTTCCAATCACGTTCAGGAAATAGGTGCCGGTCTCAGGAGCGGTGTACACCGAAAACTCCGTTCCCTCGGGCTTCCCACTCACGGTACGCGCTACGACTTCTCCGGCCTCGGTGACCACTTCAACGTGCGAGAAGGAAGCCGAAGAAGGGTAAATGAAGCGGTTCAGCTCGACAGCATAAGAAACCCCGGCCTCCAGGTCTATCCGCAACCAATCATTGTCCTGACGCATGTTGGGGATCCCAGCATTCGATCCGTCTTGCTGGACCACCGTTTGGCCTAGGGACAAGGGTAAGGCGTCGGCCATTGTTTGTCCGCTGTCCGGTACGATAGTGTCCAGTTTCAGGGCGTAGCTTCCAGTGTTCCCTGTGTTGCCACCCGCTGAAAGGAAGTATGTTCCCGTTTCTTCGGGCGAATACACGAGGCCGGCTTGCCCGGTATGGCTGCCACCAAAGCCATTCCCCTGGAGAAGCCCATTTTCATCCCACAACACTAGAGCTTTTGAGGCGAGCGTCTTACCGTAGAGAGCGCTGCCTAAGCTTGCATTGCCGAAGATTTCGAACCGGTAGATTGTCTCAGCCTCCAGTTCCACCGCGAACCAATCGCGGTCGCCTGATGTTTCGATCACACCATGCGACAGGCTGCCAAGCTCCAGGCGTCCGGTGGTGGTGGGGTCGTTGCTGTAATCGTCCATGGGGCAAAGTCCTTCTCAAATCAAAACGTCTTCAAATGTTCCGGCCCGGGCCCGTCCGCGGCGCGGGCCGGTGTCTCTTGGCGCTCAGAGCAGCAGATCCCCGTCGGCAAAGCGCAGGATCTCGGCGTGGGCGATGATGTCGTGGCCATCCGCACCGCCGTCATTGTGAACCACATCGGTGCGGAAGCCCGCGCGCGTAATCGTATAGTCCGCCTGATTGCCCGCATAGAGGATC
>JALEGX010000065.1 GCA_022763485.1 Paracoccaceae bacterium | reverse complement strand
CGGGCACGAGCAGGGAATACCCGCCCTGCTGGCCTATACCATCGAACATCCTCCGCGCGCTTGAAGGGTTTTCCCGGCAGACGTCCCGACTGATGTGGCGCGATTGATGCGTCGCAGCGGGTCGCCTGTCTGAACCAAGACAATCCAAGCATATACGGAGCAATATCTTGCACTCTGTCCTCACTGGACAGGCAACGCGCATGCACAGCGCCTTGCTTGTCGCACTGGCGCTGCTCGCGGTTGCCGTCTCTACCGGCACCGCAGCAGCCCATAATGTCACCCCCGGCGACGCCGGGTATATTCAGGAAATCTGGGGCGTGAAGCTGATCCCCTTTGCCTATCTTGGGGCAAAGCACATGGTTACCGGCTATGACCACATCCTGTTCCTGTTCGGCGTGGTCTTTTTCCTCTACCGGATGCAGCACGTCGCCATCTATGTCAGCCTGTTTGCCGTTGGGCATTCAACCACGATGTTGTTGGGCGTTCTGGCGGGATGGAACGTCAATGCCTATCTGATCGACGCGATCATAGGGTTTTCTGTCGTCTACAAGGCGCTGGATAATCTGGGCGCCTTCCAACGCTGGTTCGGGGTTCAACCCAATACCAAGGCGGCAACCCTGATCTTTGGGTTCTTCCATGGTCTGGGGTTGGCCACCAAGATCCTGGACTATGACATCGCGCCCGATGGGCTATTGCCCAATCTTCTGGCGTTCAATGTCGGTGTCGAAATCGGCCAGATCATGGCCCTGTCGCTCATCCTGATCGTGATGGGCTACTGGCGCCGGACCGCCAGCTTCTGGCGACATGCCTACATTGCCAACGTCGTGATGATGACCGCGGGTTTCGTGCTGGTGGGATACCAGTTGACCGGCATGGCGGTTTCTCTCTGACTTCATAGGAAACATACAGATGTACAACGCAGAAAAACCCTCCGACGCAGACCTGCCATCTTCGCAGCAGCTGTTGAAATCCACGATTGTGGCGGCGATTGCAGCTGTTGCGATCCTTGTCACCGTTGTTCTGCCCGCGGAATATGGCGTTGATCCGACCCGGATCGGCCGCATCCTCGGGCTGACGGAGATGGGCGAAATCAAACAGCAATTGGCCGAAGAAGCAGAGGCGGACAAGCAATCCTCGCTGGGGCAAACCGATCAGGGAGCCGGTTTGCTGGGCTTCTTTGTCGGAGCGGCTCACGGACAAGAACAGCCCGAATGGACCGATGAGTTTTCCTTCACGCTGGACCCCGGGCAGGGGGCTGAATGGAAGCTGATGATGGAACAGGGCGCCGAGGCGCAGTTCAGCTGGAACACCGATCAGGGTGTTGTGAACTTTGACCTGCACGGTGACGGCGGTGGCAACTCGACCACCTACGAAAAGGGTCGCGGCGTGACCGGGGACACCGGGGTTCTGAAAGCAGAGTTTACCGGGACCCACGGCTGGTTCTGGCGCAACCGCACCCGTCAGGCACTGACCGTCAGCGTGCGCCTGAAGGGCGACTATGCCAGCGTAAAGCGGACGTATTAAGCCGATTTGGGCCGGGTTCGACCGGTGAGAGTTGCGCCGGAGCCAATTCGGCGCAACATTCAAGCGGATGTGATGGCGATACGGCGATATTTCATCTCCAGGCCTTGATTGCGCGTCGTATCGTTCGATTTCAAGACTATTGCCTTTCTGACACAGGAGCTTGCCATGAAACGCCGTACTTTCCTCACTTCATTGCCTGCGGCATCGGTCGCCTTGGCCGCCACCACGGGGCTGGTCCCGATTGCTGCGTCGGCGGCGGGATCCGGAACGCAGGTTGTGGCCGCTCAGAAGTTCAAGGTGGGCGACATCGTCGTGACCGCAATTTCCGATGGGTACATCGCGCTGCCGCTGGGCGCGTTGCAGGGGATTTCGCCTGAAAACATGGCCGATCTTTTTGCCAAGGCGCACAAGGACCCGAACGGGTTCCAGGCGGCGGTGAACGCCTATCTGGTTCAATCCGGTGATGAGAACTGGCTGATCGATGCGGGCACGGGCAATGTGTTCGGACCCACGCTGGGGGATGTGCCCAAGGTTCTGGCCGCGCTGGGCGTCGCGCCGTCGCAGATCAGCAAGCTGATCGTCACCCACATGCATGGCGACCATATCGGCGGTGCCCTGGCCGACGGGGCCGCGCTTTACCCCAATGCTGAACTGGTTGTGACGGCTGCGGACCACGGCTTCTGGTCGTCGCGTGATATCCAGGCCCAGGCGCCGGAGAACTTCCGCGGTGGGTTCGACCTGGCGATCGGGGTGTTTGACGCCTATGGGGATCGCCTGCGGCTGGTCAAGGATGAGGCGGATCTGGCGCCGGGTCTGACCGCGCGGCCGCTGCCGGGGCATACGGTTGGTCATCAGGGCGTGATGGTCGAATCCGGAAATGACAGCCTGCTGATCTGGGGCGACGTGGTGCATGTCGCCCCGGTGCAGATGGTGCGCCCGGAAGTGACCATCGGGTTTGACACCGATCAGGACATGGCCGCCAAGACGCGCGCCGATGTCTTTGCCTCCTTGGCGGGCACGGGCCAGAAGATCGCCGGCATGCACATGCCGTTCCCGGGTGTCGGCTATGTCGAAAAGGCGGGCGATGGCTACCGCTTTGAGCCCGTGGGCTGGCAATACCTCTGACCCACAAACACAGCGGGCGGTCCCTTGGGCCGCCCGTATCGCTTCAAAGCCGGTCTTTTAGCAGGCGCTGTTTCTCACGGCCCCAGTCGCGTTTGGCTTGGGTCGCCCGTTTGTCGTGGTTTTTCTTGCCCTTGGCGATGCCCAGCTTCAGTTTCACAAGACCCTTGTGATTGAAGTAGAGGACGATCGGCACCAGGGTCATGCCCTTGCGCTGGGTCGCACTCCAGAGATTGGACAGCTCTTTGCGGGACACCAGCAGCTTGCGGCGGCGGCGCTCGATATGTTTGAACATCTTCGCCTGCTCGTAGGGAGCGATGTAGGAATTGACCAGCCAGAGCTCGCCTTCTTCGACCGCGGCATAGCTTTCGGCGATGTTTGATCCGCCCTGGCGCAGGGATTTCACTTCGGATCCTTCAAGGATGATTCCGCACTCGATATCCTCTTCGATTGCGTAATCGAAGCGCGCGCGCCGGTTTTCGGCGATAACCTTGTAGTTCGGATCTGATTTCTGTTTGGCCATGGGGCGCAGATGTAAGCGCGCTTGGGGCCGGGTGCAAGGTGGTGCGCGCGGCTTGCGGCTATTGGCAGGTTTCCGAAGCTCTGGTCAGAAACTGGCGCAGCTCGGCCCGGTCCAGGGGTTTGTGCAGCAGGGTGATGTCTTCGCGGGTACAGTAGTCCGGCAACCAGGCGCTGCGATCAGCGGTGATCAGACAGGCCGGTATAGGCCCATGGGCGCTGCGCAGGCTGCGGATGGCGTCCGTGCCGAAGGCGCCATCGTCCAGCTGGTAGTCCACCACAAGGATGTCGGGTGCAAGCTCAACCTCTGCCAACAGGTTCTGCGCCTGCGTCAGATCCGCAACCGGAAACACATCCTGCCCCCAGCTTTCCAGCGTCAGCGTCAAAGCATTGCGCAGCTCGTCATCGTTTTCCAGCAGCAACACGATGGCGTGTTGCAAGGGCGCGCGTGTCCCGCCTCCTGTCGCTGAGGGGGCATTGTGCGAGGACGACCTGACCATCGGCAGCTCAACGCTGAAGCAACTGCCGACGCCGGGGCGGGATCGCAAAAGCAGCGGGTGGTTCAGCAGGCGACACGCCCGTTCGACAATAGCCAGTCCCAGCCCCATCCCGTCCGTGGGGCTGGCCGAGGCATTGAGCCGGTGAAATTCGGCAAAGATGTCGTCCTGCCGATCTTCGGGTATGCCGGGGCCGGTGTCCCAGACCTCGATCCGGATGGTGCCATTGCACCGGCGCGCGCCCACCAGAACGCGGCCCGCATCGGTGTATCTGATCGCGTTTGACAGCAGGTTCTGCAGGATACGGCGCAGGAAGGTGGCATCGGTGCGCACCACTGCACGCGTTGGCAGAACGCGGAAATCCAGCCCCTTGTTCTGGGCCATCGGCGCCAGTTCATCCTGCAATTGCTTCAGCAACACGCCAACCGGAACGTCAGAGACCAAGGTCTCGGCCTTGCCGCTGTCGAGCTTGGAGATATCCAGCAAGGCCTCCAGAATATGTTCGACGCTGAGCAGCGCATTGGCCGCCTTCGAGGCGCGTTGCCGGAATTCTGGATCCTGAAGCTCGGTCTCCAGAGAGGCGACATAGAGTTTGGCCGCCGACAGTGGCTGCAACAGATCGTGACTGGCCGCGGCGACAAAGCGGGATTTCGAGGCATTGGCCCGCTCTGCCTCGGTCAGTGCATCTTCCAGCTCGAGCGTGCGCTCCATCACCCGCCGCTCCAGCGTTTCGTTCACCAGGCTCAGCGCTTTGACCGCGTGCCGCTCTGCCGAGACATCGGTGAACGAGAAGACGAAGCCCTGGTTCGGCATCTGGGCAGCGAAGGCGGCCAGCGTTACATCCGTGCCCATGCCGATTTCAAACGACAGTGGCGCCCGTTCCGTTACGCTGCCGGTCCACTCCAGCACGCGGCCGGGGATCTGTGTGTCGGTGAAAGAGGCCTGTCGCTTGAGCAGTTTGAACAGCGTCTCAAAACGCGCGCCGATGCGGAAACGGCCGACGGGGACGGACAGCAGCTCACTGCATCTTTCGTTCCACCCCACCAGTTTCCCGGCCCGGTCAAAGATCAAGACTCCCTGGTCCAGATGGTCCAGCGTGGCACGGATCAGCCGGGCCTGATCATCTAGCAGTCGTTCCCGTTCCTGCCGTTCCAGCAGGATCATGTCCGTCACATCGGTTTGCAGAACCACGGTGCCGCCATTTGCTGTGCGGTGTTCGCTGACCTGAAGCCAGCGGTCGCCCGCCATCCGGGCATTGAACACCACATGGTCATCCTGATGACGGGCCATGCGGCGCTGGGCCCATTTGGCAGGCGTCTCACCCGATGGCAGGGCCAGAAACGGGCTGGATGAGACCAGCCCGACATAGCCTTCAAACGTCAGGCCCGGCTGGAACTGGTGGTGGACATCCTTCATGTGCTTGCCAAAGCGCGAGTTGCACATGACCAGCGTGTCATTGGCATCAAAAAGCGCAAAACCCTCCTGCACCGTTTCAATCGCATTGGCGAGGTTGGCGCGCGCCGCTTCGGTCTCGGCATTGGCCTGCGCCAGTTTGGCATTGGACAGGTTCAGCAGGTCCAACGTCCGTTCCAGATCCTGGGTGCGCAGGCGGACCTCCTCCTCCAGCATCGCAGCGCGTTCGAACTGGGCATAGGCGACCCCGCTGTCAGCCGAGGCCTGTTCCACCCGTCGCATCAGCGTTTCGGTGATCTTCAGAAGCTTTTCGTTCTGACGTTCCAGGCTGTCCTTCGGATCCAGAAGGCCATGGGTCATATCCCGGTCTCCCCTTCGCTTTGCTCAGGGGGATAGATCGCCACGCCGGTCAAAGTCTGGTTCACATGCATCGAATTGATCTGTTCGCCATAGGTGGAGAAGCCGAACACGCGGTTTTCGGCAAGGATGCGGGACAGGTCGCCGGACATTTGTTTCTGTTCGGCCTCGACCCGGCGCAGCATGCAATCGCAGGCCAGGATCGTATCCGGCGGAGTGTCAGCGCTCAGCTGTGCCATTTCCCGTTCCAGATGCGTGACCATGTGTTCCGGTTCCGCCAGCGTCAGGACAACGCCTTCATCGATGGCAGAGAAGAAGACCAGTTCGTCATTTTCGGCGACCTGCCGGATGGCGCGCACGTGATGCTGGTCCCCGATCCTGACCACAACCGGGTGGGCGGCAAAGGTAAAGGTGGTCAGCTGTTCGGGGTCTTTGCCCAGCACGCGTGCCAGTTCACGCGCGGCGGGTTCGGCGTTGATTTCATGCACGATGCGCCGGGCCGGGTCCGCGCCGGTGACGACCATGCGCACATCCGTCGGGGTCAGGTGATCGGTCTTGAACACCTTGATCGGGCACAGGGTCCGTACCTGAATCAGCACCGCCGCATTGGAATAAGCGCGCCCGCCATGCAGGACGAACGTCTGTTCGAATTCGTTGCCATCCCCGGCGGATCCACCAAACAGGGGCACGGAGCCGAGCCCGAGCGAGAGTTGCGACGTCAGCTCATCTTCGCGCCGGGACAGGCCGTCCACTAGAAGGAACGCAAATTCGGATCCCCAGTCAGGTTGCTCTACGGTCATTTCGTTGCGGTTTCGGATGATTGTGTCGATCACCGTCTGCGGGTCGAAAACGTCCAGATCCGGGATCAGCACGCTTTGGGTTCGGAAATGGGACCGGGGCAGGCCGATGGTCACGATGCCGCCGTCGCTGTAACCCGCTTCGGCCAGTTCGCCGGCGGTGGTGCAGCCCACGACCGGAACCGGGGCAAAGACGCGTCGCGCTTCTTGCAGCAGCCCATCCATTTCCTTTGTCGGCGACAGGAACAGAACCACCAGTTCCAGATCGTCAGCCCCCAGGCCTTGGGCCAGCGCTTCGATGTCGGAAGTATCGGTCCCGGAAGCATGCGCGGTTCTGACGATGGCGTCTTTGGCCCTGTCTGACGCGAAGGCGTTCAGGAAGGTGTCGTTCATTTTGTCTCTCTCCCGGGTGGGCCGTAACGACCCAGCCTGAGAAACTTCGAACAGGTGCCGTGGCGCTGTCCAGTGTTTCCTTGCTTCAGAAGCCGCTTTCCTTGGCGATCAGAACGGCCTGGGTTCGGCTTTGAACCCCCAGCTTGCGCATGATGGCGGTGACGTGCGCCTTGACCGTCGTTTCCGCGATCGACAGGTCAAAAGCGATCTGCTTGTTCAGCTTGCCTTCGCAGATCAGCCGCAGGATGCGCGATTGCTGGGTGGTGAGCGTTGCCAGGCGTGAGGCGGAATCAACCACCTGCGGCGACTCCGGCTGCAGCAGGACATAGCCCGACGGGATGAAGCGCTCGCCTTTCTGCAAGGCGTCGAATGCGGTTTTGAACACCTCGCGCGGGCTGTGTTTGGGCACAAACCCATTGGCGCCAGCGTGAATGGACGCGCTGACGATCCGGTTGTCGGCCATCGATGAGATCACGACAATCGGTGCGGTTGTCGACTGGCGCAGCCGTGCCACGCCTTCCAACCCGTTCACGTCGGGCAGGTTCAGATCCAGCAGCACCAGATCCGGCAGCGCACCCAGCTGCTCAATCGCCCGGGCAAGGCAATTGGCGGTGCGGACTTCCCGGATCCCGGTGGCCGATGTCAGTGTCATCGACAAGGCGTCGCAGAACAGCGGGTGATCATCCACGATCAGCGCCGATCGGAAGCGGTGCCGGGTAAGTGTGGATGGATCTTGTTTGGTCATCGGGGAACTCCTGCGCGCACCAAGGCTAGCAAAGCAGGGCGCAGGATCCAACTACGGCCAAGGTCGTATTGTTTGCCCCCTACGACTGGGGCGCAAGCGGCAGCCCCGGGAAATCCCAATCGTTCATCGTCTTCAGGCAATGTTCGGTGAAGGCGTCAATGGTGCGGACGTTGCGGGCGTCAGGCGCCATGATCAGGCCCAACTGCATGGGCTCGACAGGCCCATCGACCGGGATGAAGCGCAGCTTGTTGCCATCCGGGGCCAGATCATTCCGCGGCCGGATGTTGGCAATCGAATAGCCAAACCCATTGGCAACCAGCGCGCGCAGCACCTCCATGTCGCGGGTGCGTTCGACAATGTTCGGCTTGACCCCGGTCAGGCGGAAGAACGACAGGAAGTATTCACTGGAGATGGGCAGATCCAGCAGGATCATCGGGTGATCCTTCAACTGCTCCACCGTGATGGAGGGTTGATCGGCCAATGGGTGCGACTGGCTCATCATGGCATAGGGGGGCAGGGATCTGAGCGGTGCAAAGCTCAGATCCACCGGCAGATCCATGTCATAGCTCAGCGCGACATCGATCTCACCACGTCGCAGCCGATCGAAAATCTCCATCTGGTTCAGTTCGAACTGACGGATCCGCACAGAGGGGTGGGCATCGGAAAAGCCGCGTCTGAGCGCGGGGACAAGCAGTTGCGCGAAGGTCAGAAGGCATCCGATGTTCAGCGGTCCCTGCACCTGGCCTGAAATGTCCCCGGCCAACCGATTGAGCGCTTCGGCACCCGACAGCACAAGCTTGGCCTGCGACAGGAATTGCCGCCCGGCCTGTGTCAGCGACAGGCCGTGGGCGTGTTTGCGCACGAAAAGGCGCAGCCCCAGCTCTTCTTCCAACTGGGTGATCGCAGCCGAGATAGTGGGCGGCGAAACGCTGACGCGGTCCGCCGCATGCGCGATCCCGCCGGCTTCCCCGACGGCGACGAAATACTCCAGCTGGCGTAGCGTGAAACGCAAAGGCATTCGGCATTATCCCTTCCGACGGGGGCAGGGGCAAGCCCGCTGGCCTCTTACTCCGCGGCGTGCGGTTGCGGGTCCATAGCAAGGTCACGCTCGGCAAGCCAGAGCTGAAAGTCGCGGATCGTGCCTTCCAGATCGTCCCCGGCCAGCGGCCCGGAAACCGCATGCGCAGAGTTGAGAGCCACCTGCATGCGTTCCAGCTTCTCCCGGTCTTCGCGGTTCACTTCGGACCAGAGGGCGATGCGCTGTTCGATGGTTTCATCGTCCAGATCGTCCCCATGCACCGACATCGTCCACTTCACCCGGATCTGGCCTGCGTTCAGCGGGAAGATCGAAATGGAGACCAGAAGGCTGGCGGCCTGGCTGGTGACCTGGGTGGGGAACACGGCAAACAGGGTCGACCGTTTGCGCTCTTCTTCGGTCAGGTCGGGGGAGCCCAGACCGCGCGACGGAATGCCCTCGGGATAATTGGCGGCATAGCTGGTGAAACCGGGGCCCGAAACCGATTTGCGGGCCAGCCCGGTGGGGGTGTAGCCATGCAGGGTCTGCGGGTGGACCACCGAGAGGTGGTAGCCTTCCATGAAGTTCTCAACCAGACACTTCCAGTTGGTGTTCCAGATCTCCTCGGCCACGTGAACCACCCGGAATGTATCTGGACGATAGTTTTCCAGCAGCCCGTTCAGCTCTTCGGCGGATTCCAGGAAAGACGGCGCGCCCTTGTCCAGGTTGATGTAGACAAAGCCGTTCCAGATCACGGTGTTGAATTCATGCAGGCGGCAGCTCTTGGCGTCGAAACCTGCGTTGTCCATGCGGGCGGCGCGCAGAAGCCCGCCGTCACGGCCGTAGGCCCATGCGTGATAGGAGCAGACAAAGCGCTTGGCGTTGCCCTTGCCTTCGGCCAGCGGCATGCCACGGTGGCGGCACACATTGGCCAGAACCCGCACCTTGTGGTCATCGCCACGCACCACGATCAGGGGTTCGTTGAACAGCTGGACCGTGAAATAGTCACCGGGTTCGGGGATTTCGCCGGTCCGGCCAAGGCAGTGCCAGCCGCTTTTCAGAACGGTCTGCATTTCCCATTCGAAATAGTCCGGGTCCGTGTAGAACTTGCCGGGCATCGTCATGGGGCGATCTTTGGGGCGCGCGGTCACTGTCTGGAGCGTTGCGCGAATTTCGGACACGTCGTTCATGTTGCACTCCCTGGATATTGGCCTGATTGGCCCGCCAGTGAAAAGATCATTGTCTTCTGGGTTGTCGTCTGGCGCTCTTTTGGCGCCTGAAAGAACTGGGTATCTGTTCCCGCCGTTTTGCAGGGCGGGAACAGATTGGGGCTGCTCACAGCCCCAAAAGCCTTGGATGGCGCGTCAGCCTGCGTTGCGGCCTGCATCGATTCTGGCCATCAGATACTGGGCGAAATCATAGTTCGGGCGCTCCAGATGGCTCAGGTGACCTGGCTCTGCGGCGTTGGAACATAGACCCCGGTACACTTTTTCGGTGCAGCCGCGATCTTCGACATTCACGTCGTCCAGAAGGGTCTTCAGGTCCTTGAAGTTCTGCTGCGCGTCCGCGTCGTCCTTGTAGTCGTCCGACATGCCGCCGCCGAAGCGGATATGCACCTTGCCGGGGCTGACCGGATGCAGGCTGAGATACCAGAAATAGCCGGGGGTCAGTGTGATCAGCAACGACGGGTAGATCGACAGCAGGAAGGTGGTCCGGCGTTCCTCACCCTTCAGGCGGTCGTTGTTATCGTGCGCCATGGCGATGCGCAGGGATTCATCCTTGAGGATGGTGTGATAGTTGAAGGCAGGTTCGCCCGGTGGGCAGATCATGTCCTCAAGTTTGCTGAGACCACCGATGGTGCCCGCGTGGCAGACCGGCAGGTGGTAGCTTTCCATGAAGTTTTCGGCCAGCACCTTCCAGTTGGTGTCCCAGACGTGCTCTTCATAGAAGGCTTCGGTGTAGTTGGTCATGTCGTAGCCGGCGACCATGGCTTCAACATCTTTCAGCTGCTCGGCCACGGTAGGGGCGTCGGCGTTCAGGGTGATGAACACCCAGCCCAGCCACTCTTCGCAGCGGATCGACGGCAGGGTATAGCTGTCCTTGCAGAAACCTTCGTTCAGGGTCATCGCGGGCGCACCGCGCAGCGACCCATCCAGGTTGTAGGTCCACGCGTGGTAGGGACACACGATGGACCGCGCCTGACCTCGGCCATGCAGCAGGGTCGACATGCGGTGCAGACACACATTGGACAGGGCCCGCAGCGTGCCGTCCCGGTCGCGGATCACCAGCACCGGCTGACCAGCCAGATCGCAGGTGGTGTAGGCACCGGGTTCGGCCAGCGCATCGGCGCGTCCCACACAGTACCAATCCTTGGCGAAGATGTTCTGCAGTTCTTCCTGCAAGAACGCTTCGGAGGTGTAGACCTCGGGCGGCATGGCGCGGGCCTGTTCGAAGGGGATGGCGGTATTGGCGCGGAGCGCTTCAACAGGGTCTGTCAGATCTTTGGCCATGCCTTGGGTCTCCTTGGTGTGTCTGATGGGGGTAACGGCCACGCGGTCTGTCAGGCCGTTTCCATGTGCGGCTATCCGCGGTCCGTCGTGGCCGCATTGCGCGGCTGTCTGGCCAGTTGCGGATGTGTCTCTTGGGTCATGCGGACACCCTGCCGCGGACCAGCAGGAGCGGCGACGTGGGATGCACGACGGGGGTCTCTGTACTGATGGCCTGTACGGATCATGGTGGAAATCCTGATGACGAGAGGGCGTTGCGTTTGCCTGAGTGGCGTATTGGCGCATAGCATGCCGCCCCTTTTGGGGTAGGAAAAGTAAAACCTATTGAGCTGCGGTTTCGGTTTTTCCTAATCTTTTGCGCCCTGTGACAGATAAACCTCTGTCACAATGCATCTTTTTTGCCTCGAGGGTTTGGGGCATTCTGACAAATGGATGAGCCGGAGTGAAAAATGATCGAATTGCGGGACATGCAGGTGCTGACAGCCTTGGCGCGTCACCAGCATTTTGCCAAGGCAGCGCAGGAATGCGGAATGTCTCAACCGGCGTTTTCGATGCGGATTCGCAATCTGGAGGAACGTCTGGGCGTGTCGATCGTGCGCCGCGCCAATCGGTTTCAGGGGCTGACCGAAGAAGGGCTGATGATTGTTCAGCGGGCCCGCTCGATTCTGGATGATGCGCGGGCGCTGGAGCAGGAGATCTCGGCCTCACGCGGGGAGGTCACGGGCACCTTGGTTCTGGGCGTGGTGCCCTCGGCCACCACCTATGCGGCCACGCTTGTGGACCGTTTGCACCAGCTGCACCCCCGGGTTCTTGCGCGGATCGAGGTGACGACCTCATTGATCATCCAGCAGCGCCTTTATGATGGGACCATCGATGCGGGTGTGACCTACGCAGACAGCCTGGGCCGGGATCTGGTGAAGGTGCTGCCGCTTTATGATGAAAGCTATGTCCTGCTGGCGCCCTCGGCATTGGTGGAAGGAAAAGGCGACCGGATGACATGGGCCGAAGCGGCGGAATTGCCGCTGAGCCTGCTGATTCCCGAAATGCAGAACCGCCGTATTCTGGATCTGGTCTTTGCCGATCTGGGGCTCAAGCCGGAAATCGTTTCTGAATCCAATGGGTTCATGGCCTCGGTGGTGCTGGCGCGTTCCGGCTCTGCGGCAACGATCCTGCCCAAGGCGCTGGTCGAGGCATTGGGCCAGTTGGAAGGCACGCGTGCCGTACAGCTTTATGCACCGGATCAGGCAAAGCCGATCTGTCTGGCGGCGCTGGAGCGGCAGCCGGAGCTGACCAGCGTCCGGGCGCTGCGCGAGCTCATCGAAGCGGAATATTGATAAGCATTGCTTATCGTGCGATCCAAATTCCAGATTTGACGATCTTCTTTCCTGATGGCACTGAGGTTGGAAACCCGCGTGCTGAAGGAAGGAAACCATGGCACCTCTGGACAATAGCAAGGGCGTTTGGAAGTCCGGCAAAGGCAAAGGCCGGCATACTCCGAAAGGCCGCCAAGTCGATGATACCGCTCTGGAACAGGTCCGCGCGCTGCTGGGCGATCGCCCGCGCAACCGCGACCTGCTGATTGAGTTTCTGCACCTTATTCAGGACGAATACGGCCATCTGAGCGCCGCGCACATCCGTGCGCTGTCCGAAGAGATGCGCACTGGCCAGGCCGAGATCTATGAGGTCGCCAGCTTCTATGCCCACTTTGACGTGGTGCGCGAGGGCGAAACCCCTCCGCCGGCGCTGACCATCCGGGTCTGTGATTCTCTGTCCTGTGAACTGGCCGGTGCCGCGCAGCTGCAAAAAGCGCTGGAAGACGGTCTGGACGCGTCGCAGGTCCGCGTTGTCCGCGCGCCTTGCATGGGCCGCTGCGACACCGCGCCGGTGCTGGAGATCGGGCACAACCACATCGACCACGCCACCATGGAAAAGGTTGAAGCGGCCATCGCGGCTGACGACACCCACGCGCATATCCCCGATTACGAAACCTTCGCAGCCTATGAGGCCGAAGGCGGCTATGCCACGCTCAAAGACCTGCGTGCGGGTGGCGACTGGGAAGCGGTACAGGCCAAGGTGAAAGAGGCCGGTCTGCGCGGTCTGGGCGGCGCTGGCTTCCCGTCCGGCACCAAATGGGGCTTTGTCCGCGCCAATGAAGGCCCACGTTACATCGCCGTCAACGGCGACGAAGGCGAACCCGGCACCTTCAAGGACCGTTATTATCTGGAGCGCACGCCGCATATCTTCCTGGAAGGGATGCTGATTGCCGCTTGGGCGGTAGAGGCGGAAAAAGCCTTTATCTACATGCGCGACGAATACCCGGCTGTGCTGCACATCCTGGCGACCGAGATCAAGGCGCTGGAAGACGCAGGCATTGTCGAGCCGGGCTATATCGACCTGCGCCGCGGCGCGGGCGCCTACATCTGCGGCGAAGAATCCGCGATGATCGAATCGATCGAAGGCAAGCGCGGCGAACCCCGCCACCGTCCGCCATTTGTGGCGCAGGTGGGCATCTTTGGTCGCCCGACCTTGGTTCACAACGTCGAAACGCTGTACTGGGTGTGCAAGATCAACCGCGAAGGGCCGGAATGCCTGAACTCGGTTGAGAAAAACGGCCGCAAGGGCCTGCGCAGCTACTCGGTGTCAGGTCGGGTGAAGAACCCGGGCGTACATCTGCTGCCTGCCGGTTCGACCATCGCCGACATCATCGAAGCCTGCGGTGGTATGCTCGACGGTCACGCCTTCAAGGCGTACCAGCCCGGTGGCCCGTCCTCCGGTCTGCTGCCCGCGTCGATGTATGACGTGCCGCTGGATTTCGACACGCTGCAGCCGCATGGCACCTTTATCGGCTCCGCCGCCGTGGTTGTCCTGTCCGATCAGGACAGCGCCCGCGACGCCGCGCTGAACATGCTGCGCTTTTTCGAAGATGAAAGCTGTGGCCAGTGCACCCCCTGCCGGGTGGGCTGTGAAAAGGCGGTCAAGCTGATGAGCGCCGAGAAATGGGATCAGGACCTGCTGGAAGAGCTGAGCACCGCAATGGTCGACGCCTCCATCTGTGGTCTGGGCCAGGCTGCCCCGAACCCGATCCGCCTGACCATGAAACACTTCCCCGAGGAGGTTTGAGCGATGTCTGACAAGATTACCTTTACGCTCGACGGCGAGCAGGTCACCGCTGAAAAGGGGCTGACCATCTGGGAAGTCGCCAATGGCCGCGGCCTGAAAATCCCGCATCTGTGCCACAAACCGGCGCCGGGCTACCGCCCCGACGGCAACTGCCGCGCCTGCATGGTCGAGATCGAGGGCGAGCGCACGCTGGCGGCGTCCTGTATCCGCGAACCCGCCGAAGGCATGGTCGTCACCACCAACAACGCGCGCGCTGAAAGCGCCCGCAAGATGGTGATGGAACTGCTGGTGGCTGACCAGCCCAAGCAGGAAGAGGCACGCGACAAGTCTTCCCACCTGTGGGATATGGCCGAGCTGAACGGCGTCACGGAGTCCCGCTTTCCCAAGCTGGAAGAGGGCCGCATTCCGCTGCTGGACGATTCACACGTGGCGATGAAGGTCAACCTGGACGCCTGTATCTCTTGCAACCTGTGTGTGCGGGCCTGTCGCGAGGTTCAGGTCAATGACGTGATCGGCATGGCAGGTCGCGGGCATGATGCCTATCCGACCTTCGACATCGCGGACCCGATGGGTGCATCGACCTGTGTGGCCTGTGGCGAATGTGTTCAGGCCTGCCCGACCGGCGCGCTGATGCCTGCCACCGTGATGGACGAAAACCAGACCGGCGACAGCAAGGACTATGACTCCGAAACCGAAAGCGTCTGCCCGTTCTGCGGCGTGGGTTGTAAAGTCAGCCTCAAGGTCAAGGACGGCAAGGTCAAATATGTCGAGGGCATCAACGGCCCCGCAAACGAAGGTCGCCTGTGCGTCAAAGGTCGCTTTGGTTTTGACTACATCCACCACGAACACCGCCTGACCAAGCCGCTGATCCGTCGTGATGACGCACCGGCCAAGGGTCTGAACGTGGACCCGGGCAACCTGATGACCCATTTCCGCGAAGCATCGTGGGAAGAGGCCATGGATCTGGCTGCCAAGGGCCTGATCAAGCTGCGCGACGAAGATCCGAAATCAGTTGCGGGCTTTGGCTCGGCGAAATGCACCAACGAAGAGGCCTACCTCTTCCAGAAGTTCATCCGCCAGGGCTTCAAGCACAACAACGTCGACCACTGCACCCGTCTGTGCCACGCGTCGTCGGTTGCTGCGCTGATCGAAAACGTTGGCTCGGGCGCGGTGACCGCGACCTTCAACGAGATCGAGAATGCGGATGTGGCGATCATCATCGGGGCCAACCCGATTGAAAACCACCCCGTTGCGGCGACCTACTTCAAGCAGTTCACCAAACGCGGTGGCAAGCTGATCGTGATGGATCCGCGCGGTGTTGGCATGCGTCGCTACGCCAGCGAAATGCTGCAGTTCCGCCCCGGTGCCGACGTGTCGATGCTGAACGCGATCATGAATGTGATCGTTGAAGAAGAGCTGTATGACAGCCAGTACATCCACCGCTGGACGGAAAACTGGGAAGCGGAAAAAGAGCATCTGCGCCAGTTCACTCCGGAAAAGATGTCGGAAATCTGTGGTATCGAGCCCGAGCAGCTGCGCCGTGTCGCCCGCATCTTTGCGAACGCCAAGGCCGGTCTGATCTTCTGGGGCATGGGTGTGTCGCAACACATCCATGGTACTGACAACTCGCGCTGCCTGATTTCGCTGGCGCTGATGACCGGCAACGTCGGCAAGCCGGGTGCGGGTCTGCACCCGCTGCGTGGTCAGAACAACGTGCAGGGCGCGTCCGACGCGGGTCTGATCCCGATGTTCCTGCCGGACTATCAGACCGTGACCAGTGATGATGTCCGCAAGAGCTTTACCGATGTCTGGGGCGGCGGTGACTTCTCGAACGAGAAGGGTCTGACCGTGACCGAGATCGTGGACGAGGTCTATGCCGGCAACATCAAGGGCATGTACATCCAGGGTGAAAACCCGGCGATGTCCGACCCGGATGCGGATCACGCACGTGAAGCCTTTGCCAAGCTGGAGCTGATGATCGTTCAGGACATCTTCCTGACCGAAACGGCGAACTATGCCGACATCATCCTGCCCGCCTCGGCGCTCTATGAAAAGAACGGCACGGTGTCCAACACCAACCGTCAGGTTCAGCGGGTCCGCCCCGCCGTCACGCCTCCGGGTGAGGCGCGCGAAGACTGGCAGGTGACGGTCGAGCTGGGCCAGCGCATCGGTCTGCCCTGGGACTACAAGGATGTCAGCGAAGTCTTTGCCGAGATGAAGCTGAACATGAAGTCGCTGGACAACATCACTTGGGAACGTTTGGAAACCGAAACCATCACCTACCCGTCGCTGCATGAGACCGACCCCGGTCAGGCGATCGTGTTTGGCGACGGCTTCCCGCGTCCGGATGGGCGCGCACGTTTCACCCCGGCTTCGGTCATTCCGCCGGATGAGGCGCCGGACGATGAGTTCCCGATGATCATGACCACCGGTCGTCAGCTGGAGCATTGGCACACCGGGTCGATGACCCGTCGGTCCAAGGTTCTGGATGCGGTCGAGCCCGAAGCGAACTGCTCGCTCAACCCGCGCACGCTCAAGCTGATGGGTGTAGAGCCGGGCGAGATTATCCGCCTGTCGACCCGCCGCGGCTCGATCGAGATCATGGCGCGGGCCGACCGGGCCATCGCCGAGGACATGGTGTTCGTACCGTTCGCCTATGTGGAAGCGGCTGCAAACATCCTGACCAACCCGGCGATCGACCCCTATGGCAAGATCCCCGAGTTCAAGTTCTCGGCCGTGCGCGTCGAAAAGATCGAAGAGCAGATCGCAGCCGAATAAGGCTGGTCTGACAGACTGAAATCGAAAACGGGAGCCTTAGGGCTCCCGTTAGCATTTCTAGCGATATGGTGAGGATGTCTTCTGTTTTCCGACCCTGCTGGCGGGGGTCACGGGTGGCGGGACATGAAGCGTTCGATGTCCTTGGCGGTGGGCATTTCGCCTGCGAATACCTTGATATAGCCGGGCATCAAGGCGATCCGGGTCTCTTTGCTTTCGTTCACGCCCATGGAGATATAGCCGACCTGAGTGTACATCATGGTCATGCTGCGAACTTCTGCATCGGGCCGTTCATACCCGAATCGCACGAACATATCGGTCAGGGCCTCGCGCCGCCGATTGTCCGCCATATCCAGGCGCTCCTGAAGCGACGCGTCATTTCGGGCCCAGTTTCGGATCGCCAGATCCAGACGGGAATCGAACAGGGATACGTCGATCCAGCAGTCAAAAAGGTTGAACAGCGCTTCGCAGATCGTTTCGGCGTAGGCTTGCGACCGCGCAATCAGATTGCCGGTGTTCTTTTCTTCCCAGCGGCGCACCATTGCCTCCAACAGGGCGTCACGGTCCTTGAAATGCCAATAGAATGACGTGCGCGACACGCCCAATCGCTTGGCCAGGGGCATGACCTTGACCGCCTCGACCCCGGTGTCAGTCAAGACGTCGTAGGCTGCGTTGAGCCAGGCGTCTTCCGTTGTGCGGGGTTTGGTCGGGTCAAGCGTATC
Organism: Paracoccaceae bacterium; assembly: GCA_022763485.1. Lineage (GTDB taxonomy): Bacteria > Pseudomonadota > Alphaproteobacteria > Rhodobacterales > Rhodobacteraceae > Aliisedimentitalea. The sequence continues at coordinate 3,218 of JALEGX010000065.1, read as the reverse complement.
CATGACGGCTGCGTATCAGGAGCGGTCATGGGTTTGCAAGCGACTTGACACATGTGTCATATTTATAAACACTGGTGTCATCAGGCTCTTTGCCCCTGGTCCTGCAAGGACTTCGGGTGGGGGCCGTTGCCTTATGCCCAGGTCCCCAATTGCTTTGCCCAGGAGACGCAGAGATGTCCAAAGATCCGCTGTTGCAGCCCTATCAGCTGAAGCATTTGACTCTCAAGAACCGGATCATGACCACTAGTCATGAACCCGCCTATCCCGAGGACGGAATGCCCAAAGCGCGTTATGCGGCCTATCACGCGGAGCGGGCAAAAGCGGGCGTTGCGCTGGCCATGACAGCCGGGTCCGCAGCCGTCAGCAAGGACAGCCCGCCGGTCTTCAACAACATCCTGGCCTATAAGGATGAGGTGGTGCCTTGGATCCGGAACCTGACGGATGCCTGCCACGAGCACGGCTGTGCGGTGATGATCCAGCTGACGCATCTGGGGCGGCGCACCGGATGGAACAAGGGGAACTGGCTGCCGTCTGTGTCTTCCGGCCCGCATCGGGAGCCTGCGCACCGGGCCTTCCCCAAGGTGCTGGAAGACTGGGACATTGCTCGTATCATCACTGACTACGCAGATGCGGCCGAACGGATGCAGGCTGGCGGCATGGATGGGATCGAGCTGCAGGCCTATGGTCACCTGATGGACCAGTTCTGGTCCCCGTTCACCAACCGGCTGGACGGACCTTATGGCGCCGACACGCTAGAAAACCGCATGCGCTTTGCCATGGACGTGCTGACGGAAATCCGCAAGCGCGTGGGGCCGGAGTTCATTGTCGGCCTCAGATACACCGCAGACGAAGCGCAGCCGGGCGGGCTGACCGAAGCCGAGGGGCTGGACATGTCGCGTCGCTTCGCCGACAGCGGCATGGTGGATTTCCTGAATGTCATCCGGGGACGGATTCACACCGACCCGGCAATGACAGATATCATCCCGGTGCAGGGTATGCGCGCCGCCCCGCATCTGGATTTCGCGGGCAAAGTCCGGGCCGAGATCGGGTTGCCGACCTTTCACGCCTCGCGCATCCCCGATGTGGCCACGGCCCGCCACGCGGTGGCCGAGGGGCTGCTGGACATGGTCGGCATGACCCGCGCGCATATGGCCGATCCGCATATCGTGCAAAAGATCGTCGACGGCCGGGAGGATGATATCCGGCCCTGTGTCGGGGCAACCTACTGTCTGGACCGGATCTATCAGGCGGGGGAGGCGCTGTGCCTGCACAACGCCGCAACCGGTCGGGAACTGTCGATGCCGCATACGATCCCGCCGGCGGCTGAGAAGAAAAATGTGGTGGTCGTAGGCGCCGGCCCGGCAGGGCTGGAAGCGGCCCGGGTCGCGGCCGAGCGGGGACATGCCGTCACCGTGTTCGAGGCGGCATCAGAGCCGGGCGGGCAGATCCGACTGACGGCGCAAACCCCGCGCCGTCGTGAAATGATCGGCATCATCGACTGGCGAATGGCGCAATGCGCTGCTCGCGATGTTCAGTTCCATTTCAACACTTGGGCCGAAAAAGAGGATGTTCTGGCCCTGAACCCCGACACGGTTGTCGTCGCCACCGGGGGGCTGCCGACGACCGAACTGTTCGAAAGCGGCAAAGACAATGATCTGTTGATCAGCTCGTGGGATATCCTGTCCGGCGACGTGAAGCCGGGCGGTCATGTTCTGATCTATGATGAGGCCGGTGACCACGCCGCGCTGCAGGCGGCAGAAGTTGTCGTCAACGCGGGCGCAAAGGTCGAGATCATGACGCCAGATCGGGTCTTTGCCCCGGACATCATGGCGATGAACCTTGTCCCTTATATGCGCGCGCTGCAGGGCAGGGATGCCACCTTCACCGTCACGCGCCGGTTGCTGGATGTGGTGCGGGACGGGAACCGGATGAGGGCGACAATCGGCACCGATTACAGCGATCTGGCCGAGGAGGCGCTCTATGATCAGGTGGTGCTGAATTATGGGACAATGCCGCTTGCGGACCTGTATTTCGAGCTGAAGGACCTGTCGCGGAACCGCGGCGAGGTCGATCATGATGCGCTGATTGCGGGCCGCCCGCAAAGCATCTGTACAAACCCCGATGGGCAGTTCACCCTTTACCGGATCGGCGATGCCGTTTCGGCGCGGAACACCCATGCGGCGATCTATGATGCGCTGCGCTTGATGAAGGATGTGTAGGAATGCGGACAGGCATCTTGGGAACAGGCACGATCACCAGTGCCGTTGTCTCCGGTCTGGCGGGGCAGGGCCATGACATTGTGGTCTCTGCGCGCAATGCACAGAAATCGGCGGCGCTGGCTGCCCGATTCGCCGATGTATCGGTTGCTGAAAATCAGGCCGTTCTGGATCAAAGCGATGTGATCTTTCTTGGCCTGATGGCCGAGGTTGCGCCTGCGGTGCTGGCCGACCTGCAATTCAACCCGCGCCATCAGGTCATTTCCGTCATGGCGGGCGCGACGCTGGATGAGGTGGCCGCGCTGGTTGGCCCCGCCGACGCCGTGTCAGTCATGATGCCCTTTCCCGGCATCGCGGATGGGGGCTCACCGATCATGGCGCTGGGTGGAATTGAGCTGTTGAACACGCTCTTTGCGCCACGCAACACGGTCTATTCGATGGGGTCGGCGGCTGAGTTGCAGGCCTATCTCTGCGCGCAGGCGGTGCTGTCCCCTGCGGTGAACATGGTGGCAGAGGCCGCTGGTTGGTTGGCCGAGCATGTCTCGGACACGACGCAGGGAGAGGCGTTTCTGCGGCACCTCGTCGGATCAAGCCTGCTGGCCTCGGAATGTGCACCGATGCTGGAGGCGCTGAACACGCCGGGCGGATACAATCAGAGACTGCGGGAGCATATGGTCGAGGCCGGATTGTCGGCACACCTCCGCGCAGGGCTGGAGGCGTTGAAAAACGGCGGCGGTTGATCCCGCGGCAAGCAATCGTCCGATGTGCCGCAACCCGGGGGTGATGCACCGCTTCCGTGTGTGGACTTGAGCCATGTGCAAGGCCCCGGAGTGCATGGATGGGGACGGGACACATCAGATTGTGTATCCCGCCCTGTTCTCTTTTTCGCTTCACAAATCCCAGATCGAGATCTGGGTGTCGTCGAACTGGAAGTATTCGACGTTGATCAGGCTGTCGGTGCCATCGGCCCCGCTGACGATCACCGCGCGGCTGTTGACCTTG
>JALEGX010000005.1 GCA_022763485.1 Paracoccaceae bacterium | reverse complement strand
TGAGCGCGGACTGATCACCTATCCCAACTATCAGGTGGCCGTGGCCCGTCGTGGCGACACCGTGGCCAGCGTTTCGGAACGGATCGGCCTGCCCACGGGTGAAGTGGCGCGCTTCAACGGGGTGCAGCCCGACGACAAGCTGCGCGCGGGTGAGGTGCTGGCCCTGCCACGGCGCGCCCCGAATTCCCCGACTGCGGTCGAAGGCCCCGATGCCGGAGTGGACATCGAAAAGCTGGCCGGTGACGCCATCGCGTCCGCGCCCGATACCACGCCGGTCGCCACCAAGCCGCTGCCGCCTGCCCCGGTGCAGAAACCGGTTGTCCAGGGCGGCCCCGAACCCGTCCGCCACAAGGTCGAACGCGGGGAAACCGCCTATACCATCTCGCGCCTCTATCAGGTGCCGGTCAAATCGCTGGCGGAATGGAACGGGCTCGGCTCTGATTTCTCGGTGCGCGAAGGTCAGTATCTGCTGATCCCGCTGAAGAACCAGCCTGCCCCCAAGGTCGCCCCGGCGGCCACGACACAGCCCGGTGAAGGCAGCGCAACGCCGACGCCGCCCAGCTCGACCAAGGCGCTGCCCAAGGAAAAGACCACCCCGGCGGCGGAGGTCACTCCGCCCAAGCCCGCGGTCAAGGTCCCGGCCCCCACGCGCACCTCTTCGTCCGAGATGGATTTCCCCGTCGCCGGCAAGATCATCCGCACCTATTCCAAGGGCAAGAACGACGGGATTGATATCTCTGCCGCGGCAGGCAGCCCGGTACGGGCCGCAGCGGCGGGCACGGTGGCGGCCATCACCGCAGACGCCGATCAGGTGCCGATCATCGTCGTGCGCCATGACGCCAAGCTGCTGACGGTTTATGCCAATGTGGACAAGATCACCATCAAGAAGGGTGACAAGGTCAAGCGCGGCCAGCAGATCGCGGCCCTGCGCGGTGGCGACAAGGCCTACCTGCACTTCGAAGTACGCAACGGTTTCGACTCCGTCGATCCGATGCCCTACCTGAAGTAAGCGCCTGAAACAGGTGCATGTGTGGGGCTGTCAGCCACAGCCCCACATCGTTCAGATCAAAGCTTTACCCCGTGCCGACCGGCCAGATCGGTAAAGAACTGCCAGGCCACCCGGCCAGATCTGGAGCCGCGCGTGGCCTGCCATTCGATGGCTTCGGCGCGCAGCGCCTCGGGATCCACTTGCACCCCATAGGCGGTGCAATAGCCACTGATCATCGACAGGAATTCATCCTGATCGCAGGGATGGAAGCCCAGCCACAGGCCAAACCGATCCGACAGCGAAACCTTCTCCTCGACCGCTTCGGACGGGTTGATGGCGCTGGAGCGTTCATTTTCAATCATGTCCCGCGGCATCAGGTGACGGCGGTTCGACGTGGCATAGAAGACGACATTTTCAGGCCGCCCCTCGATCCCGCCATCCAGAACCGCCTTCAGCGATTTGTAGTGCTGATCGTCATGGCTGAACGACAGGTCATCGCAATAGAGGATGAAGCGTTCCTTGGCATCGCGCAGGTGGTTCAGCAGACGGGCCACCGAGGGCAGGTCTTCGCGCTGCAGCTCCACCAGCTTCAGCGACGGGTGATCCGCTTCAAGCGCCCCATGTACCGCCTTGACAAGGCTGGATTTCCCCATGCCCCGTGCGCCCCATAGCAAGGCATTGTTCGCAGCGTGCCCCTGGGCAAAACGGCGGGTATTCTCAAGCAGCGTATTGCGCGCCCGATCAATACCCACAAGCAGGTTCAGGTCCACCCGATTGATACGCGTGACCGGTTCCAGGCGATCCGGCGCCACATGCCAGACAAAGGCGCGGGCCGCAGACAGGTCCGGCGTCTCCAGCGGCGCCGGAGACATGCGTTCCAGGGCATCGGCAATTCGGCTGAGGGTCTGCTCGTTCATCTGCGTCTCCAATAGTTTGGCAGAGGACAAAGCAGGTTTGGCAGCCCGACACAAGATCGGACCGCACGGTCAGCCCATATGGGGGGCGCGTCAGATCCTGAAGATCGGTTGCAACAGCCGCGGCACCAGCGAATTGAAGCGCAAAGGCGCATCCGTCGCGGCCAGGCAGATACAGGGCAGACCCGCCCCCGCGATCGGGATGTGCTCCAAATCCTCATCCGCCACTTCCAGATCACCGGTGCCGAAATACCCGGTGTCATCACTGAAACTGCCTTGCAGCACCAGCGTCAGCTCCAGACCGTTGTGCCCGTGATCCGGCACCGCCTGCCCGGCCGGGATGAACAGCAGCCGCGCCGATCCCTCATCCGAGCTCGACAGAATGGTCTGCTTCACCCCACCGCCCAGCGGCTTCCAGCGCGGTGGTTTGCCCTTCAGCTGCTCCATCACCGGCCCCGGATAAATCCCGGAGCGTTTGGGGCGTGGCACGTCGTCAAACGGCTGATCCAGCATATCCAGCACATTGGCCTTCAGGTCGCTGGACAGGCTGGCAGGCGCGCAGTCTTCCAGCACAACACCACCGGCCACGTGATGCGCCTCAAGGCTGGCCCGACAGTCCGAGCACATCGAAACATGGGTTGCGATGACCAGGGCAAAGGGGGCGGGCAAGGTTCCGGCCGCATAGGCGGCCAGCATGGAATCGGGAATGTGATGCGATATCGTCGTCATCTCAGCGCATGTCCTTCAAGTCGTGTCGCAGGCGCTCCAGCCCCAAGCGAATGCGGGATTTGATCGTGCCAAGCGGCAATCCTGTGCGGGTGCTGATTTCCTTGTGGGTCAACTCACCCAGATAGGCCTGGTGGATCATTTCACGTTGTTCCGGCTTGAGGTTGTTCAGAGCTTCTTTCAGCCGTGCCGCCTCCTGCTCAAGCCCAAGCACCTGGCTTGCATCCGGTTCGGTGTCGGGCTCTTGGTTCAGTTCCTCCGGCAGAGGACGGCTTTCCTTGCGAAACATGTCGATCTGGCGGTTGCGGGCGATCTGATAGATCCAAGCGGATACCTGCGCCCGCGACGGATCAAACTGATCGGCCTTGCGCCAGACGGTCAGCATGACCTCCTGCACGATCTCTTCGGCCTGCGCCGCACCGGTACCGGTGCGAAGGATGAACCCTTTGAGGCGCGGGGCAAAATAGTCAAAGAGCTCGGCAAATGCCGCACGATCCCGGTGATCACGGACCGCCAAAAGGCACTCCGTCTGACGGGACATCCGTGGAGGTTTTTGCGTCACAGGTTTGGCTTCCTTTCGGGGTCCGAACCTGGGACGGTGCTTAACCCTTGTGAGTTCGACAGTCTCGCTAATCATACAGTGAATACGTAGCGCAGCTTTGTTGGATCATTTTTTGATCCGAATTTCAATTAACACCGTAATCAGGCTAAACTTTCCGGAGCAGACATGTCACTGGACATCACCCCTATCCAACCCCAACGCGTTGCTGTCATCGGTGGCGGAATTTCTGGTCTTGCAGCGGCATACCTGCTGTGTCCGCATCATGCGGTCACCCTGTTTGAGGCCGAAACACGACTGGGTGGCCACGCCCGGACGATCCAGGCCGGTCTGCGCGGCGATCAGCCGGTCGATACCGGTTTCATCGTGTTCAACTATGCCAATTACCCGCATCTGACGCGAATGTTCAAAGATCTGGACGTGCCGGTGGTGCGCAGCGACATGAGCTTTGGCGCCTCCATCGACAATGGTCGCATCGAATACGGGCTTCGGGATCTGGTGGCCCTGACCACGCAGAAACGCAACCTGCTGCGCCCCGGCTTCGCCCGGATGGTGCGCGATATTCTGCGTTTCAACAAACATGCCGAAGCTTTTGCGCAGGACGATGAAACGACGATTGGACAGCTGATGGACCAGCTGGGCCTTGGGCGCTGGTTCCAGCAGTTTTACTTGACACCGCTCTGCGGGGCGATCTGGTCGACCTCCCCCAACCAGATCCGCGCGTTCCCGGCGCGGTCTCTGGTCCAGTTCTTCCGCAACCACGCGCTGCTTAGCACAAGCGGACAGCACCAGTGGTGGACGGTGGATGGCGGCAGCATCGAATATGTGCGCCGTCTGGAACATCACCTGAAGGGGCGCGGCGCCGCATTGCACGCAGGCACACCGGTTGAGCGGGTGCTGCGCAGCCAGAATGAGGTCACGGTCGTGACCCGCCACGGCCCCCAGACCTTTGATCAGGTGATCTTTGCCTGCCATTCGGATCAGGCGCTGCGGATGATCGACGCCCCGACCCGTCAGGAACAGGACGTGCTGTCCGCGATGCGGTTCCAGGACAACCGCATGATCCTGCACCGGGACACGGCCCAGATGCCGCGTCGGCGCGGTGTGTGGTCCAGCTGGGTCTACAAGACCGACACCACCCGGCCGGAACCGGCAATCGGGGTGACCTACTGGATGAACAAGCTGCAGAATATTCCCGAAAGCGATCCGCTGTTCGTGTCTCTGAACCCGTCAGAGCCGGTTCGTGACGAGCTGATCTATGACGAAAAGACCTTTCGGCATCCCGTGTTCGACTCCGCCGCGCTTGCCGCACAGACCAAGCTGAAGCAGATGCAGGGCCAGAACCGCAGCTGGTTTGCAGGGGCCTACACCCGGCACGGATTTCATGAGGACGGATTTGCCAGCGCCGTGCGTCTGACCCGGATGATGGAAAGCCAGACCGTATGACCGCAGCCCCGGAATATGTGGATGGGGTCACGACCCACACCCGACGCGGCAGCATTCGCAATGCCTTCCGCTATGGCGTGGATTACGTGCTGATCGACCCGGAAGCCGATCAAGCCGGTCCGCTTCTCTTCTCGCGCAACAGGTTCAACCTGGCCTCGGTCCGGGACCGGGACCACGGCGGCAGGATCGGCGCCGGTCGCGGCGCGGGCTGGGTTCATGACGTGCTGCAAGACGCAGGCTACGCCGGTTCTCCCGTCACTTTGCGCCTGCTCACCCAGCCCCGGTTTCTGTGGTATGGGTTCAACCCGGTCAGCTTCTGGCTGATCTACAGTGGCACGGATCTGGTCGCGGTGATCGCCGAGGTCTCCACACCGTTCAGGGATCGCCATTCCTACCTGTGCCACCAACCGGGCTTTGCCCCGATCACCGGCCAGACCCGGATTGACCGGCCCAAATCGCTGCATGTCTCGCCGTTCCAACAGGTTGAGGGGGATTATCGGTTCGGCTTTAACATCCGTGACGATCAGATCGCCATCCAGATCCTCTATCGCAATGCCGATCAGGGGCTTGTGGCCACCTTGTCGGGGCCCCGTCAGCCCTTGACCAACCGCGCGCTGCTGCGTGCGGGCCTGCGCCGCCCCTTCGGTGCGCTGCGCACCATGGTTCTGATCCATTGGCAGGCGCTGAAACTGAAACTCAAAGGCGCCCGGTATCGGACCCGCCCCCTGCCCCCGGAACATGAGGTCACTTGATGCTGCAGCTTACCAAACGCGTTGAACAAGATTTCCTGAGCACCTGCGAACGCATCGAGCATGGCGCGCTGCGGCTGCGGACCCCGGATGGGTTGATCCACGACTTCGGCAGCGGCAGCCCGCAGGCGGAAATGCAGATCAACGACTGGTCAATGGTGCCCGCCATTGCCGCCCGCGGCGACATCGGCCTGGGCGAAACCTATGTTGCGGGCCTATGGGACACCCCCTCGATCGAAGACCTGACACAGGTGGCGCTGCAGAACCTTGAGCATTTTTCGGGCTATGCCTATGCGGGCTTCTGGAACAGCCTGAAGTTCCGGGTGGTGAACCGGCTGATGCGCGCCAATTCCAAACGCGGTGCCTCGCGCAACATTCGCGCCCATTACGATGTCGGGAATGAATTCTACCAGCTGTGGCTGGATGACAGCATGACCTATTCCTCGGCCCTCTTTGCCCCGGATGACACCGATCTGGCCCGCGGGCAGAAGCGCAAATACGATCGCATTCTGGACCGTATGGCGGGGCGCGAGAAGCTGCTGGAAATCGGCTGCGGCTGGGGCGGCTTTGCCGAACGGGCCGCCGACCGGGGGCATGACCTGACCGGCCTGACCATCTCGCCCAGTCAGAAGGGCTATGCCGATGCGCGTCTGGACGGCCGGGCCAGCATCCAGCTGCGGGACTATCGCAACAGCGAAGGCAAGTATGATGGCATCGTCTCGATCGAGATGATCGAAGCCGTGGGCGAACGCTATTGGCCCACCTATTTTGCCACGCTCAAGGCCCGTCTGGCCGAACAGGGCCGCGCCATGTTGCAGGCCATCACCGTGTCTGACAGCTACTTCCCGCGCTATCGCGCCAGTTCGGACTATATCCGTCACTACACGTTCCCGGGCGGTATGCTGCTCAGCGACGGCGTGATTGCCGATCAGGCCCGCTCGGCTGGCCTGCGCGTCGTGGAAAGCCACGCCTTCGGGGCCGACTACGGCCACACCTGCCGCCAGTGGCGGACCGAGCTGGACCGTCAGGCAGGCAAGATCCGCAAGCTGGGCTATGATGAGCCGTTCCTGCGCAACTGGCGGTTCTATCTGGGCATCTGCGCCGCCAGCTTTGCGGTGGGACAGACCGATGTCGTGCAGGTGGAACTGGCCCATGCCTAACCGCGAGCGGATATGGATCATCGGCGCCTCTGCCGGGATCGGGGCCGCGCTGGCGCGCGCCTGGGCCCAGGATGCGCGGGATGGTCGGGTGCAGCTGATCTTGTCGGCCCGTTCCACCGGCGCACTTTCGGATCTGCTGGCCGATCTTGGTCCCGATCACATCGCGCTGCCCTGTGATGTGGGCGATCTGGCCTCGCTTCACGCCGCCGCCGACCAGCTCTCCGCCCTGGGTCCGCTGGACCGGATCATCCATCTGGCCGCGCTTTATGACCCCGGAAAGCTGGTGGATCAGGATCCCGAAATCGCGGCTCAGATCGTCACCGTCAACCTGATGGGCAGCTTTCACGTCGCCCAACTGGCGGCAAAGCTTCTGCGCCCGGGCGGGCAACTGGCGCTCTGTGGTTCTGCCGCGGGCTTCATCGGATTGCCACAGGGCCAGATCTATTCCGCAACCAAGGCGGGGGTGATCAACCTGGCCGAAAGCCTGCGCTCGGAATGGGCCGGCCGCTTCGACGTCCGCCTGATCTCTCCCGGTTTTGTGGACACCCGGCTGACCCAGAAAAACGACTTCACCATGCCCGCCATGATCCCCCCGGACCGCGCAGCGCGGGACATCATTGACGGGCTGAACGGCCGCGCCTTCGAAATCCACTTCCCGCGCCGCTTTACCCGAATGCTGAAGCTGATCAGCGCCCTGCCGTACCGCCTGAGCCTGCCAATGCTCAAACGCTTGCAGGCATGACCCAGACACGCCGGTCCCCTGTTCCCCAGCCCGAACAGGCCCGGATGACCCAATAACCCGTTTCCTGTTTTGAAGTGAGGTCACTCCATGACAAAACTTGCTCTGCTCTATCTTGCCACCGCGCTGGTCTTCTTCTTGATCGATCTGATCGGACTGCGGATGATCGTCAAACCGGTCTTTGAACGCCATGTCGGCCATCTGTTTGCCGATCCGTTCCGCCTTGGCCCGGCAGCAATCTTCTATCTTGGCTATGTCGCCGGAATGCTGTGGTTCGTCTCATTGCCTGCGCTGGAGGACGGCGCACCGATCAAGGCCCTGATCGGGGGGATCCTGCTGGGTCTGCTGGCCTATGGGACCTATGAGTTCACCAATTACGCCACCCTGCGCGACTGGACGTTCGAACAGGTGATCGTGGACACGATCTGGGGTGGTGCGCTGACCGGCTTTTCGGCCTGGGCCGGGGTGATGATCACCCGCACGGTTTTCAACAGCTAAGCGACGCTGTCCAGCCCGACACCAGCAAAAATGAAAAAATGCGCCAATCGGGTTGGCGCATTTTCATTTTATTATCGAAGCTTTGCTTAGGACTTGCGGCTGGTATCCGCGTCATCCTCATCATCGAATTCGGCCATCAGCGGATCATCGAACTCTTCTTCGTCGTCATAGTACCCATCCGCCCGCAGCTGTGCTTCGCGCTTGGTCTCAACCCGACGCACCAGGAAGATCGACACTTCGTAGAGGCCATAGACCACAACGAACAGGATGACCTGCGTGATCACATCCGGGGGCGTGACCAGCGCCGCCAGCACAAGGATCGCGACGACGGCGTATTTGCGCACGGCACCCAGACCTTCGGCACTGACCAGACCGGCCTTGCCCATCAGCGTCAGCAGCACCGGCAGCTGGAAGCACAGGCCAAAGGCCACGATGAACTTGATCGTCAGGTTCAGGTATTCCTGTGCCGACCCCTGGAACACCACGCTCAGCGGCGCCGCATTCATGGTGTCATCGGTCAGCGCTTCGCCTTCGGCCCCGAACTGCTGGAACCCCAGGAAGAAGTCATAGGCCAGCGGCGTCACCACGTAGAACGCAAAAGACGCACCCAGGATGAACATGAAGGGCGAGGCAATCAGGAACGGCAGGAAGGCGCCCTTTTCGGACTTGTAGAGACCCGGCGCGATGAAGCGCCACATCTGCATGCCGATATAGGGAAACGCCAGGATGAAGCCGCCCAGCAGCGATACTTTGATCGCGACAAAGAAGCCTTCCTGCGGCGAGATGAAGATCAGCCCGCAATCCTGCCCGCGTTCGGACAGCACCTGACACAGCGGCGCGGTGAGGAAGTTGAAGATCGGCGTGGCAACCGTAAAGCAGATCACCATCCCGATCAGGAACGCCACGACGCAGTGGATCAGCCGGTTGCGCAGCTCGGCCAGATGCTCGATCAGCGGGGCTGAGCTGTCGTCGATATCGTCTGTGTGGCTCATGTCTTCGCCTCATCTTTCGGCGGAGCCATCTCCGCCTCCATCGCCTCAGCCTTTTCCAGAGCTTCCTGCGCTTCGCGTGCTTTGCGTTCCGCGATGGTCCGTGCCGTTGCCGCCTGGATCTTCTTTGCGTTTTCGGCCCGTTCCGCCGCCAGCTTGCCCGTCTCGCTTTCGGGATCGAACTTTGTCGGGTCCATGCTGTCGGTCAGGTCCTTGGCCGCTGACTTCACGCTGTCCAGCGCGCTGCCCACCGGGTTCGTCGCGGTCTTCAGACCTTTCTGAATGTCACTGACCCCTGCTTCATCAGCAGCTTCGTTCATTGCTCGGCTGAATTCGCGCGCCATGCCGCGCGCCTTGCCGACCCAGCGGCCGACATTGCGAAACAGAACCGGCAGATCCTTTGGCCCCACAACGATCAGGGCCACAACGCCAATTACCAGAAGTTCGGTCCAACCCAGATCGAACATCCGGGTTTACGCCTTGTCCTTGTCGGTTTCGGGCGTCACGTCCTTTGCGTCGGCCGCAACTTCTTCTTCCAGCTCCTTGGTGCCGTCGTTCACACCCTTCTTGAAGGCGGTGATGCCTTTGCCGACTTCGCCCATCAGCGAGCTGATTTTACCGCGTCCGAACAGAACCAGAACCACGACGGCGATGAGCAGAAGGCCCGGCAAACCGATATTGTTGAGCATGATGATCTCCTATGTGTCAGCGGGATCCGTGCAATCCCGTATCATTCCTATCTGAGCTTGGTTTTACGCCCCGCCCCGAGCGGGCGCAAAGCCGACGAGCCAGATTGGCTGGACCAAACCCGCCCGGAACCGGTTTTTTTCTGCTCGACTTCACCCAACTGACAGGTTTATGTCAGTTGTAACCCGCTAAGCCTCCCTCATCCAAACCAAAGGAGTGGGAACATGCCCAAAACAGTCGCAGAGATCGTCACCTTCAAGCTCAACCCAGACATCCGGACCGAGGACTTCGTGAAGCTCAGCCAGGCCACCGAGGCATTCTGCCGTCAGAATCCGGGTTTCAAGCACCGGCAGCTGAGCCGCGCCGAGGACGGAACCTGGACCGATTACGTGGTCTGGGCTGACATGAAAACCGCACAGGACGTTGCGGCCAGCTTCGGCCAGCAGGAGTTCGCCCCGGCGCTGATGGCTGCGATCCAGCCCGACAGCGTCGCGATGCGGCATGAGGAGATCGAGTGGGCCATCTGACACCAACAGACCGCGCGGCGCTGAACGGCGCCCGCTTTGTAACAGGCCCCTGGTCCGATGCGTCGGTCTGATCGCCTGTTCGACATCATCCAGATCCTGCGCGACGGTAAGCTGCACCGCGCGCAGGACATTGCCGAGCGGCTGGAAGTGTCCGTCCGCACCATTTATCGCGACATGGACACGCTGATCGCGTCGGGCATCCCCGTCGAAGGCGAACGCGGTGTGGGCTATATCGTCCGCGAGCAGATCACCCTGCCCCCGCTCAACCTGACCCCGCAAGAGCTGGAAGCGCTGAACCTGGGGATGGCCATTGTCGCCGAAGCCGCTGACCCGGACCTGAAAGCGGCGGCCTTGTCACTGGCTGACAAGATCGATGCCGTGTTGCCGACCGAAACGATCGCCGAAGCCGACGCGTGGAAATTTGCGGTCTACCCCTTTGCCGATGCCGCCCGTGGGTTCACCCACATGCCGCCACTGCGGGCCGCCATCAAGGCGCGGCAGAAACTGCACCTGACCTATCGGCGGATCGATGGAACCCTGACCGAACGCAAGATCCGCCCGCTGCATATGGAATACTGGGGCCGCGTCTGGACCCTGACGGCCTGGTGTGAGCTGCGAGAGGGGTTTCGCGTGTTCCGGGTGGATCTGATCGAGGCCTGCACCGCCTTGCCCGAGCTCTTTGTCGATGAACCCGGAAAGCGGCTCAGCGATTTCGATCCTAATCCCTGAACGAGGCAGAGGTTTCGTCAGACGCCGGGAACACAAAGCACCGTTGCCGAGGAACGGTCAGCCACATCTCGCGCCCGGCTTTGGGCAGGAACACGTTGGGCACCGTGGCTTTCAAGCGGACGCTGTCGTCAAAATCGACGCGGAACTCGACCAGGCTCTCATGCCCCAGAAAGCGCGCGCGCTCCACGACACCGCGCACCGGGACGCCATCGCTGGGCGTCGGCAGCGGCGTATTGCCATTGCGGAAAAAGTCGATGCGGACGTGTTGCGGTCGGAAGGCGATGTCCACGCGGGTGCCATCCCCCAAACCCGGCGCAAGGAACTGACCAAAGGGCGTATTGGCCAGCGCGCCCTGAACTGTGGACTGCAAGACATTGACATCACTGAAAAAAGACATCGTCGCCTTGTCCACCGGACGGGTATAGACGTTATAGGGCGCGCCCTGCTGGACGATCCGGCCCCGGCGCATCAGGGCGATTTCATCGGCCATCCGCATTGCCTCTTCCGGTTCGTGCGTGACCAGAACAACCGCCGCGTTCTCTTCCTTGAGCAGGCGCAGCGTGTCATCCCGGATCCCATCCCGAAGACGGTTATCGAGGCCCGAAAACGGCTCATCCATCAGCATGATCCGGGGACGCGGTGCAAGCGCCCGTGCCAGGGCGACCCGCTGTTGTTCCCCGCCTGACAGGTGATGCGGATAATCGTCGATATGGCGCAGCAGATCGACCCGTTCCAACAGCTCGGACACGCGGGCGCGGCGTTCGGCCTTTGTCCCGGTCCGCAGCCCGAAGGCCACATTGTCCGCCACGCTGAGATGGGGGAACAACGCAAAGTCCTGAAACATCAGCCCGATCTGGCGCCGCTCTGGCGGGATGCGGAACACGGTGTCACAGATCAGGTTGCCATCGACATAGATCTCACCCGAGTCCTGCATGTCGACCCCGGCGATCATCCGCAGCGTTGTCGACTTGCCACAGCCCGACGGGCCCAGCAGGCAGGTCACCTGCCCCGCCTGTACCTTCAGCGAGACATCATCCACCACCATACGGCCTTCGTATTCGCGCATCAGGTTGCGGATTTCGAGCCGGGGAGCAGCCATCGAGGCCGGATTGACGTTCATGAGCGCGGAGCCTTGCAGGGTTTCCGATCAAAAAGATCAGCTTCTTAAGGTCGAAATAGCAACGCAACCGCCCCGGCGCAAGCGCTTCACCCCTCTGGCAGCAGCTCGAACTCTGCCGTCGCCGCGACACGCCCGTTGATCATCAGTTCCAGATGGTGAAGTCCCGGCACCAGGGTAAAGGTGGTCGCGTTGCCCTTCAGGGCATGACGCTTTTCCAGCGACAGCCCCTGCGCCTTCAATTGCGCCTGCTTCAGCTTGAACACCTTGGCCGATGACTTTCCCCCCGGACGCAGAAAGGTGATGCGATAATCCACCAGAACCGGCTGCCCGGCCTGCCCCTGCAGATCACAGCTGAAACGCAACGCCTCGCCAATGCGCACCGGCCCGTCAATCCGCAGCTCCGCCGCAACCTCTGCCTCTGGGTCATACCCCAACAGCCGCATCGCGTCGGGATGTCCGGCCTTGATCAGCCCGCGCAAGGCGTGGCTGGCGATCCAGTCCAGCTCTTTCGCGGTCTGCTGCTCCTGTGCGCGCCATGCCGTGATGCGCTGACAGGCCAGATCCGGATCCTTCTTGGAGATGTCGTTCAGGTGATTGGCCACCGACCGCGTGACATAACGCGTCGGGTCAGCGTGCAGCCGGTCGAGGATCGGCAATGTGTCGGTCAGGGACAATCCCACCGCCTGCCCCCAGGGCAGACGCGGCCGGGATCCTTCGCTGGCCAGACGGCGCACGTGATAGCTGGAATGCTCGGTCCATTGCTCCATGCGCGCCAGTGTTTCGCCGGGCGCGTGGTTCAGAAACGGACGGATCGCCCATTCCATAGAAAAGCGCTGTGTCAGCGCCTCCAGCAGGTCCAGCGACGCCGCCGGGGCCGCCGGCAGCCCGCGCAGAACCACCAGTTCCCCCAGCGGGGCAAAGATGAAATCACCAAAATCATCATCGCTCAGCGATGGATCCAGCGGCGGCGGCAAAGCCCGCCGGATGACCTGATCCAGCTCTGCGAAGTCTGCGGGCAGCGTTCCTGACAGCACCTCGGCAATCCAGCTGATGCGCGCCTTCAGCTCAAGCGCGGGCAGCTCGGACATGACCCGGGCCTCAAATACGTCCGGTTCGAAATCCGGCATCGCCTGGTGAAAGAGGCCCGCAAGATAGCGGACCTTTTCACGGTTGAACAACTGGTCCTTGAGCGAAAAGCCCTGTGCCATGATTACATCGTCGAGTTGACGGCACCACCGTCCAGAAGGATGTTCTGACCGATGATGAACCCGGCGTGCTGTGAACACAGGAAGGCGCAGGCCGCGCCAAATTCCTGGCGGGTTCCGTACCGCCCCGCAGGGATCGTCGCACAGCGGTTGGCCTTGGCTTCCTCCATGGAAATGCCCTGCTGGCTGGCCACGCCGCTATCCAGCGAAACCGCCCGGTCCGTGGCATGGATGCCCGGCAGCAGGTTGTTGATGGTCACGCCCTTGCCGGCCACCTGACGCGAGGTGCCCGCGACATAGCCGGTCAGACCGGCCCGTGCAGAGTTCGACAGGCCAAGAACGGCAATTGGCGATTTGACGGACTGCGACGTGATATTGACCACCCGGCCCCAGCCACGATCCATCATGCCCGGCAGAAGCGCCTTCATCAGGGCGATCGGAGCCAGCATATTGGCATCCAGCGCCTTGATGAAATCCTCACGGTCCCAGTCCGACCACATGCCGGGCGGCGGGCCACCGGCGTTGTTGACCAGGATGTCCACGTCACCTGCGGCCTCCAAGACGGCCGCCTGTCCCTCTGCGGTGGTCACATCCGCGGCAACGGTTGTCACCTCGACCCCATGCGCGGCGCGGATCGCCGCGGCGGCCTCTTCCAGCGCCTCGGCACCGCGGGCGTTCATCACCAGGTTCACCCCGGCTTCGGCCAATGCCTCGGCACAGCCCAGCCCCAGCCCTTTGCTGCTCGCGCAAACCAATGCGCGTTTCCCTGCGATTCCCAGGTCCATCCTCACCTCCCTGAACGGATTTTCTGCCAAAACGGTTAACATCCAAGGCGAAACCCCGCCAGTGCCGTCCCGCATTTTTACCCGGGAATTGACCGCGAAAGGCCATAATTGAAAACTACACATGGACAGCAAAGGTGCGGGAGCGATTCCCGGACCATTCTGTTTTCGCAGTAAGCTGAAGGTGTTGTCGTGACTATTTCAAGCGGCCCAAGTCAAACGCTCCCGGTTCTCCATGCATCCGACCTCAAGGTGACGGTCGGCGCCAACACCGGTGACGGCATCGGGGTTCTGGAAGATCTGGATCTGGATGACATCTATGAGCTCAACCCCGCCGCAGAGGCCGCACATCTGACGCTGGCGACCGGCGGCGAACACGGGTTTCGCGTGGATGCGCGCAGTGAACTGGGAACGCCCGAACATGAGGTGCATCTGGATTGCGTTCTTAGCCTGATGTCCCCGGACGGGCAGACCACCGATGTTCTGGTGCTGGTTGAGGTCGACCACGACGGGCTGATTGCCGCGATCTATGCCCTGCCGCTGGCCCCGCTGTTGCCGAAGGTGGAATACACCCTGCTGCGCGCCGTGCGCGAAACCGCAGCACAGAAACTGGCCCAGGTGGCGTGCGTGTCCTTCACCCGCGGCACCCATATCACCCTGGCGACCGGCGCCCAGAAGAAGATTGAGGAGCTGCAGGTCGGCGACCGGATCCTGACCCGCGATGACGGCATCCAGCCCATCCGCTGGATCGGTCAGTCCACCGTCCGGGCCACCGGTGCGATGGCCCCGATCCTGATCCGTGAAGCCGCGTTGAACAACGCCCATGACCTGATCGTCAGCCCGGACCACCGGCTGTTCATCTACCAGCGCAATGATGCGCTTGGCACCGGATGCCCCGAGGTTCTGGTCAAGGCCCGGCACCTGGTGAACGGGGAAACAGTGTTGCAACAGCAAGGCGGTTTCGTGGATTACTTCCAGATCCTGTTTGACCGGCACCACATCATCTATGCCGAAGGGATCGCCGCGGAATCCATGTATCTGGACCACGCCACCCGACCGGCCCTGCCCCGTGATCTGCTGGACAAGATGGCCGCAGGCATCGGACGTCACGGCCGACGTGACCAGCATGGCCTTGACGTGGACCGGTCCAGCCTCAACCCCAAGGATGCGGTTGGAATCCTGCGCGGCGCCTCACTGGGCTGAGACGCCGGTCTTCCCGGGCCGGTCAGGCGGGGAGCGTCTGGCTGGCACCACAGGGCGCCATCACTTCCAGCCCTCCGGCATAAAGGATCGCCGGCTCCGCGCACGCGATCCGGATCATGTCACGGCACTGGTGCCCGATCTCCAGAATGAACTCATCATCCACCAGCTGGACCGCAAGCATTTCGCGCTCGGCCACGCCATGCAGAACCCGCGCATGCCAATCCCGCACCAGAATGGCCTGATCCGCGGCAACAACCATGTCTTCTGCGGGCAGATTTTTGCCAAGGGATCCTGCCCGGATACGCACCATCCGGCCTGTCACCACACGCTTTTCGATGCCAGAGACCTGAACATACCCGCGTCGACGGCAGATCACGTGATCCCCTTCTTGCAGGTCTTCGACAGCGATCTCTCCCAGACGGGTCAGGATCCGGGTGCCGACCGGCAGGCCGGGGCCGTCGGGAAACGTCAATTGGGGCCGCAACGCGCGGTCGGCGCGTTGCCCGGCAGGGGCGCTCTCTGGGGTCATCAGAATGCTCGCTCGATGGTGTCTTGTTCTTTTTTCCACAGCTTAGGCGAAAAAATCCTTAATGTCGCGCTTCTTTTCACACCTCACCTGCGCGCGGCCCGACCATCCGCGATGAGGAAAGCGCCGACAAAAAACGCCTGACCCGTCAGTCCGTTGCCCTGAGGCCAAAATCAGCGCCCAAGGCCCGCCTCTGCCAACGGGGACGGCCGCTCCGTCATCGCAGGTTCATGTTTCAGCGATCCCCTTGACCCCGCCCCAATGACGCCGTATCAGGCGCTTAGATGCGGATGTGGCGGAATTGGTAGACGCGCTTGGTTTAGGTTCAAGTGTCTTTGACGTGGAGGTTCGAGTCCTCTCATCCGCACCAAAGCGCTTTCGTAGGTGCTGCCCTATGATCTCATATCCCTGCAAAATATGGATATTTCGGGAAATCAATCGAATTTCTGCATCCCCATACGCGTAAAAACGTGCAATGAATTACGCACATTTTCCGCATGGTGCGTAATTCATGGCTTCGATTCGACAGGTTCATAAGGGATACCGCGCAGAGGTTGCGCGGAAGGGTATCCGCAAGTCAAAGGTTTTCCCGACAAAGAGAGAGGCCAAAGACTGGGCTTCGCGCATAGAATATGAGATTCTGCACGGAGACAGGATCGCGGAGAACACGCGTCTCGGGGAGCTTTTCGACAGATACGCGCGGGAGGTCAGCCCATCAAAAAGAGGTGGGCGTTGGGAAGTCATCCGACTTGAGAAGATCGGCAGGGACAAGATTTCGAAAATTCGGTTGGGCGATCTAGCGGCAAGTAATTTCGCAGACTGGAGAGATCGACGGTTGAAGGAGGTAGCGCCTGGATCAGTAATCCGGGAAATGCAACTCATGTCCTCTGTTCTCAATGTCGCCCGAAAAGAATGGGGGGTCATATCCTCCAATCCGCTCACCGATGTCCGCAAGCCTTCCAAGCCCGCGCCTCGGGATCGTTTGCCGACGAAAGATGAAATGGACAGGATTGGGTTTTGCGCGGGGGCTGATCTGAAAAATGCGACCGCGCGCGCCTTCCATGCTTTTCTGTTCTCTTGTGAAACGGCCATGAGGGCTGGAGAGGTCATCGGGTTGACCTGGGATCGCATCGACTTGGAGCGGCGGGTTGCCCATTTGGCGCATACAAAAAATGGCCGGCCGCGCGATGTGCCTTTGTCGCTTGAGGCTGTGCGCCTGCTTGAAGCTCTTCCAGAGCTTGATCCGGTTTTCGGATTAAGCTCCAGGCAGTTGGATATCTTGTTTCGCAAATCTCGGGACAAGGCGGGTGTGGCCGATCTGACCTACCATGATAGCAGGCACTATGCGATTACCCGGCTGGCCAAGAAGTTGGATGTTTTGGACCTGGCGCGAATGGTCGGGCATACCAACTTGAGGATGCTTATGACCTACTACAATGAAAGTGCTGAAAACATGGCCCGGCGTCTTGACTAACACGCCGGGTTTCGCACCAGACCGGCGCGGTTCCGCTCCAGGCTGCCCTCAGCAATCCGGCGTCGGACGGTATCGACGGACTTATCCATCTTAGCGGCGCATTCCTTGATTGTTATCCATTTGGGTTCGGGTTGGATCCGCGCCAGGCGAACTTGTTCGCTGAGTTCCGCCACCTGTTTGATCAGGTCGGTCAGCGCTTCTGCGTCAACTGCGATGAGCTGTTGTGTCATGTCCGTCCCTCTTTCTCCCATGGGGCCTTTTTGATCGTCACCGGCGTTTTCCGGTGGTTGTCGCTGTGTTTCTGTGCCGCCCGGATGCGTTTTGAGTTGGTGGGTGGTTTGG
>JALEGX010000064.1 GCA_022763485.1 Paracoccaceae bacterium | reverse complement strand
AGACGCCGCCTGCGGCCTCTTCGACGGTGCCCGCGCGACCAACGGGGATCATCGCCTCCATCCCGGCGACCAGCTTTTTGGGGATGCCGACGCCGACGGTATTGCCGTCCACGTCGATGGATTTCTTCTCATCCGTGGCTTCCGTCAGACGGGTTGCGATCATGCCGAAGGCCACCGCATTTACGTTCACCTTCATCCGGCCCCACTCCTTGGCCATCGTCTTGGTCAACCCGACAATGCCCGCCTTGGCCGAGGAGTAATTCGCCTGACCGGCATTGCCGCCGGTCCCGGCGATGGAAGAGATGTTCACCACCTTGCGGAACACTTCGCGCCCTTCGGCGGCCTCTTCGGCCGACTGGGATTTGATGAAGGGAGAGGCGGCGCGCAGGATCTGGAACGGCGCTTTCAGATGCACATCGATCATCGCGTCGAACTGCTGGTCGCTCATCTTGCCGATGAAGCTGTCCCAGGTGTAGCCCGCGTTGTTGACGATGATGTCGATGCCGCCGAACTTGTCCAGGCCGGCACCGATGAAGTCATCGGCAAACCCCTCCGCGGTCACCGAACCGGGGATGGCCTGGGCGCGGGCGCACAGGGCTTCAATCTCGGCCGCAACGGCCTGGGCGGGGTCGACGTCCAGATCGTTCAGCACCACATTGGCTCCATCGGCGGCCAGTTTCAGGGCGATGGCCCGGCCGATGCCGCGGCCCGCGCCGGTGACATAGGCGGTCTTGCCTGCAAGTTTGCTCATGTCCTGTATCCTTTGACGTTCAGGAAAGTTCTACGATGGCCTGTCCGGCCAGTTTCACATCGCCGTTCTGATCTGCGGCCTGGATGTCGACCCGCACGCGGTTGCCCTCCAGCTTTTCAACCACGGTGCCGGTGCAGGTGATGACCGCGTGGATCTGGGTGATCGAGACGAAGCGGGTAGAAAACTCGCGGATCGCGGTCTGGGGGACCCAGCCGGTCAGCAAGCGGCCCAGATAGGCCATGCCCAGCATCCCATGCGCAAACACATCCGGCATCCCGGCCTTCTTGGCGAAATCGATGTCGATATGGATGGGATTGTGATCCCCGGAGGCCCCTGCAAAAAGCGCCAGCGTCGTGCGCGACACGGGTTTGGTGGTCAGGGCGGGCAGCGGATCGCCCACGGTCACGTCATCATACCTCATTGCGGGGTCCTCACCACGATGGTCCGGGTCATGCCGCCCACGTCCTGGCCGTGCTGGTTGGTGGCGCTGGTGTCCACGGTCACGAATTCCATCGCGCCGCCTTTCTTGTCGTAGATATCGGTCACCCTGGAGGTCAGCGTGATGCGATCCCCGGCACAGATCGGCGTGCCGTAGGTGAATTTCTGTTCACCGTGCAGAACTCGGGCCAGATCGATTTTCATCAGGTTGATGAAATAGAACGGGTCCGCCCGCTCCAGATCCAGCGTGAACAGAAAGGTGGGCGGCGCAGGCAGCGCAGCATATCCGGCGGCCTGTGCGGCGGCTTCGTCGGTATAGATCGGGTCGGTGGCGCCGGTGGCCTTGGCAAAGGCCAGCAGACGGCCCTTTTCCACATCCACTGTCAGCGGCTCAAAGCTCTGCCCGATGAAGGAACGGTCAATCATCGGTCACTGCGCCTGATACATGGTCACGACACAGGCCCCGCCAAGGCCCAGATTGTGTTGCAGCGCGGTGCGCGCCCCGTCGACCTGGGTCGACCCGGCGGTGCCGCGCAGCTGGCGGGTCAGCTCATAGCATTGCGCCAGCCCCGTTGCCCCCAGCGGGTGCCCTTTGGAGAGCAAACCGCCCGACGGATTGGTGACCACGCGGCCCCCGTAGGAGTTGTCGCCATCCGCGATGAACTTCGGCGCGCCGCCTTCGGGGCAGAGGCCCAGGCCCTCGTAGGTGATCATTTCGTTATGGGCGAAACAGTCATGCAGTTCGACCACGTCGACATCCTGCGCGCCAATGCCGGTCTGCTCGTAGACCTGCGTGGCGGCATCGGCCGTCATGTCGTAGCCCACAACCCGCATCATGTCGTGGCTTTCAAAGGTGCTGGGCGTGTCGGTGGTCATCGACTGACCGATGATCTTTACCGTGGTGTCCAGCCCGTGTTTCTTGGCGTAGCTTTCGCTGACCACGATCGCAGCGGCCGCGCCACAGGTCGGCGGGCAGGCCATCAGGCGCGTCATCACGCCGTCCCAGACCATGGGTGCCTCCAGCACGTCTTCGGGGGTGACTTCCTTGCGGAACAGGGCCAGCGGGTTGTTGACCGCATGGCGGCTGGCCTTGGCCCGGATCCGCGCCAGATCGGTGAGGGTGGAGCCGTATTTCTCCATATGCGCCTTGCCCGCGCCTCCGAAATAGCGAAGCGCCAGCGGCACCTCAGAGTGGCCGACCAGCGCGTTGGTTTCCTTGTCGAAATGCTCGAACGGATCCACGCGATCGGTGAAATTGGACCCCAAGGCGCCCGGCCGCATCTCTTCGAACCCCACGGCCAGGGCCACATCGACGACACCGGCCTGCACGGCCTGGCGCGCCAGATACAGCGCGGTGGAGCCTGTGGAGCAGTTGTTGTTCACATTGATGACCGGGATGCCGGTCATGCCGACGTCGTAGATCACCCGCTGGCCGCAGGTGCTGTCGCCGTAGACATAGCCCGCATAGGCCTGTTGCACCGCGTCGTAGCCCAGGCCTGCATCCTCCAGCGCGGCGCGGATCGCTGCGGCGCCCATGGCGGGGTAGGGTTCATTGGCTCCGGGCTTGGCGAATTTGGTCATTCCGACGCCGGCGATGATGACAGTTCCGTCCATGGACTCCTCCCTGCGAGTCTTTTTTACACTTGCGGGTTACTTTTGCCGGGGCTGGGCATTCGGTCAAGAATTGTGTAACTCATGAGGGTAATTACCAAGCGTCACGACCGGCAGGAGGCCAGAGTGGGGAACAAGAAGTGGGGCGAGCCGGGGTCTTCAAGGGACGAACAACGTCAGGCCAAACGCCAGGCGGTGTTGCTGGCGGGGGCCAAGCTGTTCAACGACAAAGGGTACGAGCAGACCTCGCTGGAGGACATCGCGCAGGCGCTGAATATCACCAAGCGCACGATCTATTACTACGTGCAGAGCAAGGAGGAGATCCTGTTTGCCTGTCAGCAATCCGGTCAGGAGTTTCTGCGCGATACGTTGGCTGATTGCAGCGATCCCTCCCTTCCGGTGATCGACAGAATCAGAAAGCTGGTGACGGATTACTGTGCCTGGGTGTGCACCGACATTGGCGCCTGCTCGCCGCTGGTGCGCGAGGTCAGCCTGTCGCCTGATCGCCGGGCTGAATTGCGTGCGGGGCGGGCGCAACTTGATCATTTGCTGCGCGACATGATCCGACAGGGGATTGAGGCCGGTGTCGTGAGGGAGTGTGATCCGCGATTGATGACTTCGGCGATCTTTGGGGCGCTGAACTGGATACCTTATTGGAACCGAACGGAAAATCCTGTTCCGCCGGGGCGGATCGCAGAGGCGTATCTCAATCTGATCATCTCGGGCATGGTGCCTGCCGGACAGGTCTGATGCCGGACTGACGCGGCGTTTCCCGGCGGTTTGGGGGCTTTGCGCGCTGACAGGCGCGTGGTTTCCTTGGGCCAAAAGGGAGGGGCGAATGCCAACAGTTCTGTATGAAAAAGACGACCGGATCGCGCGGATCACGTTGAACCGACCAGAGGTCATGAACGCCATCAACGATGAGCTGCCGCTGGAACTGGCCGAGGCGGTGGCCCGTGCGGATGCGGACCCGGACGTTCACGTGATGCTGCTGTCCGGCAAGGGACCTGCATTCTGCGCGGGCTACGACCTGACCTTCTATGCCGAGGGGAATGGATCGGGGGCGGCGACGCAGGAAATGCCCTGGGACCCGATCAAGGACTACAGCTTCATGTGGCGCAACACGCAGCATTTCATGTCCCTGTGGCGGGCGATGAAACCGGTGATCTGCAAGGTTCACGGCGCTGCGGTGGCAGGCGGTTCGGACATTGCGCTTTGTGCGGATCTGACGCTGATGGCGGATGACGCGCTGATCGGCTACATGCCCGCGCGGGTCTGGGGTTGCCCGACGACGGCGATGTGGGTTTACCGGCTTGGGGCGGAAAAGGCCAAGCGGATGCTGTTCACCGGCGACAAGATCACCGGGCGCGAAGCTGCGGATATGGGGCTGGTGATGGAAGCCGTGCACGCAGACGCGCTGGACGACCGGGCCGAGGCATTGGCCGCGCGCATGGCGACGGTTCCGATCAACCAGCTGGCAATGCAGAAAATGGTGATCAATCAGGCAATTGAACAAACCGGCCTGATGCAGACACAGCGCCTTGCCACGATTTTTGACGGCATCACGCGGCATTCTCCTGAGGGGCTCAACTTCAAGGCCCGCGCCGAGGAGGTGGGCTGGAAACAGGCCGTGGCCGAGCGGGATCATGGCACGTTCGACTGGACCGCCAATCAGGAATTGCCGCGCCGAAACAGGTAGATGCCTATCCCCGGCGAAGCTTTTGCGTCGGGATCATCCGCACCGTTCGGTGGTTCAGTTCCTGATGGGTGTCGCGGTCCGTCAGCACCGGGTCGATCACGCTGCCCTGATCACGCAAGATGAAACAGGCGGGCGAGGGGTCGTCATGGGGCAGGTTCTTCTCTGCCCAGGCCGACAGCGACAGCATCACCGGCGCGAATTCCTTGCCCGCGCGGGTCAACCGGTATTCGTGGCGCAACGGCCGCTCCTGATAAGGTTCCCGCCGCAGCAGGCCCAGGCCCTCAAGCTTCTTCAGCCGCTCCGCCAGAACGTGGCGGGTGATGCCCAGATCCTCCTGGAACTGGTCGAAGCGCCGCATCCCCAGAAAACAATTGCGCAGGACCAGCAGGGTCCAGCGATCCCCAACAACCCCCATGGCACGTGCGATGGGGCAGGCTTCGGTGTTTAGATCGTTCCACTTCATGGCTTGGATATAACATGAGGTTGACAGAGTTCCAAATGGGAACTTATATTAAGTTCTGTTTTGGAACTCACTGATGCAGAGGGATGCCATGTCCAGATCATCCAACACAGTGTCACCGGGCGCGCCTCTGCGCGTTTCCGCTTCGGCGCTGGCTGCGCTGCGCCTGAAAGGGCAACTGACCGAGCGTTTGGCCCCCGGCATCGCCGCCCGCCACCTGATGCGCAGCTTTGTGACCCCGCGCAAAAGCAAGTTGCCGCAGTGGGAACGGGATCTGATCGGGCAGGGGGGGACAACCTGGGTCCCGGCTGGGCCATTCGGGAATCTTGCGGCGCATGTCTGGTATCCCGGCGATCGGCAGTCCCTGATGTCCGCCGTGCCGCCGCCGACGGTTCTGCTGGTCCACGGTCACTCCGGGCGGGCCAGCCAGATGGCGGCTTTCGCAGCTCCGCTTGTGGCGCAGGGCTATCGGGTCCTTGCGGTGGACGCGCCTGCGCACGGCCATTCGGCTGGCCGCACGCTGGCGCTGCCAGAATATGTCAATGTGCTGCTGGAACTGGAGAAATCCGCCGGTCCCTTTGCCGGGATCGTAGCCCATTCCGTCGGGGCGGCGGCGACTGTCGCTGCGCTTGCACGGGGGATGGCCGCGGGACGCGTGGTGCTGATTGCACCGCCCGAGGCCCTGTCAGGGCATCTGACGCGCTTGGGGCGACTTCTTGGATACGGGCCGGATTTGGCGAAACGTGCCCAACAACTGATCGAAGCCCGCTATGGCGAACGGTTCGACACGCTTCGGGGCAGCGCGCTGGGCGCGGGCCTGACCCAACACGCCCTTGTCTTTCATGACGAAAAAGACCGTATGGTGCCCATTTCCGAAGGCGAGGCGCTGGTCCGTGCATGGGATGGGGCCCGGCTCATTCGGACCGTCGGGCTGGGCCACAATCGAATTCTGCGTGATCCTTCCCTAATCACGCAGGTTGCCGGGTTCATCAGCAATACCGCGTGAACCGGCATCTCTCCGGGCCGGGGTCAATATCTTCCCTTGACCTCGGCCCGGGCAATGGCGCGGGCCTTCTGCTGCTCGCGGAAGAAGACAAACAAACCTGCCCCCACGATCATGCCCATGCCGGTCCACACCTCCCAGACCGGTAACTCAGCCCAGAACATCCAGCCCCAGAACACGGCCAGCGGCAGCCCGATGTATTCAAACGGCGCCACGGTGGCGGCATCGGCCAGGCGATAGGCCTGGCTCAGCGCGTAGCCGACCAGCCCGGAGTTCACGCCAAGACCCAGAAACCAGATCCAGTCGCCCTCGGCGGGCCAGGTCCAGGCGCGCAACAGGAAGATCAGGCTGGGTTCGGTCAGATCGACAGCATAGCGGCCGTCCCCGGCGACAAGGTAGAACAGCGCCGAAACGATCACGAACATGACCTGGATATAAGCCGCTAGCGCCGACGCCTTGGTCGTCGCGCCCAGCTTGCGGGTGAAGACCTGGTTCAGCGCATAGGTCAGCGCGGCCAGAACCGGCAGCAACAGGACGATGCGATTGCTGCCTTCGGCAACCGCGCCATCCCACGGGCGCTGCATCAGCATGACGCCGGCAAAACCGAAAACCACCGCGCCCAGCCGCAGGGGGCCAACCTTTTCGCGCAGCACGGGGATCGACAGCAGCGTGATGAACAGTGGTGCGGCAAAGAACAGGGCCGTCACCTCTGCCAGCGGCAGAACCGCCAGGGCGACGAAGAAGCTCATGTTAGAAACGACAACCAGCAGCCCGCGAATGATATGCAGCACCGGATGCCGGGTTTTGAGGATCGAAACCCCGCCTTCGATCTGCACAAGAACCAGTGAGAACATCAGCCCGATGATCGAGCGGGTAAAAACGATCTGGTGCAGCGGATAGCCGCCGGACAATTGCTTGATCATCATGTCATTCACCGAAATCGCGACCATACCGATCAGAATGAACATGATCCCGAGCGAGCTTTTGTTCTGCAAAGTATCGGGCATTCGCAATCTCCTTGGAACCAGCGGTATCACACTCGCTGCGTGCGTCCAGAATGTTTCTGATATTCCGTTTCCTTATTGCCAATTGGTCGTAACAGGCTTGGCAGACCGGAAACCGCTCGGGTACAGATCCTGACAACGCCAGATCAGGAGGAGCGCATCATGCATATGTCAGATCAGAAAGAGATCCTTGCGACACCGGCCGAGGTCTATGCCGCGCTCCTGGAGCCGGAGGTGCTGAAAGCTTGTGTGCCTGGTGCCAGCGAAGTGTCCGGCAATCCCGAAGACGGGTATACCGCGACTGTGACGCAGAAGGTGGGCCCGGTGAAAGCCACGTTCAAAGGTCAGGTGACGATGTCCGATCTGGTCGAGAACGAGAAGCTGACGATCAGTGGCGAGGGCAAGGGCGGCGCGGCCGGATTTGCCAAGGGCGGCGCCGAGGTGTCCTTGCAGGCGACCGAAAACGGCACGCTTCTGTCCTATGATGTGGAGGCAAAGGTCGGGGGCAAGCTGGCGCAGCTGGGCAGCCGTCTGATTGATGGCTTTGCCAAGAAGATGGCCGATCAGTTCTTTGCAAATCTGCAATCGCACCTTGGCGCGCCCGAAGCTGAAGAGGGCGGCGAAGAGGCCGAAGCCGGCGAAAAGAAGGGCTGGCTGAAAAAGATCGTCAGCCGCGACTGAGGCCTCTGCACCGGTGCAGGGTGGCCTGTGCATCGCCGCGCTGGTGAACCGGTGTCCGCTTCGGTAGGGTGATCCGAACTGCTCGGTTCACTTTTGAGAGGCAACATGGCGGCCATCTTATCCGTCCGCGACCTGCGCAAGGTCTATGAAGGTGGGTTTCAGGCGCTTTCCGGCGTTAACCTGGACATCGAAGAAGGAGAGATCCTGGCGCTGCTCGGCCCGAACGGGGCGGGCAAAACGACCCTGATCTCGACCGTCTGCGGCATTACAACAGCAAGCTCGGGACAGATCACTGTCGGCGGGCATGATGCCGAGACAGAGTTTCGCGCGGCCCGGAACCTGATCGGGCTGGTCCCGCAAGAAATCAACCTGGAGCCTTTTGAGACCGTCTGGAACACCGTGCGGTTTTCACGGGGATTGTTCGGCAAGACCCGCAACGACGCCTTGATCGAAGAGATCCTCAAGAAGCTGTCGCTTTGGGACAAACGCAAGAACCAGGTCAAAGAGCTGTCCGGCGGCATGAAGCGTCGGGTGCTGATCGCCAAGGCGCTGAGCCATGAACCCCGCATCCTGTTTCTGGACGAACCCACCGCAGGTGTGGACGTCGAGTTGCGCAAGGACATGTGGGATATCGTGGCCGAGCTGAAACGCGATGGCGTGACGATCATCCTGACCACCCACTACATCGAAGAGGCCGAAGCGATTGCGGATCGGGTTGGCGTCATCCGCAAGGGGCAGATCCTGCTGGTCGAGGACAAGAGCAGCCTGATGCAGCGCATGGGACAAAAGCAGCTGGAGGTCCAACTGACCGACGCCATCGATGCGGTGCCGGCGTCGCTTGCGCATCTGAACCTTGAACTCGGGGCAGAGGGGCGGTCGTTGATCTATACATATGACACGCGGGCCGAGCGCACGGGCATCACCGGACTGTTGAACGATATCGCGGCGGCCGGGCTGGTGCTGGCAGACGTCCAGACCCGCCAAAGCAGCCTGGAAGAGATCTTTGTTGGCCTTGTTTCGGAGGACGCAGCATGAACTGGACCGCAATAGCCGCGATTTACCGCTTCGAAATGGCGCGGTTCTTCCGCACCCTGATGCAGAGCTTCCTGTCGCCGGTTCTGTCCACCTCGCTCTACTTCGTGGTGTTCGGCGCCGCCATCGGATCGCGCATCGATCAGGTGGAAGGGGTGTCATACGGCGCCTTCATCGTACCGGGGCTGATCATGCTGTCGGTGATGACACAGGCAATATCCAATGCGTCCTTCGGGATCTATTTCCCCAAGTTTCTGGGCACAGTCTATGAGCTGTTGTCGGCACCGATCAGTTTCCTGGAGATTGTGCTGGGCTATGTCGGGGCAGCGGCGACAAAGGCGCTGTTCATTGGCGTGGTGATCCTGATCACCGCGTCCTTCTTCGTGGATCTGAGCATTGCCCATCCGGTTGCGATGATCGTTTTCCTGCTGCTGACTTGTCTGAGCTTCGCGCTGCTGGGGTTCATCATCGGCATCTGGGCGCGCAACTTCGAACAGCTGCAGCTGGTGCCGCTGCTGGTGGTGACGCCGCTGGTGTTTCTAGGCGGCTCTTTCTACTCGATCTCCATGCTGCCGCCGATCTGGCAGAAGATCACCCTGTTCAACCCGGTGGTCTATCTGGTGTCGGGGTTCCGCTGGTCCTTCTTCGGCACCGCAGACGTCCCCGTGGCGATCAGCCTGCTGGCGATCGGCGGCTTCACGGTTGTTTGCTTGGGCGTGATCGGGTGGATTTTCAAGACCGGATGGCGGATCCGGTCCTGATCCAACAGCAAGTCAGCGTTGCATATTTGCAGGTGCAAGCGGGTTTTTTGCTTGCCGTGGCGTTTGAGCTGCGCCCCGTACCTTGTTTCGGGGGCGGCGGCATTCTACATCGGCCTGCATGAAACTGCGCCTGCCCTTTATGAAGAACCCGCCGCTTGTGTCGGTCGTCCGCCTGTCCGGTGCCATCGGCATGGCGGGGCGTGGCGCGTTGAACGATCAGGTTCTGGCCCCGGTGCTGGAGCGGGCCTTTCGCAAAGGCAAGCCCAAGGCCGTGGCATTGGAAATCAACTCGCCGGGCGGATCGCCGGTGCAGAGCTCGCTGATCGGGGCCCGCATCCGGCGTCTGGCCGAAGAGCATGACGTGCCCGTCTATGCCTTTGTCGAGGATGTCGCCGCATCGGGCGGCTATTGGCTGGCCGCCGCCGCGGATGAGATCTGGGCCGATGACAGCTCTGTGCTGGGCTCCATTGGCGTGATCTCTGCCGGATTTGGCGCGCATGTGCTGCTGGCCCGTCAGGGTGTGGAGCGGCGCGTCTATACGGCCGGCAACTCCAAATCCATGCTGGATCCGTTCCGCCCGGAAAAACCCGAGGACGTCGAACGGCTGAAGGGGCTGCTGGAAGACATCCATCAGAATTTCATCGACCACGTCACCGCCCGTCGCGGCAGCCGTCTGACAACTGAAACGGACCTGTTCACCGGTGAGGTCTGGCTGGCCCGCCGGGCCAAGGAACTGGGCCTGATCGACGGGGTCGGACACCTGAAGCCGAAGATGCAGGAGCTGTTCGGCAAGAAGGTGCAGTTTGCCCGCTACGGTGTGCGTCGGCCGATCTGGTCGCGCTTCGGTGCGTCACTGGCGCAGGATGCGCTTGCCGGGATAGAGGAGCGCGCAGCCTATGCGCGCTTTGGCCTCTGACGTGATCCTGAAAATCGTTTCTCTCTTTCTTGTCGTCATGGTCATTCTGGGCATGTTCGGCAAGCTGCGGCTGCCGGGCTCCAAACGTCTGGCGTCGGCCCGATGCCCGAACTGCGGACGCTTCAAGATTGGAAAAGGCCCCTGCGCCTGTAAAAAAGGAGGTCGCGGCTGATGCTGCCTTGGATCTTTTCCGGACTTGGCCTGCTGATCCTGCTTCTGGGTGGTGACGCGCTGGTACGTGGGGCTGTGAATCTCAGCCTGCGGATCGGTGTGCCTGCGCTGATCGTCAGCCTGACCATCGTGGCTTTTGGCACCTCTGCGCCTGAACTTCTGATCGCGATTTCGGCAATCGAAGACAATGCGCCCGGTATCGCGCTGGGCAACGTGGTAGGGTCCAACACGGCCAACATCCTGCTGGTCCTGGGCATTCCGGCCCTGTTGTCGACGCTGCACACCAGCGAATGCAACACCCGCAAGACCTATGTTTTCATGCTGGTGGCCTCTGTTCTGTTCATCGGTCTGGCCTTCTGTGGCACCTTCACGCTCTTTTCTGGCCTTATCCTGCTCGCGGCGCTGTCGTTTGTTCTGGGCGATGCCGTGCGCGAGGCGCGGGCGCACCGACGCGCAGGGTGCCCCGACGATCTGGAAGACATCGACGAAGCCGATCCGAACATGCCCTATTGGCAGATCGGCATGTATATTCTGTTGGGTCTGATCGGCCTGCCTCTGGGGGCGGATCTGCTGGTCGACAACGCCACGATCATCGCCCGGATGTATGGGCTGTCCGAAACCGTGATTGGCCTGACCCTTGTTGCGGTCGGCACCTCCTTGCCCGAGCTTGCGACCACCGTGATGGCCGCACTGCGCCGTCAGGCCGATGTGGCGCTGGGCAATGTCATCGGGTCGAACATGTTCAACCTGCTGGCCATTGTCGGCATCGCCACCTTCTTTGGCGAGATCCCGGTCGATCCCGAATTCCTGTACTTTGACCTCTGGGTTATGCTGGCCGCATCTCTGCTGCTGATCCCCTTCGTGTTCTTCCGTCGCGACATTTCACGGGTTTGGGGTGTGGCGCTGACGGCTTTGTATGTTGTCTATATTCTGATCATCCTACATTGATCCCCACGCCGAGCGTTTGCGTGGGAGGAACGAGATGAAAAGAGCTTTGGTGACGGGCGCCGGCAAGCGGCTGGGACGGGCCATGGCCCTGTATCTGGCCGGGCGCGGATACGACGTCGCCGTACATTATTCCAGCTCTGAAACCGAGGCGCAGGAGGTCGTTGCAGACATTCGCGCCATGGGGCAACAGGCGGTCGCCCTGAAGGCGGATGTCCTGCGCGAAGAGCAGGTGGAACGCCTGTTGCCGCAAGCGCGTGAGGCCCTGGGCGGGCCGATCACCTGCCTGATCAACAACGCCTCCATCTTTGAACCTGACAGCGTGCAGACCGCCACCCGCAGCAGCTGGGACCGTCATTTCGGCAGCAACCTGCGTGCGCCCTTCCTGCTGTTGCAAGCAATGGCGGAACAGAACCTTGGCGCGCCGGCAGACGCAAACGGTGAACCGCTGGCCACCGGTCTGGTGGTCAACATGATCGATCAGCGCGTGCGCAAGCTGACGCCCACCTACATGACCTATACGCTTGCCAAATCGGCCCTGTGGACGCTGACACAGACCGCCGCTCAGGCGCTGGCCCCGGCCATCCGGGTCAACGCGATCGGGCCGGGCCCAACCCTGGTCGGACCACGTCAGGAGCCGGCCCAGTTCGAGCAGCAGCGCCGCAGCACGGTTTTGAAGCGCGGCACCAGCCCGACCGAGATTTGCGCCGCTTTGGGGTACTTTCTGGACGCGCCTGCCGTCACCGGGCAACTGATCTGCGTGGACGGGGGGCAGCACCTTGCATGGCAGACACCCGATGTGGCCGCAGAGGAATAATTGGGGTTCAGGCCGCAAGTTTTGCACTGAACACAGGGCTGTTACCAAAGTGTTACGAAAAGGCCTTTGTTTTCAAAATCTTGTCAGGCGATAAATATTTTTCCCATATTTTTCAAGGCGTTGTTTGTGTGCCTAAAAATTGTGCATCAGCGCGTTTAGCCCTGAAAACAAGGCTGAATCCGCGCTTCCCAAAAAGTTATCTCCGCAGTTATCCACAGGATCGGTGGATTTGTTTTCCCTTGATCCTGTCGCTGGGAGATTGCAGCCGCTGCCCGAGAATCATATTTGTCTGACATGAGCGAAACTTGCGATGAAACACCCCCAACCGGTTACGCGGTTATCCAGGATTATCTGAAGACGCTGGACGGATCTCCGGGCGTCTACCGGATGCTCGATGCCGAAAGCCGTGTGCTTTACGTGGGCAAAGCCCGGAACTTGCGCGCGCGCGTTTCGAACTATGCGCGGCCCGGACATTCGGGCCGGATTGAGCGCATGATCGCCTCGACCGCATCTATGATGTTCCTGACCACCCGGACCGAGACAGAGGCGCTGCTGCTGGAGCAGAACCTGATCAAGCAGCTCAAACCCAAGTACAACGTGCTGCTGCGCGACGACAAAAGTTTCCCCAATATCCTGGTGTCGAAATCGCATGCCTTCCCGCAGATCAAGAAACATCGCGGAGCAAAGAAAGAGCGGGGTGCCTATTTCGGTCCCTTCGCCAGCGCGGGGGCGGTGAACCGGACGCTGAACCAGCTGCAGAAGGTGTTCCAGCTGCGCAACTGTTCGGATTCGATGTTCGACAGCCGGTCGCGCCCCTGTCTGCTCTATCAGATCAAACGCTGCTCCGGGCCCTGTACAGGCCAGATCACCGAGGCGGAATATGCACTCTCCGTGCGGGACGCGGAAAACTTCCTGTCGGGCCGCTCAACCCGGGTGCAGGAAGAGCTGGCCGCGCAGATGCAGGCGGCCTCCGACGCGATGGAGTTCGAGCGCGCCGCGGTGCTGCGGGACCGGATCAACGCGCTGACGCAGGTGCAGTCCACCCAAGGCATCAATCCGCGCGGCGTGGCCGAGGCGGATGTGATCGCGCTGCATATGGAAAGCGGTCAGGCCTGTGTGCAGGTGTTTTTCATCCGGGCGAACCAGAACTGGGGCAACCAGGACTTCTATCCGCGTGTGGGTCCCGATGTCAGCGCGGCAGAAGCCATGGAGGCCTTCCTGGGCCAGTTCTATGACAACAAGGAGCCGCCGCGGCAGCTGATCCTGTCCGACGCGATCGAGAATGAGGACCTGATGACCGCCGCGCTGGGGGAAAAGGCCGGCCGCAAGGTCGAAATCCTGATCCCGCAGCGCGGTGAGAAGGCCGAGCTGGTCTCCGGCGCCCTGCGCAACGCGCGCGAGGCCCTGGCGAGCCGAATGTCCGAAAGCGCAACGCAGGCCAAGTTGCTGCGCGGCACCGCAGAGGCCTTCGGGCTGGAGGCCCCGCCGGACCGGATCGAAGTCTACGACAACTCTCACATTCAGGGCACCAACGCGGTGGGCGGCATGATCGTAGCCGGGCCGGACGGCTTCATGAAGAACGCCTACCGCAAGTTCAACATCCGGGGCGACGACCTGACACCGGGGGACGATTTCGGGATGATGAAAGAGGTGCTGAACCGCCGTTTCAAGCGCCTGCTCAAGGAAGACCCGGACCGCGACAAGGGGCTGTGGCCGGACCTTCTGCTGATCGATGGCGGCGCCGGGCAGGTGAGCGCCGTGGCCGAAATCATGGCCGAACATGGGGTTGAGGATATTCCCATGGTTGGCGTGGCCAAAGGCGTGGATCGTGACCACGGCAAGGAAGAGTTCCACCGCCTGGGCCAGCGCCCCTTCGCGTTGCAGCGCAATGACCCGGTGCTCTACTTCATCCAGCGCCTGCGGGACGAAGCGCACCGCTTTGCCATCGGCACCCACCGCGCCAAACGCGCCAAGGCGATGGGCGCGACGCCTTTGGACGAAGTGCCCGGCGTCGGCGCCAGCCGAAAACGCGCGCTTCTGGCCCATTTTGGCAGCGCCAAGGCGGTCAGCCGCGCCAACCTGGCGGATCTGAAGGCGGTGGACGGCATTTCGGCGGCGCTTGCGGAAAAGATCTATGACTTCTTCCACGACCGCGGTTAGGCGTGCGATCCCGCGCAGGTCCCCTGTTTCTTCTCGTCCCAAATACTCTTGCCGAAGGCATCCGCCGGGAATAGGCAGATTTTCCCCCGCGACCGCTTCCAAGCCTGCGATCCCCGCTATAAGGTCCGCCTCATGACTTGGACTTTGCCGAACACCCTCACGCTCCTCCGACTGCTCGCTGCGCCGGGCGTTGCGGTGATGTTTCTCTATTTCTCGCGCCCCTATGCGGATTGGTTCGCCCTGGTGCTGTTCATCAGCGCCGCGATCACCGACTGGTTTGATGGCTATCTGGCCCGCCTGTGGAAACAGGAAACCAAGATGGGTGCCATGCTGGATCCCATCGCGGACAAGGCGATGGTGGTCATCGCGCTGATGGTGATCGTCGGCTACTCCTCGATGTCGCCATGGCTGGTTCTGCCAACCACCGTGATCCTGTTCCGCGAGGTCTTTGTGTCCGGTTTGCGGGAGTACCTTGGGGATACGGCCGGCACGCTGAAAGTCACAAAGCTGGCCAAGTGGAAGACTACCGCACAGATGGTGGCGATTGCCATCCTGTTTGCCCAGGGCGTTTTCGAACACTACCTTGGCATGTCGGCCTGGGGCATGGATCAGCAGCTGGTCGACCAGATCATGCTGGGCGAAGTCGAAGACACGCAGGGGCTGCGTTGGAAGTTCACCGGGATGATCTGGTCCGGTCGGATCGGTCTGTGGCTGCTTTGGATCGCGGCTGCCCTGACATTGATCACCGGGGCCGACTATATGCGTAAGGCGATGCCGCATCTGAAGGAGAGCCGCTGATGGACGTATTGTATTTTGCCTGGGTCCGCGAACGGATCGGCGTGCCCCGCGAACAGGTCGAAACCGCGGCGACCACGGTGATGGAGCTGGTTGAGGAGCTGCGCCAGCGCGAAGAGCGCTATGAGGCGGCCTTTGCCGATCTGTCCGCACTCCGTGTCGCGCTGGACCAGGACCTGTCGGATTTCGACTCCGCGCTGGACGGGGTGCGTGAGGTGGCGTTCTTTCCTCCGATGACAGGGGGCTGAGCCATGCGGATCGTGGTGCAGGAGGCCCCGTTTGATGCCGGGGCAGAGGCCGACAGCTTTGCCGCCCATGCGGACCAGGTTGGCGCCATCGTGACCTTCACCGGCGTTGTCCGGGACAGTGACGCGGGCAACATGCAGGTGATGGAGATCGAACATTATCCCGGCATGACCGAAAAGGCCCTGACCAAGATCGCGGAACAGGCCACGGACCGATGGGATCTGGCCGATGTGCTGGTCATTCACCGCTACGGCCGTCTGGTGCCGGGCGACCGCATCATGATGGTGGCGACCGCGTCGCGCCATCGCAAGGCGGCCTTTGAAGCGGCAGAGTATCTGATGGACTATCTGAAGTCGCGCGCGCCGTTCTGGAAAAAGGAAATCGCGGCCTCGGGCCAGGCGGATTGGGTCGCGGCCAAGGACGAAGACGAGGACGCGCTGAGCCGCTGGTAAGGCTCAGCCCCGTGTTTGATCAGCGTTTGATCAGCCGCGTTCCAGCTGGGCGCGCAGCTCTTCGGCTTCCTGACGGGCATCACGCAGACCATCCATTGCCGCATTCAGCTCTGCCTCGGTCTGAGTCAGCTGATTGGTCAGCTCGGCCTCCCGCTGCTGCAGGTAGGTGATCGCCTGATCCCGTGTTTCTTCCGCTTCGTGCAATTCCTGGCTCATCCGGTCCAGGTCCGCCACATCGCTTTGCCGCACACGGGTGAAGCGATGCACCAGCCAGTTGGCAAACCACCCGATCAGAAACGTCAGAAACAGAATGATCGCGGTGACGATGATGAACTTAGTTCTGTCCATTTTCGGCCTCCTGGGCTTCGGTGTCGGTTTCGCCGGTCTCTTCGGCGGCCGGGTCTGTTGCGTCGCTTGCGTCGCTGACAGGCTGTTCCTCCACACCTTCGGCGGCGGCTGCGCTGTCCAGCGTGCTTTCCTGTTCCGGCGTGGTCGGGGCGGGGCGGACCAGCCAGAATTCGATCCGGCGGTTGGCTTCGCGGCCTTCTTCGCTGTCATTGGGTTGGATCGGACGGTCCTCACCATAGCCGACAGCGGTCAGGTTTGCGGTGCGGACGCGCCGGGCCCGCAATTCATTCAGGACCGAATTCGCCCGCGCCTGGCTCAGCTCCAAGTTCATCGACTCCCGGCCCTGACTGTCGGTGTGCCCCTGAATTTCCATCCGGACCGGACCGCAGAGCTTCAGCACATCGGCAATGGCCACGATGGTATCATGTGAGGACCCGGCAACCGTGGCAGACCCCGGTTCAAAGGCGATTTTGTTTTCGGCCTGGATCTCTGCGATACGGGCTTCGCATTCACCGGGTTCCGGCGGCTTGTCCTTGGGTTCGGGCGGAGCACGGAAGGTCACGGCCAGATCGAAGCTGGCGCCTTCGCCCAGCTTGTTGGACAGCAGTTGCGACAGCTTGGCCGACGTATCCTCGAAATGCGACACGCCCCGCAGCATCAGCGTATCCGGCGTGACCGTGACCGAGCCATTGACCAGATGGGACAGGGCCTCAAGACCGGTCAGCACACGGACCGGCCATTCTGGCGGCAGGTCCTGAACAACCCGCGCAGCGGTGTAAACGGCATCGGCGCCGAAGCGGGCCTTGGCATAGCTTTCAGCCATCTTGCGCAGATGGGCGTCGTTCACACGCCCGCGCAGCTGCACCTGACCTTCGGGGCTGAGCGTCGCGATGAATTCGGGTGTCCCAGCCACTTCTTCCGACGTGGGTTTCGGGGTCAGGATCGCGTGCAGGGCAAAGACCTCGGGCAGGGCGGTCTCCAGCTCACCGACCACCCGTTCAAAGGTGGCTCCATCTGTGTTTTCATCCGCAATCAGGGTGATGTCGGCGTTCGACAGGGTAACAGACCCTTTGCCCAGCTCCGCCAGGGCCGCGATGCTCTGTTCTGCGGCGGTGGGCCAATGCGGTGACGGCACCCCCATGCCCACGACACAGGTTGCGGGGCTGGCCAGCCCGGCATCGCGTGCCGCACTCAGGATCCGGTCCCGCGCGTCGTCATCCTGGGCCGAACAGGCATCAAAGCGCCCGCCCGCATCATCGATCAGGAAACGCAGGGTGAAGGGGGTGATCACCGGCCGTGGCGCGGCGATGTTCAGCGACAGCCGAAGCCCCGGAGGTGCCGCGCGGTTCAGGCGTTGCGTCAGCGCGGTTTTCTCTTCGGCGCTATCCGAAATGGCAGTGACCGCAACCTGACCGGACACGACAGAGATCTTGGAGCGCGGCAGGGTATCCAGGGCCAGAACGGCAAAGGACAGCGCATCGATCCAGCCCCGCGGCACCGGGTAATCGGCGGTTTCCAGCAGGTCGGTGACCATGCCGCTGCCCTTGATGCCGCGCAACTGGCGCAGCAGCGCGTCGCGGTCGGTGTTCTGCGGGATCAGGCCGATCAGGGAGATGCCGGAATCGTTGCGCAGGATTTCAACACTAAACTCGGGGGCGGCCAGGTTCATGCTGGGCGCGACCTGCATCCGGTCGATGATCCGCACCGCATCCACGACCGACCCGACCTGAGAGATCGCGGTGAACCGGTCGGCCTCATCCGGGGCGATGCCGCTCAGCACAACCTGCAGGCCGTCGGCGGTGACTTCGGCCCACCCGTGGTCGGTCTCATCCAGAACTTCGCGAACGGCGATCTCGGTGCTGCGTTCGATGCCCGTCACCGCAAAACTGGCGGCCACGACACTCAGGATCGCGGCCGAAGCGAAGGGAACGGCGAAGATTGCAATAGAGGAAAGGCGCATAGTCGGTCAGGCACATCCGGTGTCAGTGGACATCTTCATACAGGGCGATGTCTGTATGTTCAATCAAGCCAGCAAGGCCAGCAGAAAGAAGATGAGCGGAATCAAGCCTGTATCCCGGTTAACGCGAAACAGCTTCAGAAGGTTCGCGTTATCTTTGATGTCCAGCGCCCGCAATTGCCACGTCATGTGCCAGCCCATCGCCCAGGGGGCGGCCAGCGCCAGAACCAATGCAAGTACCGAAGCCTTTGGCATCAGGGCGAAAATCACCGCCAATCCCATCAGGCTGACGGTGGCCACGATGAAGCGCCGCATCCAGGTCGGGGTTTCCGTGCCAAAGAGGCGCGCGGTGGATTTCACCCCGATCAGAGCGTCGTCTTCGGTGTCCTGATGCGCATAGATCGTATCGTAAAAGAGCGTCCAGGCGATCCCGGCGAAGTAGAGCAGCACCGCCGGCCAGTGCAGAGCCCCCGCATGGGCCGTCCAGGCCAGCAGCGCGCCCCAGTTGAAGGCGATGCCCAGAAATGCTTGCGGCCACCAGGTGAACCGCTTGGCAAACGGGTAGATGGCCACCGGGAACAACGACAGTACGCCCAAAGCAATGGCGGCGCGGTCAAAGGTGAGCAGGATTGCCAGGGAAATCAGCGCCTGCAGCGCCATCCAGGCCACCGCCTGTTTCACACTGACCTGACCGGACGGGATGGGGCGCGAGCGGGTCCGCTCGACCTGGCCATCGAAGTTGCGGTCGGTGATGTCATTCCAGGTACAGCCCGCACCCCGCATCAGCCAGGCCCCGGCGGCGCAGCCCACCGCGATCCACAGATCTTCCCAGCGCGCCTCCTGCGTCCAGAGCATGGACAGGGCCAACCCCCACCAGCAGGGAATCAGCAGCAGCCATGTGCCGATCGGGCGGTCTGCACGGCTGAGCCGCAGATAGGGGCGGCTCCAGGCGGGGGCGATGTGATCGACCCAATTGCCTTTTACCGCATCCGAGACCTGACCATCTGGTGTTGGGGCGCTGCCTTGCATATGTAAGCTCTCATGAGTGCAAAAGTCAGGCTGTATGTAGAGCACCCGCTGGGTCCGGGGCAATCGGTTCCTTTGGAACGTGATCAGGCACATTACCTTTTCGGGGTGATGCGGCTGGCCGTTGGGGCGACTGTGGCCCTGTTCAACGGCCGGGACGGCGAATGGCAGGCCGAGGTCGCAGAGGCGGGCAAGCGCGGTGGCGTTCTGCTGTGCACGGAGCAGAGCAAACCGTTGCAGATGCCGCCCGACCTGTGGTTGCTCTTTGCCCCGATCAAGAAGGCCCGGACCGACTTCATCGTTGAAAAGGCGGCTGAAATGGGCGCCGCACGGATCGTCCCCGTGCAGACGGATTTCACCAATTCCGAACGCATCCGGCAGGACCGGTTGCAGGCCCACGCGGTGGAAGCGGCGGAACAATGTGGCGGAACCTTCGTGCCCGAGGTGGCGGAGCTGCAGAAACTGTCGCGTCTTCTGGACAACTGGCCCTCGGACCGGCAGCTCATGTTCTGTGATGAGGCCGAAGTCGGCGCGGCCAAGGCGCTGGCGTCACGCGACAAGGGCCAGCCCTGGGCGATCCTGATCGGACCGGAGGGCGGTTTCTCCGAGGCAGAGCGTAAACGTCTGTGGGCGTTGGAACAATCCCATGTGGTCAGCCTTGGACCCCGCGTGCTGCGGGCGGATACGGCGGCGGTTGCGGCGCTGACCATGTGGCAGATGGCATTGGGCGACTGGGGCTGAGGACAACAGAATGCTACGCGAGGCAACTCCCGATGATGCGCAGCGGATAGATGCGTTTCTGTCCCGATACGCGGACAGCTCCATGTATTTGCGCGGCAATCTGGCGGCGCATGGGGTGGGCTTTGGCGAAAACGATCATTCAACGCAGTTCTTCCTGTGGGGGGACGAAGCGGTCGAAGGCGTGTTCGGGATCACCAAAAGCGGCTATGTCATGGCTCAGATGCCAGGAATGCCCGTTGCGGCCGCGCAGGCCTTTGCCGCCGCGATCAGGGGCCGCGATACCCTTGGGATGACCGGGGCAGCGGATCAGGTGCCGGTGGTGCTTAGCGCTTTGGGGATCGATGGATCCGATTACCAGTTGCAGCACGAGGAACCGCTTTATCGGCTGGATCTGAGCGATCTGCCCGAGGCTCCGGTGAGCACCCGCCCGATGGCGGCGGATGATCTGGAGCCCTTGGAGGGGTGGTACGCCAGCTATCTCCAAGACACCGGGCAGGCTGATTCCGCTGCGGCGGCAAAGCTTGCGCCGGGGCGGGCCAGATCCGATCTGAAAACCGGGCGGGTGAAGCTGCTGGAACAGGACGGCGTGCCCGTTGCCATGGCGGCGCTGAATGCCGTGGTCGGAACCCATGTGCAGGTCGGCGGCGTGTTTGTGCCCCAGGAGTTGCGCGGACGCGGATTTGCGCAGAGGATCACCGTTGGCCTGTTGCAGGCGGCACGGCGCGACGGCGCGGAAACCGCTGTTCTTTTTGCCAACAACCCGGTCGCGGCGCGCACCTATGATGCCATCGGATTTCAACAGGTGGGCTGGTACGGAATCGCGCTGTTGGCCCAGCCGGAAAAGGTACTGCCATGAGTTTTGTGCGTCCCGAAGCCCGTGCGGCCCTCTGGCGGGTCCGGGAATTGCTGATTGCGCTGGGCATGGGATGTCTGGGGGTGTTCTGGGGCACTCAGAGCGGCGGTTTGCTGGGCTGGCTCGGGTGGGCAATTCTGGCGCTTGGCGTGGTCTTCGCGGTGATGGGCGCGCAGCGCCTGCGCTTTCGTCTGGGCATCGGCGGGCCGGGAGTGGTGCAGATCGACGAGGGGCAGATTTCTTATTTCGGCCCATTGTCCGGCGGCGCGATCGCGCTGAGCGAGCTGTCCCGCATCGTGCTGGACCCGACCTCCAAGCCGCGGCATTGGGTGCTCAGTATGCCCGGGCAGCCTGACCTGCACATCCCAGTGACCGCAGAGGGAGCGGATGCTTTGTTTGATGCCTTCAGCGCGCTGCCGGGCCTCAGGATGGAGCGGATGCTGAGCGAAATGCACAAGCCGGATACTCACCAGGTCGTGATTTGGGAACGCAACCCCGAACGTGTTTCGCGGCGCAGCCTGCATTGACACTGGCGTCGATTCCCCGCACGACTGACCCTTCAAGACAGTTTCAAAGGACGGAGCAAGCCCAATGTCCATCCCTCAGTCCGGCGGCGGGCCGATCGAGCGCCACGAACAGCTGGCCGAATATCTTGCTTCGGGCTGCAAGCCGAAGTCGGATTGGCGCATCGGCACCGAGCATGAGAAGTTCGGCTATTGCAAGGATACGCTGAAGCCACTGCCCTATGAGGGCGAACGGTCGATCGAAGCGGTCCTGAAGGGCCTGCGCGATCGGCATGGCTGGAACCCGGTTCTGGAGGCCGACAAGCTGATCGGTCTGGAAAAGGACGGGGCCAACGTCAGCCTGGAACCCGGCGGCGCGCTGGAACTGTCGGGGGCTCCGCTGGAAACCATCCATGAAACCTGCGACGAGGTGAACAACCACCTGCGCGAGGTCAAGGACATCGCCGACGAAATCGGTGTCGGGTTCATCGGCCTTGGGGCCGCGCCGATCTGGCAGCACGAAGAAATGCCGCTGATGCCCAAGGGCCGTTACCGGCTGATGAACGACTACATGGAAGAAGTCGGCACCATGGGACGGGCCATGATGCGCCGGACCTGCACCGTCCAGGTCAACATCGATTTCGGGTCAGAGGCCGACATGGTGCAGAAACTGCGCGTCGCGCTGGCCTTGCAGCCGGTTGCCACCGCGCTGTTCGCCAATTCGCCCTTCTTCGAAGGCCAGCCCAACGGACACAAGAGCTGGCGCAGCCGCATCTGGCGGTCGCTGGATGACGCCCGCACCGGGATGCTGCCTTTCGTGTTCGAAGAAGGCTTCGGGTTCGAGCGCTACGTTCAATACGCCTTGGATGTGCCGATGTATTTCGTCTATCGCGACGGGCAATACATCAATGCCCTGGGCATGTCGTTCCGCGACTTCCTGAAGGGCGAGCTGCCCGCGCTGCCCGGCGAAACGCCCACCTTGTCGGACTGGGCGGATCATCTGACCACCGCCTTCCCCGAAGCGCGGATCAAGAAATACATGGAGATGCGCGGCGCCGATGGCGGCCCGTGGCGTCGCCTGTGTGCCCTGCCTGCGTTCTGGGTCGGCCTGACCTATGACCAGTCGGCGCTGGACGCGGCCTGGGATCTGGTCAAAGGCTGGGATGCGGAAACCCGTGAAGAGCTGCGCATCGCGGCCTCCGAGCAGGGGTTGCAGGCCAAGGTCGGCAAGATCGACATGCATGAGCTGGCCCGCGAGGTCGTGGCGATTTCGGACAGCGGTCTCAAGGCCCGGGCACGTCCGGGGGCTGGGGGGCTGGTTCCGGATGAAACCCATTTCCTGAACGCGCTGAAAGACAGCCTGGACAGCGGCAAGGTGCCTGCGGATGAGCTGCTGGAGCATTACCACGGCGATTGGGGTGGTGATCTGACCCGCATCTATGGTGAGTTCAGCTACTGAGCTGCGAGCCCTGCGAACAGGACCGGTCAAAGAAAAGGGGGAGGCTTCACCGGAAGCCTCCCCTTTTTCATCGCCGACAGCTTTGCCCTGGCGACATGGCCGTCCTGAAACGGAAAACGGCAGCAGGATATCCTGCTGCCGCTTCCAACCCGAAACCCGTACAGGCTTACTGCTGCAGAGCCGAGGGCTCCTTGTCAGCAATGTCGGTCCAGTTGGTGTCCGCGCGGTCGATGAAGCCCGGAATGTCGCCTTCCCAGCGCGCCTGAATGTCCTTCGACAGGTTCAGGTACAGGGTGTTGTCAACGATCTTCCAGTGGGTCGGATCCCCGTCGAACTTGAAGCCCATGGCCGCACCGAAGGCGCAGTAGCCGCCGTAGGCCGGGGTGTAGGCCTCGGGGTTGGCTTCAAAGGTCGCCTTGTTTTCTTCCGACACGAAGCGATAGGTTGCATCGTTGTGGACGGTCGCGATCTTGTAGCTGCCTTTGGTCGGCTCACCAACGGTGAAATAGGCAACCGGATCATAGCCTTGCAGCGCCAGGCCGGTCGAGCTAGCATTGATTTCAACGCCAGCGGCCAGGGTGCTGCTTGCGACGGCGACGGACAGGGCGATGCCGCCCAGGATGGATTTGATTGCGTTCATTTTCGAACCTTTCAGAGTTGGTCTGTCCCGGCGGCGAAAATTTCTGCCGTGACGATGTGGATCTAACGCGCAACGTTATCTCGCTGCGGTGAAACACAGATGGTGGACCGATCGGTAAACTACAAAACAACTAAAGTTGATCGTGCAGCCACGCGGAGAGGATGTGCGCAAATGTGCAGCTATGGGCGTGCCCGGCCTGCAATGTCCCCGTCCGCCAAAGCGGGCAGAACCCGCGGGCCGGGAGGCGCGGCACGGAAGAAACGCCCCACAGGGACGCTCCTTTGATCTGAAAGGGAAGGGGGGCTGCCCCGGTTGTCGCGCGTCGGGGTTATTTCTGCCCGATCTTGGATTCGGTGCCCGCGCGCAGGCGTGCGATGTTCTCGCGGTGACGCCAGAAAACCAGCAGGGTCAGGGCGACGCCAAGAACCAGGGCCGCGCCGCTGCCAAGCACAACGGCCCAGATCGTCGACAGCGCGGCTGCAACCAGAGCCGAAAGCGAAGAAATCCGGCTGATCACCGCCGTGGCCAGCCAGGTCAGGCAGCAGGCGATGCCGACGGGCCAGGCCAGTGCCAGCCAGAGGCCTAGAAAAGTAGCCACGCCTTTGCCACCCTTGAACCCCAGCCAGACGGGGAAGCAATGGCCCAGAAACGCCGCAAAGCCAGCCAGCTGCGCGGCATCCTCGGCAGCCAGCGCCCGTGCCAGCAGCACCGCCACCGCGCCCTTGCCTCCATCCAGCACGACAGTCAGGAACGCGGCCAGCTTGTTGCCGGTCCGCAGCACATTGGTGGCCCCGATATTGCCCGAGCCGATCTG
Organism: Paracoccaceae bacterium; assembly: GCA_022763485.1. GTDB lineage: Bacteria > Pseudomonadota > Alphaproteobacteria > Rhodobacterales > Rhodobacteraceae > Aliisedimentitalea. Next base: position 77,105 of record JALEGX010000064.1, on the reverse strand, counting down.
GCGCAGATTGCCCAGTCCCATGACGCGTGCAAGGACCATACCGAAGGGGATCGATCCCAGGCCGTAGCCGATGACCGCCCAGACGAGCAGAAGGGTGAGACTGGACTCAAGAATGGGCATCAGGGTCTCCGATAGACGGTTTTTCCGGCGACAAGCGTCGACAGCACCCTACCTTGCATTCTCTGGCCGTCAAACGGCGTGTTCTGCGATTTCGAGTGCAGCGCAAAGCGGTCCATCACAAAGGGCGTATCCGGATCGAAGAGGACCAGATCCGCCGGAGCGCCCACGGCCAGGCGGCCAGCGGCCAGACCCAGACGCTTGGCTGGGTTGTAGGACAGCGCACGGAACAGGGTCGGCAGATCCAGTTGCTCGGAATGGTACAGGCGCAGGGCCGCCGGCAGCAGCGTTTCCAGTGCCACGGCCCCGGCAGCGGCCTCTTCAAACGGCAGACGTTTGCTTTCTTCGTCCTGCGGGGTGTGCATGGAGCTGATGATGTCGATCAGACCGCTGCGCACAGCGTCGATGATCGCCTGACGGTCGTCCTCAGAGCGCAGCGGCGGCTTGACCTTGAAGAAGGTGCGATAGTCGGCCACGTCCAGTTCATTCAGCGTCAGGTGGTGGATGGAGGTCCCGGCGGTGATGTCCAGCCCGTTGTTCTTGGCACGTTCCAGCGCGGGCAGGGCGCGCGCGGTGGTGATCTGGTCGGCGTGATAGCGGGCGCCGGTCATCTCCAGCAGGGCGATATCCCGGTCCAGACCCATCCGCTCTGCCATGGGCGATACAGCAGGCAGGCCGCGCAGCGAGGCAAATTTGCCCGACGTGGCCGCTGCGCCTTTGGACAGGATCGGCTCCTGCGGGTGCGCAATCACCAACGCGCCACAGGACCGCGCATAGGACAACGCGCGGGAAAACACCTTGGTGTCGGTGACCACGTGATCGCAGTCGGTGAAGGCAACGGCCCCCGCATCCAGCAGAAAGCCGATCTCGGTCATTTCGCGCCCTTCGCGGCCTTTTGTCAGCGCCGCCATCGGCAGCACGTTGACCGGTGTATCGGCCTGCGCCCGGCGGTTGACGAATTCCAGTGTTTCGGGCGTGTCGATCGTGGGGGTGGTGTCGGGGCGGGTGACCATGGTCGTCACGCCGCCCGCTGCCGCGGCGCGGCCTGCGGTCTTGTAGCTTTCCTTGTGGCGCTCACCGGGTTCACAGACCTTCACGCCAATGTCGATGATGCCGGGGGCCAGGCATTTGCCGTTGCAGTCGGTGGTTTCCACCTCATCGTCCGGCAGGTCTCCGGGCGCACCGGCGCCAAGATCGGCAATCAGCCCGTCGCGCAGCAGCACCCAGCCCAGGGTTTCGGTTCCGGCTTCGGGGTCGATCAGGCGGGCGTTGGTCAGAAGAGTTGCGCTCATGTCAGAGCCCTTTCGATCTCGGATTTCGTGGCTGCGGGATCAGCCTGGTATTTGATCAGGTGCTTGTGCCCGTCCTTGGTGATGACCTGGACATAGCTGCCCATGGTTTTCACCTCGGCCAGGTTCGAGACGGGAACCGCGTGTCCTGTCGGGCTGGTCAGCGTGGTCTGCGACAGGGTCCAGGTCGCGGTCAGTTCCTCGCTGCGGGCATAGAGCGCGCGCAGCAGGATGGCGGCCAGCCCGCCGACCGCGCCGGTCCAGATATGCGGGCTGTCGATGATCCAAAGGAGCCCCATGGCGGCGGCCATGCAAACCGCCGCCATCGTGGCGTGGGCGCGGTAATAGGCCGAGGCCGAAGGCGGAAATGCGATGTCATCCTTCATGCGAAAAGTCCCTTCTCTGGGCGGGGTCCTGAGTGTGTTGCCTGGCCGCTCTCACGCTCAGAACACCAGCATCAGGACAACGACCAGAATGAGCGTCATCATCACGGCAAAAAGCGTGGCCCCGATCTTGCGTGCCTGTGCGCGGGCTTCGCGCGGGCTGGGACGGGGGGCAGAAAACGGCGCAGCGCTGGCTGTTTGCAGCGGTTGCGCCTGCCAGTCGGTTCCCCGCTCAGTGTAGCGGGCGACCAGGGTGATGCTTTGCGCGGGCGTCAATGTCACGGCCTGCCCGTCAAAGGCACGGGACCGGATCAGAAGGACGTAGCCGGTGATGGCCTGCAATCTGTCCCGATCAGCGGCAATCTGTTCGGAGGGGACGTTGCAGCCCTCGGCCAGATAGCCCTCCAGTCCCAGGTCTTCCAGATCTTCGACCGGAAAAATCTCGACCTGGTCCATGTCGATGGCGTCCAGCCCCAGCACCTGGGCCAGGGCACCGGGTTCACGCAGGAACTTCGCCTGTTCGGGATGCATGTCCAGGGTGAAGACGCGGATCGCGCCGCGTTCGCCCAGTGGAATGTCGATCGCCTCGGTCACGCCGGTTTACCCCGCTTCGGCCAGGCGTTGCGCTTTCAGCGCCCGGGCCAGCAGATCCATTGCCGCCATGCGGACCGCCACGCCCATTTCCACCTGTTCCTGGATGACAGAGCGGTTGATGTCATCGGCAATCGTGCCGTCGATTTCCACGCCCCGGTTCATCGGGCCGGGGTGCATGACAATCGCGTCGGGTTTGGCCAGAGCCAGCTTTTCGGCGTCCAGCCCGTAGCGGTGGTAATACTCCCGCTCGGACGGGATGAAGCCGCCGTCCATGCGCTCTTTCTGCAGGCGCAGCATCATCACGACATCCACGTCCTGCAGGCCCTCGCGCATGTCGTCATAGACCTCGACCCCGAATTCCGAGATCTGCGAAGGCATCAGTGTCGGCGGGCCGATCAGGCGGATCCGGTTCTCCATCTTGCCCAGCAGGATCAGGTTGGAGCGGGCCACGCGGCTGTGTGCGATGTCGCCGCAGATCGCGATGTTCAGCCGATGCAGGCGGCCTTTGGCGCGGCGGATCGTCAACGCATCCAGCAGCGCCTGGGTGGGGTGTTCATGCCGTCCGTCCCCGGCGTTCAGCACCGCGCAGTTCACTTTCTGTGCCAGCAGGTCCACCGCGCCGGAATGCGGGTGCCGCACGACCAGCAGGTCGGGGTGCATGGCATTCAGCGTCATCGCCGTGTCGATCAGGGTTTCGCCCTTTTTGATGGAACTGGCCTGCATCGCCATGTTCATCACATCCGCGCCCAGCCGCTTGCCGGCCAGTTCGAATGAGGCCTGCGTGCGGGTGGAGTTTTCGAAGAACATGTTCACCTGCGTCAGCCCGCGCAGGGCGTCGGCGTGTTTTTCCGCCCGGCGGTTCAGGTCGACATATTCGTCAGCCAGATCCAGAATCGCGGTGATGTCCCGAGGGTGGAGATGTTCGATGCCCAGAAGGTGCTTGTGACTGAACGTCATGATCTTTGCTCCCTGCCGCGATGCTGACGCGCTTATAGGGGCGGTATGGGCAGGGGGGCAAGAGGTGGTGGCGGCTTTGCCCGCCCAAGTCGGCAGGGAATGTGGCCGGGAGGCTGCGCAATATTGTCCCGGTCGTGTCCGGGGGCGGGCCTTGGGGGCTTCGCGACGGTCCGGTCGCTTTGTCGGTTCACCTCCCGGCGATGTGGGGATAGCCTGCCTGCATGGATTCGGCACTGGATTGGCATACCGCCCGCGCCTTGTTGGAGTGGCAGATGGAACTCGGCGTGACCGAGACGATTTGCGATGCGCCGATCAACCGGTATGAGCTGCAGGCTGCGGCGCCCAAAGCCAAGCGCCAGGCCGAGCCCGACATCCCGCATAAACCCAAAGAGGTCGACCCGGTCGAAGAGGCCCGCAAGGCGGCGCGGTCTGCGGGGTCGCTGGTGGCGTTGCGCGAGGCAATGGCAGGATTTGAGCATTGCGACCTGAAGAAGGGCGCGCGCAATCTGGTGTTTGCCGATGGGCAGGCCGGTGCCCGCGTGATGATCATCGGTGAAGCCCCCGGCCGGGATGAGGATCGCGAAGGCCGACCCTTTGTTGGCCGCGCCGGGCAGCTGCTGGACAAGATGCTGGCCGCCATCGACCTGAGCCGCGACAGCAATGTCTATATCACCAACGTATTGCCGTGGCGCCCGCCACAAAACCGCGATCCGCTGCCGGTCGAAATCGCCATGCTGAAGCCCTTTTTGCAACGGCATGTTGAACTGGCGCAGCCAGAGGTCGTCATCCTGATGGGCAATATCTCCTGTCAGGCGGTGCTTGGCCGCAAGGGGATCACCCGGTTGCGGGGCAATTGGGATGAGGCCTGGGGCCTGCCGGTTCTGCCCATGTTCCACCCGGCCTATCTGCTGCGTCAGGCCGCCGCCAAGCGCTTGGCCTGGGCGGATCTGCTGGAAGTGCGGGCCAGGCTGGGAGCCGCGCAATGAGGATCCTGGCGTTCTCGGACCTGCATCTCAGCGCCGTGCGGGCGCGAGAGCTGGTGGCCGAAAGCGCCAAGGCGGATCTGGTCATCGGGGCCGGGGATTTCTGCAACGGCCGGCATGGGCTTGAGGAGGCGATGGCGCTGCTGGCCGATATTCGCGTACCTATGGTGGTTGTGCCCGGCAACGCCGAAAGCGAAGCCGAGCTGCGCGCAGCGGCGCTGCCCGGAATGACCGTGCTGCACGGCCAGTCGCATCGGATCGCAGGGCTGACCGTGTTTGGCCTGGGATATGGCATTCCACTGACGCCCTTTGGCAGCTGGTCCTGTGACATGACCGAAGATGCGGCGGCGAAGCTGCTGGACCAATGTGAACAGGCGGATCTGATGGTCTTTCATTCGCCGCCCAAGGGCATCGGGGATCGCACGTCAGGTGGCTTTTCTGTCGGCTCCACGGCGATCCGGGCTGCGATCGAACGGGTGCAGCCGCGTCTGGCGGTCTGTGGCCACGTCCACGAAGGGTGGGGGCAAAGTGGTGAGATCGGCATCACCAAGGTCGTCAACCTGGGCCCCTTCGCAAATATGTTCGAGATTGATCCATGATTGAGACCCTGACCCTACTGGCGTTTGTTCCTGCGGCGCTGGCGCTGAACCTGACGCCCGGGGCTGACATGATGTTTTCACTTGGGCAAGGGATGCGTGGGGGAACCCGCGCCGCTCTGGCCGCCAGCGCTGGTATCTCTACCGGGGGTATGGTGCATGTGGCGCTGGCGGGGCTTGGGCTTGGGGCGGCTGTTGCCGCCATGCCGTGGCTGTTCGAGGTGATCCGCTGGATCGGGGTTGGTTATCTGCTGTATCTGGCGTGGGGGGCGCTCAAAGGCCCGGTGCAAAGCGATGCGCCGCAGGTGGTGCGGGCCAGCCGTGCCTTTCGCGACGGGCTGTTGGTCAATCTGGCCAACCCCAAGGTGATCCTGTTTGTTTTGGCCTTCGTCCCCCAATTCGTGGACCCCGAAGCGGGCTCCATTCTGGTGCAGTTCCTGATCTTTGGCGTGATCATGAGCGTGGGTGGCTTCTGCATAAACGGCGCGGTCGGGGTCTTTGCCGGGTCGCTGGGTCGTTTCCTGACCGGCAACCAAGCCGCCGGGCGCTGGCTGGGTCGGGTCTCAGGGGCAATTTTTGCAGGTCTGGCCTTGCGGCTGGCCGTTTTGGAAAGGGCATGACCACCGATGTCACGCATTGATGAGAGCAGAGAATTCATTCCGGTCCGGATCGCGGTTCTGACCGTGTCCGACAGCCGGGCCATGGAGGATGACCGGTCGGGCCAGGTGCTGGTCGACAGGTTGCAGGCCGCGGGTCACATTCTGGCGGACCGCAAGATCGTCCGCGATGAACGGGCCGATATCGCGGACACGCTGCGCGGCTGGGTCGCGGATCCGGAGATTGATGTTGCAATCTCGACCGGGGGGACCGGGCTGACGGGGCGTGACGTGACGGTCGAAGCGCACCGTGATGTCTATGAAAAAGAGATCGAAGCATTCGGAACCGTCTTCACCCTGATCTCGATGGAGAAGATCGGCACAAGCGCGGTACAGTCCCGTGCCACGGGCGGCGTTGCCGGTGGCACCTATCTGTTTGCCTTGCCGGGCAGCCCCGGCGCCTGCAAGGACGCCTGGGACGGGATCCTGTCCAAGCAGTTGGACTACCGTCACATGCCCTGCAATTTCGTTGAAATTTTTCCGCGTCTTGAGGAACACAAGCGACGGAAGTAGAGCGCCCCTGCGTTGAATATGCAGATAAACGCATTCGTGGGTTGGCGAATTTCCTGACCGGACCTACCTTATAGGCAGTCAGCGCACGCGCCAGCAGAAGGGATTATGATGCGGTTTTTGCGTCAAAGCCTTGTCGGGATCTTCCTGGCCTCCGTCACGCTTGCCCTGCTGCTTTATGCAGGGCAGCTGATTTTTGGTGCCGTGCAGGACCGCCTGTCGAACGAACGTCCGGCCCCGCCCCCGCGCGAGCGGGTTTTTGCGGTGAACCTTGTCACGGCCAAGGCGCAGACCGTTTCGCCGCAATTGCAGGCCTTTGGCCAGGTGCAAAGCCGCAAGACGCTGGAGCTACGCTCGGTACTGCCGGGGCGCGTGGTGCAGCTGGCCGAAAATTTCGAAGATGGTGGCGTCGTCCGCAAGGGGGATCTGCTGGTGCAGATTGATCCGGCAGATGCGCAGACTGCGCTGGACCGCGCTGCAACGGATGTGCTGGACGCCGAGGCCGAGCAGCGGGATGCCGCACGGACCCTTGATCTGGCGCGGGATGAACTGGTGGCCGCACAGGATCAGGCCGAACTGCGCCAGCGGGCGTTCCGGCGTCAGCAGGACCTGCAGGCCCGCGGTGTCGGCACCGCCGCCGCCGTGGAAACCGCCGAACTGGCCGCGGTTCAGGCCCGGCAATCTGTCGTGTCGCGCCGTCAGGCCCTGGCCCAGGCCGAAGCCCGCGTGGATCAGGCCAAGACTCGGCTGGCCCGGGCGGAACTGGCCATGGGAACGGCGGAACGGGACCTTGAGGAAAGCGAAATTCGTGCAGCCTTCGACGGCACGCTGCAAAATGTGACGCTGGTCGAAGGACGGCTGGTGGCGGCCAATGAAAAGCTGGCGGAACTGATCGACCCGCAGGCGCTGGATGTGGCGTTCCGCATTTCGACCACGCAATATGCCCGGCTGCTGGACGCCAACGGAACCCTGATTAAGGCGCCGGTTGAGGTATCGCTGGATGCGCTGGGCGCGGATATCCGTGCCACGGGGCGGATTTCGCGCGACAGCGGGGCCGCTGGTGAGGGGCAGTCGGGGCGTCTGGTCTATGCCCGCCTGTCGACCGCGCCGGGCTTCAAACCGGGAGATTTCGTCACCGTCTTTGTCGAGGAACCCGAGGTGGCGAATGTGGTGCGCTTGCCTGCGTCTGCGCTGGATGCGGCCCGCACCGTTCTGGTGCTGGGAGAGGAGGATCGCCTGGTCTCCATCCCGGTTGAACTGGTGCGTCGCCAGGGGGATGACATTCTGGTCCGTGGTGACGGACTGGAAGGGCAAGAGGTCGTGACCGGCCGCACGCCGCTCTTGGGGGCAGGGATCAAGGTGCGCCCGCTCAGGTCGGAGGCCCGCGCCGAACCCGTGGCTTCGATGCTGGAACTGACGGATGAGCGCCGGGCCCGCCTGGTGGAATTCGTGAAATCGAACAACCGTATGCCGGAGGAGGTCAAGACGCAGGTCCTGACCCAATTGGCGGCCCAGCAGGTTCCCGCGAAGCTGGTGCAGCGCATCGAAGCCCGGATCGGAGGGTAAGCGGGTGATCCGTGATCTGCCGCGTTCCGCCGGGGGCATCCTGAGCTACTTCACGCGTCACCGCACCGCTGCCAACCTGTTGCTGGTCATCCTTCTGGTTCTGGGCGTCGCCTCTGTTCCAAGGATGCGAGCGCAGTTCTTTCCCGACGTGATCGTGGAAAACGTCCGGGTTAATGTGGTCTGGGATGGCGCCGGTCCCGAGGACGTGGATGAAGCGATTGTTCAGGCGCTGGAACCGGCCCTGTTGGCCGTGGATGGCGTGGAAAAATCCGGCGCGGTGTCCCGCGAAGGCAGCGCTTCGATCTTTCTGGAGTTCGAACCGGGCACGGATATGGCGCGGGCCACTGATGATGTGCAGACGGCTGTCGACTCCATCACCATCCTGCCGGAAGAGGCCGATGATCCGGTGGTCCGCCGCGTGGTCTGGCGCGACCGGGTGACAGATGTGGTGCTGACCGGCCCGGTTGAACCCGCGCAATTGGCGATCTTTACCGATGAATTCGTCGCCCGCCTGTTCGAGGCGGGGGTGACACGCACCACCATCCGTGGACTGGCCGCACCGGAAACCGTGGTCGAGGTGCCCTCGGCCAACCTGATTGCCCATGACATCCTGTTGTCAGACATCGCAAGTGCCATCGGTGAGGAGGTCGAAGCCGACCCCGCCGGCGATGTGACCGGGGCCAACGCAAGGGTGCGAACCGGGGTTGCCAAGCGCAGCGCCGATGATCTGGAAGCCATCGTTCTGCGCTCCAACCCGGATGGGTCCAACCTGACGGTTGGGGACGTTGCGGTGGTGCGGGTGGAAGGGGTCGACCGCGAGCGCAGCTATTTTGTCGGGGATAACCCGGCCATGTCGATCCGCGTGGACCGCTCCAATCAGGGGGACGCGATCGGCATCCAGCACACGGTCGAAGATGTGGCGGCAGAGCTTCAGCGCTCGCTGCCCAAGGGTGTCACGGTCGAACTGATCCGGACCCGGGCCGAGGCGATCACCGGACGTCTGGATATCCTGATCGACAATGCCGTGGTGGGTCTGCTGCTGGTCGTGGCCCTGCTGTTCCTGTTCCTGAACGCGCGCATTGCTTTCTGGGTGGCGGCGGGCATTCCCGCGGCGATGCTGTCGGCCATTGCGATCATGTATGCGGCTGGTCTGACGATCAACATGGTCAGCCTGTTCGGTCTGATCATCACGCTGGGCATTGTTGTCGATGACGCGATTGTCGTGGGGGAGCACGCGGATTTCCGGGCCCGGCGGCTGGGCGAGCACCCGGTGGTGGCCTCGGAAAACGCGGCGCGGCGCATGGCGATGCCGGTCTTTGCGGCCACGCTGACCACCATCATCGCCTTCTTCGGGCTGACCGTGATCGGCGGTCGGTTTGGCGAACTGATCCGGGACATTCCCTATACGGTGATCGCGGTTCTGATCGCCTCGCTGGTGGAATGCTTTCTGATCCTGCCCAATCACATGAGCCACGCCATCGCGCATTCGGCGCGCCAGCATTGGTATGATCTGCCGAACCGGGTGGTGAACCGCGGGTTCCGCTGGGTGCGTGATCATCTGTTCCGCCCCTTCATCGTGCTGGTGGTCTGGGGGCGTTATGTGGTGATCGCCGCCGTGGTTGTGGTTCTGGCAAGCCAGATGGCGGTGTTCATCCGGGGCGACGTCAAATGGCGCTTCTTCAACGCGCCTGAACGGGGATCCGTCACCGGCAATTTCGCCATGACCGAAGGCGCGACCCGGGCCGATACGCTGGCCATGATGCGAGAACTGCAACGCGCCACCAACGCGCTGGGCGAAGAATATGAAGAGCGCTATGGCCGCAATCCGCTGGTCTATGTCATGGCCGAAATCGGCGGCAACGCTGGCCGGGGCCTGCGCGGGGCCGACAACAAGGATGCCGACCTCTTGGGGGGCATCTCGATCGAGCTGATCGACGCGGATCTGAGGCCGGAATATTCCAGTTTTGCCTTTGTTGGTGAGCTGCAGGACCGGGTGCAGGAACACCCGATGGTGGAAACCCTGTCGTTCCGCGGTTGGCGGTCCGGACCCGGGGGCGACGCGTTGGATGTGCAATTCTTCGGATCCAGCGTCGATATGCTGAAAGCCGCCTCCGAAGACCTAAAGACCGCGCTTCTGCGCTTCCCCGAGGTGTCGGCGGTCGAAGACAACTTGTCGTATGACAAGGAAGAGCTGATCCTGGATCTGACCGCGCAGGGGCAGGCGCTGAACTTCACCATCGATTCCCTTGGTCGGGCCTTGCGCGCGCGTCTGAACGGGATCGAGGCCGCGACCTATCCTGATGGTCCACGCAGCGCGGAAATCCGGGTGGAGCTGCCGGCGGGTGAGCTGACGGCGGATTTCCTGGAGCGCACGCAGATGCGTTCACCCAGCGGTGTTTACGTGCCGCTTGCCGATATCGTGTCGGTGCGCCAGCGGACCGGGTTCTCCTCGGTGCTGCGGGAAAACGGGATCCGGCTGGTGTCGGTGACCGGCGACATCTCCGAAGATGATCCAGCCCGCGCCGAGGCGATCATGACCGCGCTGGAAAATGAAATCCTGCCCAAGATCGCCAGCGAACGTCAGATCGAATGGCGGATGTCCGGCCTGAGCGAGCAGGAAGATGATTTCCTCAACGACGCCAGAACCGGTCTGGTTCTGTGTCTGACGGGGATCTATCTGGTCCTGGCCTGGGTGTTTGCCAGCTGGACCCGACCGCTGGTGGTGATGGCGATCATTCCGTTCGGCCTGGTCGGCACCATCTATGGTCACGCGGCGTGGAATGTGCCGCTCAGCATGTTCACCGTGGTGGGGCTGATCGGGATGACCGGCATCATCATCAACGATTCCATCGTGCTGGTGACCACCATCGACAGCTACTCCCGCGATCGCGGGCTGGTGCCGTCGATCATCGAGGCAACGGCTGATCGTCTGCGTCCGGTGCTGCTGACCACGCTGACCACGGTTCTGGGGCTGACGCCGCTGATGTACGAGCAGTCCCAGCAGGCGCAATTCCTGAAACCGACGGTGATTACGCTGGTCTACGGGCTGGGCTTCGGCATGATTCTGGTGCTGCTGGTGGTGCCAGCTCTGGTCGCCGTGCAGAATGACGTGGCGCGTCCCCTTGCCGCGGTGCGCCGGGCGTTGCGTCAGCGGCGCGGTCCCTGGCCGGCCGTTGCGATCAGCGCGCTGTTGCTGGGCGGTTGGCTGGCGGTGACGCTGGGATCCGTGCTGGTGCAGGGGGCCTTGCCCGAAGCGTTGCTCAGCCGTTTGCCGCAATTGTCGGGCCTGCCAACGATGCAGGGCGCCTTGGCCCTCTTTGTGGGTGGCGCCATCCTGATCACGATCGTGGTGTATCTGGGGGCGGCGCTGGCCTACGCCCGTTCGCGTCGGGCCTGATCCATCCTGGAAAAGGCCAGCCGGGCGACCTCTTCGACCTGGCTGAGCATCGGCAGACCGCTTTGTGCCAGCGTGTCGACGGCGAACCAGCCCGCATCGGCCGCGTCATCGGCGGCCAGCGGGGTGCCTTCGACATACTCACACAGGACCGCGGCCAGCAGGTAATGCGCCTCGATGTGCCCCTCGGCATCGTGCACGATGACGTCGACATTGGTCAGATACTGACGGGCAACCGCGGTGACGCCGGTTTCTTCGTGCAGTTCGCGCACGGCGGCCTGCATCGCGGTTTCACCCAGTTCCACATGTCCGCCGGGAAATCCCCACATCCCGGCCCGCGGGGCCTTGCCGCGCTGCACAAGGATCACCTGTTCCTGGTGGCAGACAACGGCGATGGCACCCAGCTTTGGGACGGGCGCATCGGTCATCCGGAGGTGCATCCCTGAATGTCGACGGAATGGTTCTGGCCCAGCACGGTGATGCGGATCCGGGACCGGTCCACGGCAAAGGCAGAGCCGGACACGTGGATCATCTCGGAGCGGGCGACCAGTGTGTTCCCCTGTCGTTCGGTTTCCGCCTCCGACGCCCAGAGCTGTGGCAGACCGGGCTCGATGACGGCAAGTTCCGGACCTCCGGCTGACGGCATGGTGATCCGGGCCTCAACCTGGATCCCGTTGGAGGTAGGGCTCAGCCGACAGCTGGCCGAGCGTACGCCTGCCTCCTGCGCAGAATAGGGGCGCTGCGCCAGGGCGGCGGCAATGCTTGGGTTGCGGCCCGAAGACGGGTCAAGCTGCTGGTCAAAGGACACTTCGGAGGGGATGCACACATCCTTGCAGATCCCCAGTTCAATCCGGCCTTTCAGGCGCACCGGCTTGTTTGCGGATTTCGGCGCGACGCTCACAGGCAGCACGACCTGGTCGACATAACCGAGCGTGCGCAGCCCGGCGGTGTCGAACACCTCGGGGGCGGGCCAGCTGATCGACACATCGCCCACATTGCGCGACCCGCGCCAGTGAAAGATGGGCGGGATCCCGGCATCACCCGGCGCCCGCCAGTAGGTTTTCCAGCCATCCGCCAGCCGCAGGCGCAGCGCGGCCTGATAGGTCCCGTTTTCGGCCATGCCGCCGTCCAGCACGTCCACGACGACCAGTTGCTGATCAAGACCGGCCGCGGGCAGGGCAGCCGTGCTGGCCATCAGGGCGCCGCAGGCCAATGCGATATGTCTGAAATGTCTCATGCGTAGAAAATGGGCCCATGAACGGGGAAAGCCAAGTCACGATCCGTTCAATTGGGTGAAACCGTTGTCGCACTTGCGCCCGACCCGGCCCGGGGGCATTGTGAGAAAAAGACGTTCAATAAAAGGCCTTGCAGATGGACCTCACCGGCAAACTTCTGATTGCGATGCCCGGCATGGGTGACACCCGTTTCGAACATTCGGTCGTCTATTTGTGTTCTCACTCCGAGAACGGGGCGATGGGGCTGATCGTCAACAAATGCGCCGGTGACGTGAACTTTGGTGAGTTGCTGAAACAGCTGAAGATCGAACCCGTGACCGAGGAAACCAAGGCACGGCCTATCCATTTCGGCGGACCGGTGGAAACCTCGCGTGGCTTTGTGCTGCATTCCACCGATTATGACGCCAACCTGCATTCGATGAAGGTGGATCAGTCGTTTTCAATGACCGCCACGCTGGACATTCTGGAAGACATCGCGGCGGGCAAGGGGCCTGCGCAGGCGCTGATGCTGCTGGGCTATGCCGGATGGGGGCCGGGGCAGCTGGAAGGCGAAATTGCGGACAATGGTTGGCTGACGACCGATGCGTCCGCGGAGCTGGTGTTCTCGGAGGATGACGCCCACAAATGGGAGGCGGCGCTGCACACGCTGGGGGTGGACCCGCTAAGCCTGTCAGGAAGCGCCGGTCACGCCTGAGTCGCGCGGTGCGGCTGCGCGGCGCAACCGGTCATTGATGGCCAGGCCCAGCCCGTGTTGCGGGATCGGCGCAATGGCGATCGGGCGGCCTCGTCCGTCCAGGCGGTGCAGGAATTCGAACAGGTTTGCTGCGGCTTCGGTCACATCGCCGGTCGGGGACAGGTTCAGATCACAGTCCATTGCCCCGAACCCCAACAATACCTCATCGCCACTTCGGATGCTGGCGTTCAGCCTGACGGGCGCATCGGGCGCGTAATGTGACAGCATCTGACCCGGCGCGGTCAGCGGGTCCGCGGCGTTTCGCTGGACCAGCGGCATTCCCAACGCGGCTTCGATCTCTTCCGTTGCCACACCACCGGGGCGCAGCAACATGGGGTCAGGCCCCGCCAGCCCGACGATGGTGGATTCCAGACCCACGGCACAGGGGCCATCATCCACCACGGCGGCAATCCTGCCGTCCAGCCCGGCCATGACATGAGCGGCCGTCGTGGGGCTGATCCGCCCCGACGGGTTGGCCGACGGGGCGGCCACCGGGGCTGCGACCTTTTCAAGCAGGCGGCGGGCCGTTGGATGTCCGGGCACCCGGACCGCCAAAGTGTCCAGCCCAGCCGTGACCAGACCCGACACCCCATGCCCCTCTTTCAGCGGCAGGACCAGCGTCAGCGGTCCGGGCCAGAACGCATCGGCCAGAGGTTCGGCCAGACCCGACCAATGCACCAGATCCTGTGCGGCTTCCTTGGAAGAAACATGTGCAATCAAGGGGTTGAAGCTTGGGCGCCCCTTGGCGGCATAGATGCCCGCCACAGCATTCCCCAACAGCGCATTGCCCCCCAGCCCGTAAACCGTTTCCGTGGGAAAGGCCACAAGATGCCCGTCCCGCAGCAAGGCTGCTGCTTGGTCCAGATCGGCCTCTGAAGGGCCCAGACTGACGGTACGTTCCGGCTTCATGGCATGACGCGGCGTTTTGGTTGCTTGCGTGGAGGGCGCAGATAGGTAATCGTCCAAGCCCACTCAAATACCGGTCCCGCGCCGGGATTCCAAGCCCGTGTAAACGACGCCAAGAATAAAGGACGCAAGATGCCGTATCGCGCCCCCGTTTCCGACTATGAATTTCTGCTGAAACACATTGTCGGCTACGAACAGGTCTGTGGAACCGACCGGTTCTCGGAAGCCTCTGATGACATGGTCAGCGCCATCCTGACCGAGGCGGGCAAGATGTGTGAAGAGGTCATGGCCCCGCTGCAACGCGGCGGTGATCTGGAACCTGCGCGGTTGGAAAACGGCGTGCTGCGGACCTCTCCGGGGTTTGCCGACGGGTGGAAGCAGATCTCCGAAGGCGGCTGGATCGGCATGAGCGCCCCGGCCGAACATGGCGGTATGGGGCTGCCGATGACCCTGACCACCAGCGTCAATGAAATGATGAGCGCGGCCTGCCTGTCGTTGCAGCTGGCCCCGCTGATGAGCCAGGGCCAGATCGAGGCGCTGGAACATCACGCCAGCGATGCGCTGAAAGAACTCTACCTTCCGAAACTGATCTCCGGCGAATGGTCGGGCACCATGAACCTGACCGAACCGCAAGCAGGGTCGGATGTGGGCGCGCTCAGCTCGAAGGCCGAAGACAACGGCGATGGCACCTATTCGATCACCGGGCAGAAGATCTATATCAGCTGGGGGGACAATGACTTCTGTGGCAACATCTGCCACCTGGTTCTGGCGCGTCTGCCCGATGGTGTGCCGGGGACCAAAGGCATCAGCCTGTTTCTGGTCCCCAAGTACCTGCCGGACGAAGAAGGCAACCCCGGGGTCGCCAACAGCCTGAAGGTGGTCAGCCTTGAGCACAAGATGGGGCTGCACGGCTCACCCACCTGCGTGATGCAGTATGACGGCGCCAAGGGCTGGCTTGTGGGCAAGGAACACGGCGGCATGGCGGCCATGTTCACCATGATGAACAACGCGCGTCTGGGTGTTGGTGGTCAGGGCGTTGGCGCAGGCGAGGGCGCGTATCAGCACGCGCTGGCCTATGCGCTGGAGCGCAAGCAGGGCAAGACGCCCTCGGGCACGATTGTGGATCACGCCGACGTGCGCCGCATGTTGATGGAGATGAAAGCGGATCTGTTTGCCGCGCGCGCGATCCTGCTGGCCTGTTCGGTTGCCATCGACATGACCACCGCCACGGGGGATGAAGAGTGGACCGCGCGTGCGGCCTTCCTGACCCCGATCGCCAAGGCCTTTGGCACCGATACCGGCATCAGCGTTGCCGAAACCGGGGTGCAGGTGCATGGCGGCATGGGCTTCATCGAAGAAACCGGTGCGGCGCAATACTACCGCGATTCCCGGGTCACGGCGATTTACGAAGGCACCAACGGCATCCAGTCGATGGATCTGGTGGCCCGCAAGATGATGGACGGCGGTGAGATGGCACATCGCCTGATCGATGAGATCGAAGAACAGGCCGAACGCGCCCGGACCACCCATCCCAACATGGCCGAAAGCGTCTGGCAGGCCTGTGAAAGCCTGCGGGAAGCCACCGAATGGCTGACCGCGCAGGAGGATATGCAGAACCGGTTTGCCGGGTCGGCGGCCTATCTGCGGGCGTTCGCCCGTGTGCTTGGTGGGCATTTCCATCTGACGGCAGCGATGGCCGATCTTGGCGGCCCGCGCGAAAAGCTGGCACGCTTCTACATCAACCGGATGTTGCCGGAACATCAGGCGCTTCTGGCCGCTGCGACCGAAGGTGCGGCCACCACTTTTGCGCTGACCATTGACGAACTGGCAGGCTGATCCGATGACAAGCGTTCCGCAGGTTTCTCTGAAATACCCTTGGGAAACCCCGCCCGAGCCGGGTGAAGCAATCGAAGTGGCCGAAGGCGTCTTGTGGCTGCGCCAGCCGCTGCCGATGAAGCTGGACCATGTCAACATCTATGCCTTTGACGAAGGCGACAGCTGGACCGTGGTCGATACCGGTTTCAACACGCGCAAAAGCCGTGCGATCTGGGAGCAGGTGATGGCGGGTCCTCTGGGGGGCAAGCCGATCCGCCGCGTTGTGGCCACCCATCACCACCCTGATCACATCGGGCTGGCCGGATGGTTCCAGTCCGAACATGGCGCAGAGTTGATCACCACGCGCACCGCCTGGCTGTTCGCCCGGATGCTGACGCTGGATGTGCAGGAGCAGTGGCCTGAAGAGACGCTGGCCTATTACCGCAGTGCCGGCATGGAACAGCGGATCTATGATGCGCGGGTGCAGGACCGGCCGTTCAACTTTGCCGATACGGTCTATCCGATGCCGCTGGGCTTCACCCGGATCAAGCAGGGCGATGTCTTCCGCATGGGCGGGCGTGACTGGGATGTACACATCGGCAATGGCCATGCGCCCGAGCACGCGACCTTCTGGAGCCGTGATGACAATCTCGTGATCACCGGGGATCAGATCCTCAGCTCCATCAGCCCCAATATTGGCGTTTACGCGACCGAACCG
Organism: Paracoccaceae bacterium; assembly: GCA_022763485.1. Classification (GTDB taxonomy): domain Bacteria; phylum Pseudomonadota; class Alphaproteobacteria; order Rhodobacterales; family Rhodobacteraceae; genus Aliisedimentitalea. Next base: position 60,653 of record JALEGX010000064.1, on the reverse strand, counting down.
ATGGCGGATCCTCTGGCGGACTGGCTTGAGGCTTGCGAGCGCCTGTCGCATCTTGCCCGCCCCGAACACCTTGCTCTGGGGGGGCACAAGCTGCCATTCGGGCGCTTGCCGCTGCGGATGCGACAGCTGATCGACAATCATCACGCGGCGCTGGAACGGTTGCTGGATCATCTGGATCGCCCGATGACCGCCGCGGATTGCTTTTCCCCGCTGTTCAAGCGCACCATCGGCGATGGCGAGTATGGGCTTGCCTTGGTCGAAGCGGTAGCCCATGTAAATCACCTGTATTGCATCGGTAAGCTGGACCGCACCCGACGAGAGGACGGTGCCTGGCTGTACCAGCGCAAATAGGGAGGGGCACCACATGACTGACGAAATCTCTACCTCGGCGGAAGCGCTTGAGGCTGCTGTTCTGCCCTGTGTGCATGAAGTGCACGCAGATCCGGAGGCCTGTGCCCCGCTGACCAAGGTGCCCGAAGCGGTCAACCAGCCGGTTGAAAGCAAGAGCGCATCGCGCTGGGCCTATGAGCGGCTGATCCTCTACATCCGCAATTTCGAAGAGCAGCTGGATGCCGAACATGAGGTCGCAATGGGCTTCGTCGGTGGTGAGGCCGGTGTTCTGCGGATCGAAGGTCTGGGCTATTTCGATCCGGATATCATCACCTTCTACGGCACGGATCAGATGGGCTCGCGCACGCAGCTGGTGCAGCATGTCAGCCAGCTGAACGTGATGCTGCGGGCGCTCCCCAAAAGCAACGGCAGCGCACCGGCCAAGCGAATCGGCTTTCGCCTGGCGACGGACCTGGAGCAAGGCTGACGCCTGATCCGTTTCCGTTTTTGCCCGGTTTTCACGCAGAATCGGACTGAAACCGCGCCGCAAGCCCAAATCTTGCGCTTGTATCCTCTGAAACGAATGCGTTCTATGGACGTCCAGTTCAGGAGCGCAGGTTTGGGTCGTATCGCAACCGTCATTGGGGCCTATGCAAACGCCATCGCAAGGTGGCGGATCGTTGTTCCGGTGTATCTGGTGTTTCGGGGCTTCGTACTGGCCCTGATCGCGCCGATCGTCAGCGGCCTGTTCAACCTGGCCGTCCGTTTTTCCGACCATACTGCGCTGACCGATCAGGATGTTGCGCTGGTGCTGTTGAAACCTGCGGGTTTCGTGGTTGCCCTGCTGTCGCTGGGCATCGCGCTGCTGGGGGAAGTGGCCAGCTTTGCCATCATGTCGGCCGCCATGCGCACGCCCGAGCGTGGGTTGTGCGGTGCGCTCAGCTCCGCGCTGCAACTGGTGTGGCAGCGGTCTGGGCCTCTGGCGGTGTTTTCCGGGGTTTTCGTGGCACGGGTGCTGGCGGTGGCTTTGCCCTTTGCGCTGGGCGGGTTGTTGATCGCGCTCTGGTATCAGACCGAATTCGACATCAACTACTACCTCAGCTTTCAGGCGCCCGACTTCTGGCTGGCAATGTTTCTGATCCTTGGTCTGGGCGTGCTGATGGCCGTGGCGCTGCTGTTCCGGCTCTGTGGTTGGGCGATGGCCCCGCATCTGGTGCTCTTTGGCAATCGCGAACCGCTTTCGGCCTTTGGCGAAAGCGAGCGCCGCCTGAAACCGCGACGGTTCCGCCTGAAATCGGAGCTGGTTGTGTGGTTTGGCTTGCGGCTGGTCGTGGCCACCTGCGTCACGGCGGGGCTGATCTGGTCCATTACGCTGGTCCAGACGGGGGGAGAGTTGTCGTCGGTGCTGTTTGCTACGGTTGCAATCCTGCTGGCGGCGGTGATTGCCGGCACATTCCTGGATGCGTTCGCCATCGGCGCGCTTGTTCACCTGATCGAGCGGCATGTTTCGGAGCTGTGCGACGGAACCAACCGCACCGCATCGGTGCCGATGGGGCAGCGCCATATCGCATCCGGCTTTGCCCTGGTTATCGGCACCATTGCCGCGGCGGTCTGGCTGGCCAATGGCATGATGCAATCGGTGCGCACCGAGGACCGGGTCGAAATCATTGCCCACCGTGGCGCGTCGGGGACCCGGCCGGAAAACACGCTGATCGCCTTTGAACAGGCCATTCAGGACGGCGCCGACTGGATCGAACTGGACGTGCAGGAAACCGCAGACGGTCAGATCGTCGTGCTGCACGACGAAGATCTGGTCAAACTGGCCCGGTCGTCGGTGAAGGTCTGGAAGGCCAGCTATTCCGAACTGGCCGAACTGGACATCGGGAGCTGGTTTGACACCGGCTTTCACGATCAGCGTCCGCCGCTGCTGTCCGCGGCGCTGAAGCTGGCCAAGGATCGCGCCCGCGTTCTGATCGAACTCAAGCACTATGGCTATAACGAGGATCTGGAACGCCGTGTGGTGCAGGCGGTCGAAGCGGCGGGCATGGCCTCGGATGTTGCGATCATGTCGCTGAACTATCAGTCGGTGCTCAAGGCCCAGCATCTGCGCCCGAATTGGGATACCGGCGTGCTGGCCGGGTCCGCATTTGGGAACCTTGCGGGGTTGCAGGGGGACTTTCTGGCGTTGCACTCCGAAATCGCCTCGCCCGGATTGATCAACGCGGCGCGTTCGGCGGGCAAGAACGTCTATGTCTGGACGGTAAACGATCCGCTGGAAATGTCGCGCATGATTTCCAAGGGGGTGGATGGGATCATCACCGATGAACCGGCCATCGCGCGCGATGTGCTGAGCGTTCGCGGGAACCTGACCACGGCAGGTCGAATGGTCCTGTGGTTCGCGGCGGAACTTGGCGTTCGTCTGAATGCCAAGACCTATCGCGATCAGCAACCATAGACGCCGTGTGGCCGGGAACAGGGCACTTTTGCCGACCTGCGCGCCATTGACGTGGTGACAGGGAAATTCGAATCCGGTATCCAGCATAAAACAAATCGCGAATGGGAACTTCACAATGGCTGAACACAAGCATGGCGAGATGGATATCTCGGTTCAGGAACAGACCTATACCGGCTTCATCAACTTCACCAAATGGAGCGTCATCGTTCTGATCCTCATCACGATCTTCCTGGCCGTCTTCGCCGCCTGATCCGGATCTGCCCGTGCGAAATCTGTTCATTGCTGGAGCGCTTGTTGCTGCGCTCGCGGGCTGTGCTGCCGAGCAGAGCCCAAATGCTGACGCTGCGAGCATCGCTGCGGTTTCCTATCGGGAGCCGGGGCCGAATACGCTGACGCTCTATACGATGATCAACAACAGGTCGGGCGCGGGCGGGCATACCTCCTTGATGATCAATGCCTCCGAACGGGTCATCTTTGACCCGGCCGGATCCTTCAAGGCCGACATTGTGCCAGAGCGCAACGACGTGCTTTTTGGCATCACGCCGCCGGTTGAGCGGGCGTATCGCGGGGCACATGCCCGCGAAACCTTCCACGTCCTGGTGCAGGAAGTCGAAGTGACGCCGGAACAGGCGCAGGTCGCTTACCAGCTGGCCTTGCAGGCAGGACCCATTCCAGGGGCCTATTGCGCCAATTCCACCGCGCGCATCCTGCAACAGGTTCCGGGGTTCGAAAGCATCGACGTGACCTTCTACCCGGTGAAGCTTGCCGATCAGTTCGGGACACTGCCCGGTGTGACGTCGGACCGCTACTATGAAAGCGACAGCCCCGATTTGCAGGCCGGTCTGGCAAAGAACAACGCGGCGCTGAACCAGACTGTCGCCACCTCTGACGAAGAGGGCTGAGCGCCGTCTCAGCCCAGCAGGTTCAGCAGCAGCATCAAACCCAGCGCGCCGGACCCGATTGCCACCAGCACATTCTTGGTGACATAGGCGATGGCCAGTGTCGCCAGCGCGGCCAGCAGCCGTGCCGGGTCCGTTTCACCACCCGTGGCGGCGGGCCAGACGACCAGCGGCGCGACCAGCGCCGGGATGATCGCCACTGCCGTATAGCGCAGGTGCCGCATCAGCCATTCGGGGATGGGCCGGTCCCCCATGAAGCCGATAAACACGAAGCGCAGGCCGAAGCTGAAGATCGCCATGCCGATGATGACGGTCCACAGGGCGCCATTGGGTATCTCTGTCATGTCTGGGCTCCTGTCTTGCGGGCCATCCAAAGCTCTACCTGAGCGCCCGCCACCATACCGGCAATCCCGGCAACGATCAGGCCAAGATTGTAGGGCAGCCAGGCCGCGGCCAGTGCGGTGGTGATGGCCACCAGAGCGGCAACCACATGCGCCGTGGTGCGCAGCATCGGACCGATCATTGCCAGAAAGGCCAGCGGCAGAACGAAATCCAGCGCCAGCCCCTCGGGCACGCGGTTGCCCAGCAGTGCCCCGGCCAGGGTGGCCCCGTACCAGCAGGGCGCAATCAGCGCGTTGGTTCCAAAGAAATAGGCGTAGCGCTCGGCGCTGGTCAGCTCGGGTTCGGTTTCAAACTTCACCACCGACAGGGCATAGGACTGATCGACGATCAGATAGGCCGCGATCGCCCGTTTCCACAATGGTGCGCCGCCCAGGTAGGGCGTCAGCGAGGCCGAATACATCGCAACCCGCAGGTTCACCGCAAGGGCCGAGATCAGCACGATCAGCGTGGGGGCGTTCTCCTGCATCAGCTGCAGCGCGGTGAACTGAGCCGATCCGGCAAAGACGGAGACGGAAAAGGTCAGCGTCGCGACCACGTCCAGGCCGGCCTCGCTGGCCAGCACGCCAAACAGCATCCCGAAAGGCCCTGCGACCAGCACGAAGGGAGTGCTGTCGCGCAAACCCTTCCAGAAGGCGGATTTGGGAGTGGTGATTGCCATGAGCTGCCCCTAGATTACCGGTACCGGGGTAGAGCGGAATTGAAGGGGTTGCAATTGGCCAGACAAGAAGACGTCGCGGATTATCTGATCGCACCGGACCCGAATGCGCCCCGATTAACCCGCGCAGTGCAGGGTATTGACCACACCGGCGCGGTATCCGACATCAATGTAGTTGAGGAGCGGCCGCTCACTATCTTTCTGAATTCGCAGGAGATTGTGACCGCGATGACCATTGGCGACTACCCGGAGTATCTGGCGGTCGGCTTTCTGCGCAATCAGGGGATGCTGCATGACGCAGATGTGATCACCCGCGTGGATTTCGATGAGGATCTGGAAACGGTCGTCGTGCGGACCGAGACCGAAACCAGCTATGAAGACAAGCTGAAGAAAAAGACCCGGACATCGGGTTGCGCCGTGGGCACCGTCTTTGGCGACATGATGGATGGGTTGGAGCAGGTGCGCCTGCCGGACACGCCGGTGCACAGTTCCTGGCTCTATGCGCTGTCTGCGCGGATCAACCGGACGCCGTCCCTGTATCTGGAGGCGGGGGCCATCCACGGCACGGTGCTATGTGCGCAGGACCGGCCGCTGGTCTATATGGAGGACGTCGGGCGGCACAATGCGGTGGACAAGATCGCGGGCTGGATGTTCCGCCATCAGGTCCCAGCCTCGGACAAGATCCTTTACACCACGGGGCGGCTGACCTCTGAGATGGTGATCAAGACCGCGATGATGGGCATCCCGACGCTGGTGTCCCGGTCGGGGTTCACCGCCTGGGGGGTCGAGATCGCGCGCGAGGTGGGGCTGACCCTGATCGGCCGGATGCGCGGCCAGCGCTTTGTCTGCCTGTCCGGGGTCGAGCGGCTGGTGCGGGATGTGGATCCGGACACCGTTCCAAGCGAAGACAAGAAACACCGCCGCAAGGGCAGCTGACCATATGTCTGTTGCCGGGTGGATCACTGTCGGGCTGTTTGCCTGGCTTGCCCACGGCGCAAGCTCACTGTTTCTGATGTGGCGTACCTGGAACAGCCTGGCGGCCTATCTTGCCGATATGCAGGACCTGTCACAGGCGGATCGTCTGGCGTTCGGCTGGCCGGAGGATGACCCCCAGCAGTCGGAGTTCGGTCAGCGCAACACGTGGGTGCGCCGCAGGTTCATGCTGCGTTTGTTTCTGTGGGGCGCACCCGCACAGCTTGAACATACTGAAGCGGCCCGCCGTGCGGCCCGGGTGTTCCGGCGCAGCTATACTGGTTTGATCGGGGTGTCTCTGGTCCCGGTTGTTTTGGTGGTTTGGCTTGGCTTAGATCAAGTCATCTGGTTGCTGGGTGTGGTCTTGGTTACGACAGTGATGATCTATCGGCCGTGGAAGTGGTGAAGGACATAGGATGACAAAACCTCTTGGCGTGATTCTGGCCGGTGGCCTGGCCACCCGGATGGGCGGCGGGGACAAGGGCCTGCTGCACGTGGGGGACACAAGCCTGCTGGATCGGGTGTGTGACCGGTTGCGGCCGCAGGTGGCGGATATGGCGCTCAATGCCAATGGGGATCCCGCGCGGTTTGCCGATCTGGGGCTGCCGGTGATCGCAGACAGTATCGAAGGCTTCGCGGGTCCGCTGGCCGGGGTGCTGGCCGGGTTGGACTGGGCAGCAGAGCAGGGGGCAGAGGTGATTGTCACCGCTGCCGCCGATACGCCCTTCTTTCCCACGGATCTGGCCGCGCGATTGATGGACGCGGCAGAGGGAATGGAGCATCCGCTTGTGCTGGCCACCACGCCGCGCACGGGTGATGAATTGCTGAAATCCGGGGGCGGCAAGCGCATCAACCGCCATCCCACCTTTGGCCTCTGGCCGGTTGCGCTGCGGGATGATCTGCGCGCGGCGCTGCAGGACGGGTTGCGCAAGGTGGTGATCTGGACGGACAAGCATGACGGGCGCGAGGCTCTGTTCAGTGCCGATCCCTTTGATCCGTTCTTCAACGTGAACACGCCCGCCGATCTGGAACGGGCAGAGGAGCTGCTGCAATGAAGGTCTACGGCGTCACGGGATGGAAGAACTGCGGCAAGACGGGCCTGATGGAACGCCTGATCACCGAATTCACCCGGCGCGGATTGCGGGTGTCCAGTGTCAAACACGCGCACCACAGCTTTGACATCGACCAGCCGGGGACCGACAGCTATCGCCACCGGGATGCAGGTGCCTGTGAGGTGATGCTTGTCTCTCCCAACCGGGTTGCGCATATGCAGGAACTGCGCGGCGCAGAAGAGCCACCCCTGGCGGACCTTCTGGGGCGGTTGTCGGATGTGGATCTGGTGTTGATCGAAGGGTTCAAACGCGAAGACCACCCCAAGATCGAAGCGCATCGCGCCGAGGCCGGACAGCCGTTGATTGCACCCAATGACGAAAAGATCCGCGCCGTGGCCAGCGATACCCCTTTGACGTTGGACCGGCCGGTTTTCGATCTGGATGACACGCGGGCCATCGCCGATTTCATCGCTGCGGAACTTGACCTTGTCACCGCGCCTTGATGACAGTCGGACGGAACGCGAAACAGGAGTAAGCCCATGACCTTGCAGCCGCCGCCCCTGCGCAATGACTGCTTTGCATTGCCCGCGGGTGTGGATTGGAAGCCTGTGGATCAGGCGCTGGCCCTGCTGCGCGAACGGTTGCACGTCGTGACCGCGTCCGAGGAGATCCCGCTGTATCAGGCGCTTGGCCGGGTTCTGGCAGAGCCGTTGATCGCGCAGCGGTCCAATCCGCCTTTGCCGAACACGGCGGTGGATGGCTACGGCATGGTGGGGCCGATCCCCGAAGGGTCCCATGTGCTGCCGCTGGTGGGGGAACGTGCTGCGGCGGGTCCCGCGGTGGAAACGCCGCTGCCCGAAGGCCATGCGATCCGGATCCTGACCGGGGCTGCGCTGCCGCCGGGTGTGGATACGGTGATCCTGCAAGAGGATGTGACGCTGGGCGAGGGGGAAATCGCCTTTCGCGGGCCGTTGAAGAAGGGGGCCAACACGCGCAAGGCAGGCGAAGACGTGACCGAAGGGCAGGAGCTTTTTCCTGCGGGACGTGTCATGACCCCCGCCGATCTGGCGTTGGCCACTGCGACCGGCCTGTCCCGCGCCACGGTCCGCAAACCGCTGCGGGTGGCCGTGGTGTCAACCGGGGATGAGCTGGTGGACATGGGCGGGACGGCACATGCCGGGCAGATCTTTGATGCCAATCGTCCCATGCTCTTGGCGATGGCCGCACGGATGGGGTTTGAACCGGTTGATATGGGCCGTGTGTCCGATGATCGCGAGCTGCTGCGTGCGCGTCTGGATGAGGCGGCAGAACGCGCCGATGTGATCTTGACCAGTGGCGGTGCGTCGGCGGGCGATGAGGACCATGTGTCGGCCCTGCTGGGTCAGGCGGGCGCCTTGCAGATGTGGCGCATCGCGCTGAAGCCGGGGCGGCCGCTGGCGCTGGGGATGTGGAAGGATCGCCCGGTCTTTGGCCTGCCGGGCAACCCGGTGGCGGCGCTGGTCTGTGCGTTGATCTTTGCCCGCCCTGCAATGGGCATGATGGCGGGGATGGGCTGGGTTGAGCCGCAGGGCATGGACCTGCCTGCCGCCTTTGAGAAACGCAAGAAACCCGGCCGCCGGGAGTTTCTGCGCGCCCGGCTGCGCGACGGAAAGGTCGAGGTCTTTGCCTCCGAAGGCTCCGGCCGTATCAGCGGCCTCAGCTGGGCCGAGGGGCTTGTGGAACTGGCCGACGGGGCGTGTGAAATCCGGCCGGGCGATCCGGTCCGTTACATTCCTTACGCGTCGTTCGGGATCTGACGGGGGTATCGGGCACCTGACTTAGTCGAAGGTGCCCGCAACACGGCCCAACAGCATGAAAGCGCGGGCGGTTCTGGTGTCGCTCAACGCGGTGATATCCGCGTCTTCTGCGCTGGGTTCGAATTCCGCAAAGGTCCGGTCGAAGAGACGCAGGAAGTGGTGTGCCGCATCGCGAAAGATCGGATCCTGCTTCATGCGGGCCGCGGTCAGCGCCAGCGAGGTCCGGTCCCGGATGCCGCCCAGGGCCGCAACGGCGCGCCCGCGGTCACCGCTGGCGAACTGGCGCCAGATCTCGGGGCGGGCCATGTCCGGTCGCAGGTCGTCCATATAGATGCCGTCCTGGCTCATCAGGGTCAGCACGTCCTGTGCGGCCTGGATCAGCTGCCCGACCTTGCGGTCCCGCAGGGCGCGGCGCAGGGCCGCAAAGCCCTCTTCGTCCTCTGCGGTTTCAGGGAAATTCAGCGCCCGGATGAAATCTGCACTTTCCAGCGGCGGGGCCAGCTCTTCGGCAGAGGTGCCCAGCTCCAGAACGGTCTGCTCTTCCGCGTTCTTGCTGGGCTTCGCCTCAACGGTGGCAACCCGTGCGGGTTCACGGCGCGAGGTATGGAAGGTGGCCAGGGTCGTTTCCGTCTTGCGGGTGACTTCGGCGATTTCTTCCAGCTTTTCCGAAACCGAGGTTTCCTTGGTCGCGCTGGCCCGCTGCTGCTGTTCGACATAGGCGTGGCGGATGGCGTCAATGGCGGCTTCCAGCCGCTGGCTTTCTTCGCGCATGATCCGGCTGGACCGGGCCGCAGTGGCGGCGACCCAGATCATGCCCACCGGCATGAAGATCGCCAGCATGGTGATCAGAAAGCGCATGCCGTCGAATTCAACACCGTCCGGCATGACCTGAAAGAACAGCAGCGCCCCGCCCAGCCAGACAAGGCTGAGCAGAATCGCGATGATCTCGATACCGGTGATCGCAGCACGTTTGGGCCGGGCATAGATGCCCGATGACTGGGGCGAACCCGATCCCGTGGGGGCTGGCGGTATCGTTGTCATCTGTTGATCCCGATCTCTACTCAGGAGTATTCGATCTCAAGCACTTCGTAGGAGCGCAGCCCACCGGGGGTGCGGACCTCGACGCTGTCGCCTTCTTCCTTGCCGATCAGCGCACGGGCGATCGGGGATTTGATGTTCAGAAGGCCGGCTTCGATGTTGGCTTCATGCTCGCCCACGATCTGCCAGGTCTTCTCTTCGTCGGTGTCTTCGTCCACCAGCTTGACCTTCGCGCCGAACTTGATCGACCCGGACAGCTTTGCAGGATCGATGACGTCTGCCAGCGACAGCACGCCCTCCAGCTCCTTGATGCGCCCTTCGATGAAGGACTGCTTTTCCCGCGCCGAGTGGTATTCCGCGTTTTCGGACAGATCACCCAGCTCGCGGGCTTCCGCGATGGCCTGAATGATGGCCGGGCGTTCGACCGATTTCAGGTTCTTCAGTTCGGCTTCCAGCGCGGCAAAGCCGGAGGGGGTCATCGGGATCTTTTCCATCGGATCTCTTTTTGTCCTGCAAGTGCGTTCGGGTCTATTCAACACCATCGCCCCGGAGCATGAAAGCGCCGGGGCGACCGGTTGGGTTAACAGTTACCTGACCCAATCAGGCCTATGAATGCAAGAGGCAGAGCGACGTTAACCGCGCAACACCGTCACGGTTGCCAAGTTTTGCCGATCCGAAGGCCGGGACCGCTCAGTCGTATTGCACGATTTCGTATTCGATCCCGTTGTCATCCGCAAAGTAGTAGCGCCGCCCCGGTTCATAGTCGGCGTGGCTGTAGGTCTCGAACCCCAGGGCTTTGACCTTTGCTTCGCTGGCATCCAGATCGTCCAGCACGACAGCCAGATGGTTCAACCCGCCGCGCGTGGTATAGCTGTTCTCGCCCGGCACGGTCTGTTCCGGGGGGGCATAGAGCGCGAGATAGCTCGTGTCGTTGCCGACATGCACGCTGCGGCCGTTGTTGATGGCATCGCCGCTCCAGCGGATATGCCAGCCGAACACGTCGCACATCCATTTGGCGGTTTCGTCTGGGTTCTTCACCGTTACGTTTGCATGTTCCAGCTGTGCGGTCATCGTCTGTTCCTTTCGGGGGTTTCAATGTGCCTTGAGGCTTGATTGAACTCACCGTAATTTCTAAACCTAACTTTAGGTCAAGAGAAAAATTCGGAGATTTCGCATGGCACAGGGGCTGTCGATCGGGACATTGGCTGAGCGCACGGGCCTGGCCGTTTCCGCGATCCGCTACTATGAAACACAGGGGCTGATCACGCCCTGGCGCAACGCGGGCGGGCAGCGGCGCTTCCAACGTGCGGACATCCGGCGGCTGAGTTTCGTGATGATCGCCCAGCAGTTCGGGTTTTCGCTGCCCGAGATCCGGGATCTGATGGCCGAGCTGCCGGGCAAACGCACGCCCACCCGCGACGACTGGCGCGAAATGGCCGAAAAGTTCCGGGTACATCTGGACGCCCGAATCGAAACGCTGACCAAATTGCGGGACAATCTGGACGGCTGTATCGGCTGTGGCTGCCTGTCTTTGCCCAATTGCGCGCTCTACAATCCCGAAGATCGGGCTTTCGCCAAGGGCAAGGGGCCCAGATACCTGCTGGGAGATCGGCCAGAGACGGAAAACGATGGCTGAATGACGAAATTGAGCGTTCAGTGAGCAAAAATTCCCTGTCTTTTATGGCGTAACGCAGAGTTTGCATTGACGTTTGCACCCGCAGAACGCTAATCAACCGCGAAACAAAATTGCGCCCGGTGGGGCCAGTAGCGAAAAGATAGCCAAGGAGCGCCGCAATGGCCGAGATTGAACGCGAAGCGATGGAATATGACGTTGTGATCGTCGGGGCCGGTCCTGCCGGTCTATCAGCTGCGATCCGCCTGAAGCAGCTGGACGCCGATCTGCAGGTTGTCGTGCTGGAAAAAGGCTCGGAAGTGGGGGCGCACATCCTGTCGGGTGCGGTTCTTGACCCCTGCGGCCTGGACGCCCTGATCCCGGACTGGAAAGAAAAAGGCGCGCCGCTGAACACCCCGGTCAAGGAAGACAACTTCTACATGCTGGGTGAGGCCGGTCAGTTCCGGATCCCCAACTTCCCGATGCCGCCGCTGATGAACAACCACGGCAACTATATCGTGTCGATGGGCAACGTCTGTCGCTGGATGGCCGAGCAGGCCGAAGAGCTGGGCGTGGAAATCTTCCCCGGCATGGCGTGTTCCGAACTGGTCTATGGCGACAACGGCGAAGTCAAAGGCGTGGTTGCCGGTGTGTTCGGTCTGGAAAGCGACGGCTCTTACGGTCCGGGCACCGAGCCGGGCATGGAACTGCACGGTAAATATGTCTTCCTGTCGGAAGGTGTGCGCGGCTCGCTGTCGAAAGAAGTCATTGCCAAATACGACCTGCAAGCGGGCAAGGAAGTCCAGAAGTACGGCGTTGGCATGAAAGAGATCTGGGAAATCGATCCTGCCAAGCACAAGGAAGGTTCGGTCACCCACACCATGGGCTGGCCGCTGAATTCCAACGCGGGTGGTGGGTCGTTCATTTATCACCTGGAAAACAACCAGGTCTACGTCGGCTTTGTGGTTCACCTGAACTACAAGAACCCGCATCTGTTCCCCTACATGGAATTCCAGCGCTTCAAGCACCACCCGATGGTCGCCGAGCTGCTGGAAGGTGGCAAGCGCGTCGCCTATGGCGCCCGTGCCATCACCGAAGGCGGTTATCAGTCGATGCCGAAGCTGGTCGCACCCGGCGTGGCGCTGCTGGGCTGTTCGGCGGGCATGGTCAACGTGCCGCGCATCAAGGGCAACCACAACGCGATGCTGTCGGGCAAGGCTGCCGCTGAATCCGCTTATGCCGCAATCCAGGCGGATCGTTCGGGTGATGAGCTGAACGACTATGAAACCGCAGTGCGTGACGGTGAGATCGGCAAGGACCTGAAGATGGTCCGCAACGTCAAGCCGATGTGGTCGAAATGGGGCCTGACCGCCTCGCTGACGCTGGGTGGTCTGGACATGTGGACCAACAACCTGCTGGGCTTCTCGTTCTTCGGCACGCTGGGCCACGGCAAGAACGATGCGGAGTCGACCGAGCGTGCGGATCGTCACCGCCCGATCGACTATCCGAAGCCGGATGGGGTTCTGTCCTTCGACCGTCTGACCAACGTGTCCTTCGCCATGACCAACCACGAGGAAAGCCAGCCGTGCCACCTGCGTCTGGCGGATCCGGATGTGCCAGTCAAATCGACCCTGGGCAAATATGCCGAACCGGCGCAGCGGTACTGCCCGGCAGGTGTCTATGAAGTTGTCGAAAAGAACGGCGCGCCGGAATTCGTGGTGAACTTCCAGAACTGCGTCCACTGCAAAACCTGCGACATCAAGGACCCGGCCCAGAACATCACCTGGACCACGCCTCAGGGCGGCGACGGGCCGAACTACCCCAACATGTAAGCCGCGGTGCAGCTTGCGAATACGAAAGCCGGGCGATCTGCCCGGCTTTCTTTTTGGGCGGCAGGAAACGGATCAAATCCCCGCGACCCACACGACAAGCATTGCCTCTGGTTGCATCAGGCCATAGCTTGGACACGTAGCAGGATGTGAGGCAGAGACCCGGTGAAACAGTTGTTCCGTAATACCGCAATCGCGGCAGTTGCCCTTACCGTTTCCTTGGGACCCTTGCAGGTCGCCCCCGCACAGGCCGAAACCAAGGCCGGATCATATCTTGCCGGACGACAGGCGCTGTTTGACAGCAACTATGATCAGGCGGCGCAGTATTACACCCGCGCCCTGACGGCTGATCCGCGCAACGCCTCGTTGATGGAAAACCTTGTTCTGGCGCAGCTGGCCCTTGGGCGCATTGACCGCGCGCTGCCCGTCGCACAGCAGATGGAGCGGCTGGGCCTGCGCAGCCAGATCGCCCATATGGTTGTTGTTGCCGGTCTCATCCAGGACGGAAAGTTTGAGGATCTGCTGGGCCGGGATCTGGAGAACCTCGGGATCAGTCCGCTGGTGGATGGTCTGATCGTGGGCTGGGCTGAGATGGGGCAGGGCTCTGTTTCAAAGGCGCTGGCCCAGTTCGACAAGGTTGCCGAGGAAAAAGGTCTGCGCGGCTTTGCCCTTTACCACCGTGCGCTGGCCTTGGCGCAGGTTGGGGACTATGAGGGCGCGGAAGAGATGTTTGCCGCCGAGGACGCGCTTCTGACCCGGATTTCGCGCCGCGCGGCTGTGGCACGGGCGCAGGTTTTGTCGCAACTGGGGCGCAACGATCAGGCGCTGGAAATGCTGGCCGAGGTGTTCGGCGCCGCCTTCGACCCCGGTCTGACTGATATCGCGGACCGTCTGGCGGCGGGGCAGGATGTGCCCTTTGACATCGCCAGCACGGTGTCTGACGGCATGGCCGAGGTGTTCTTTACCATTGGCGCCGCGCTGAACGGCGAAGCCGCCGACGACTTTGCCCTTGTCTATGCCCGCATGGCCGTTGCGCTGCGCGCCGATCACGTGGACGGGATCCTGCTCAGCGCCGAGCTGCTGGATTCGCTGGGCCAGTACGAATTGTCCGATGCGACCTACAAGCAGGTCCCGCGGGAGCATCCCGACTACCACGCGGCCGAGCTGGGCCGCGCAGAGGCGCTGCGCCGGGCTGCCAAGCCGGATGCGGCCACCGAGGTGCTGGAACAACTGGCGCGTGATTATCCCACCTTGCCCGCCGTCTATTCGGTGCTGGGGGATCTGAAGCGCCAGCAGGAGAACTACAAGGACGCCATCGTCGCCTATGACAAGGCGCTGGAATTCACGGAAACGGATGCTCTGTCGCGCTGGTTCCTGCTTTATGCGCGGGGCATCAGCCACGAACGGTTGAAGGACTGGACCAAGGCCGAGGGTGACTTCCGTGCCGCGCTGGAGCTGAACCCGGACCAGCCTCAGGTCCTGAACTACCTTGGATATTCGCTTGTCGAGCGGCGCGAGAAGCTGGACGAGGCGCTGGACATGATCGAACGCGCGGTCGCGGCACGGCCCGACAGCGGCTATATCGTGGATAGTCTTGGTTGGGTCCTCTACCGCCTTGGCCGCTATGACGAGGCCGTCGGCCATATGGAACGCGCCGTTGAGCTGATGCCGGTCGATCCGGTGGTCAATGATCACCTTGGGGACGTCTACTGGGCCGTGGGCCGCATCCGCGAAGCGGAATTCCAGTGGAGCCGGGCGCTGTCCTTCATCGATCCAAAGGACACCGATGGCGAAGCCGACCCCGAGCGGATCCGCCGCAAGATGGAAGTCGGCCTGGATCAGGTTCTGGCCGAAGAGGGCGCGGCCCCTTTGCAGGTCGCCAATGACGACGGTTGAGGCCTTTGCCCCCGCCAAGGTCAATCTGACACTCCATGTGACCGGCCAGCGTGAAGATGGCTATCATCTGCTGGATTCGCTGGTGGTGTTTGCCGACGTCGGCGATCACTTGCGGCTGGAGGCGGCAGAAGAGACCGCGCTGACGCTGGTCGGACCCGAGGCCGAGGGATTGCAGGCCGAAGAGGACAATCTGGTCCTGCGCGCCGCACGTCTGATGGACGAAGAGCGCGCCGTGCGGATCGAGCTGCAAAAGGAGCTGCCGGTCTCTTCGGGCATTGGCGGCGGATCCTCGGACGCGGCGGCAACCCTGCGCGGCTTGGCAGAGCTTTGGAAGATGCCATTGCCGGATCAGGAACAGGTCCTGGCCTTGGGGGCGGATGTACCGGTCTGTCTGGCACGGCGGTCCTGTCGCATGGCTGGGATCGGGGATCGCTTGCTGCCGGTTCCGCCCATTCCCGCGCTAGACATCGTGCTGGTCAATCCGCGTGTGGGCGTGTCCACGCCGGATGTGTTCCGCGCGCTGACCTACAAGAAAAACCCGCCGATGCCGCCCTCCCTGCCAGTCTGGAGCAATGCCGGAGAGTTCCTGCTGTGGCTGCGCAACCAGCGCAATGACCTCTATCCGCCTGCGTCCGAGCTGCTGCCGGTGATTTCCGACGTGCGCCGGGCGATTGATCGTGCCGGGGCCTCGTTTGCCGGAATGTCGGGATCGGGTGCGACCTGTTTCGGTCTGTTTCCCGCCGATGGTCAATCGGCGCGGGCGGCCTGTGCCCTGATTGCGGATGCGCATCCGGGGTGGTGGTGCGCATCCGGCAGTATTCTGTAGCGCAGAGCGCTCAGTTCAGGCGCGCGACGACGTAGTCGGCCAGATCATGCAGCATCTGGCGGATCGGGTGATCGGGCAGGGCCTGCAGGGATTGCTTGGCCTTGTTGGCCCAGCCGTTGGCATCATCCCGCGTGGCGTCCAGCGTGCCGTATTTGGCCATCAGCTCCAGCGCATGTTCCAGATCGCCGTCGGTCTGGCGCCCCTTTTCGATCGTGCGGGTCCAGAAGGCGCGTTCTTCGTCGGTGGCCTGGGCCACGGCCTTGATGACCGGAAGGGTCAGCTTGCGCTCACGGAAATCGTCACCGACGTTCTTGCCGGTGGCTTTGCTGTCACCCTGGTAGTCCAGCAGGTCATCGGCAATCTGGAAGGCGATGCCAAGGGCGTCACCATAGTCAAACAGCGCCTTGACCTGCTCTTCGGGGGCCCCGGCAATGACGCCGCCCACTTCGGTGGCGGCAGAGAACAAAGCGGCGGTTTTCCCGCGCACGACCTGCAGGTAGACCGACTCATCTGTCTTCAGGTCCGTCGCAGCGGTCATTTGCAGCACTTCGCCTTCCGCGATCGTGGCCGAGGCGTTGGCCAGGATGTCCAGAACCCGCAGGGACCCGGTCTCAACCATCAGCTGGAAGCTGCGGGAGAACAGGTAGTCGCCCACCAGAACGCTGGATTTGTTGTCCCACAGCAGGTTCGCGGTGGGGCGTCCGCGCCGCTGGGCGCTTTCGTCAACCACGTCATCATGCAGCAGGGTGGCGGTGTGGATGAATTCCACCGTCGCCGCCAGACGCACGGCATGTTCGCCCTGATAGCCGCACATCTGCGCCGCAGCCAGCGTCAGCATCGGGCGCAGGCGCTTGCCGCCTGCTTCGACCAGATGTGCCGTCACTTCCGGGATGCGGGGGGCATGTTCCGATGCCATCCGGGTGCGGATCAATTCGTTGACCGCTGCCATTCCGTCGGCCAGCGTCGCGGCCAGAAGCTCATGAGGTTTTTGCGCCAGACTGGTGTCCATCACACTCCCGCTACAAGGGTCGACAACAGGTCACCCTTGCCCTTAGATCCATCCCATGAAGGAACTTCTGCGCAGCACCGATCCGACCATCCTGGCCTTTGCATCCGCCCTTCTTGAGGGAGAGGGTATAGACTGCTTTCAGATGGACGTAAATATGAGCATCTTGGAAGGGGGGATCGGGATTTTCCCCCGGCGTCTGATGGTGCGGGCGGATGATCTGGACGCCGCAGAACGCGTCATGCGGGACAATGAAGTTCCGCTTGGGAAATGACCCGCTTTGCTGACAACGATCTGACCTGCAACGCCTTTTTGGGCGGCAAGGTCCGTTTGCATCAACCCGTGTCCGGCTATCGCGCCGGGGTGGATCCCGTCTTGCTGGCAGCGGCGGTGCCCGCGCGGGCCGGGCAAAAGGTGCTGGAGCTCGGGTGCGGCGCGGGACAGGCGCTTTTCTGCCTGTCGGCGCGGGTCCCGCAGCTGTCCCTGACCGGGGTCGAGCTGCAGCCCGAATATGCGGATCTGGCGCGTCGGAATGCGGAAGAAAACGGATGTGAGGTTGAGGTCTGGGAAGCGGACATCCGCACCCTGCCAACGGACCTGCGTCAGCGGCAATTCGATCACGTGATCGCCAATCCGCCCTACTATCGTGCCGGCAGCCATTCCGCGGCCCGCGATCCGGGGCGGGCGACCGCGCTGGGGGATACGGCGGCGCTGGAGGAATGGGTGGAAACCGCGGCACGGCGGCTGGCGCCCAAAGGCTATCTGCATGTCATTCAGCGCGCGGATCGGCTGCCAGAGCTTCTGGCGGGCTGTGCCGGGCGGTTGGGGTCGGTTGAGGTGCTGCCGCTGGCACCCCGCGTCGGTCGGGAACCGGAACTGATCCTGTTGCGTGCCCGCAAGGCCGGGAAGGCGCCGTTCCGCTTGCATGCGGCGAAGGTGCTCCATACCGGTGATCGACATGAGCGGGATGAGGACCACTACACCCCGGAAATCGCCGCGATTCTGCGACAAGGCGCGTCCTTGATCTGGCCCAAATAGGCGGCGCATGGCCGATATGACATTTTCGTAACAATTTCTTCGCGCCTGCAGCGTGACAGAGGCAAACAACTATGCTCAACTCGCTGGGTACACCCTAACTCAGAGGAGGATTGACATGAGTCTTAGCTCGCACGTGATCGAATTGAAGCGGAAGCACGAGCACCTGAGTATGGAAGTGGAAGAAGCCCAACGCGCTCCGGGCGCAGACGGCCTGCATATCGCCGAACTCAAGAAACAGAAACTTCGGCTGAAGGAAGAAATCGAACGTCTTTCAGTCTGATCGGCGGCAGAGAATACACAAGCGGGGTGGCAATTGCCGCCCCGCTTTGCGTTTGGGGCCAGGCTGTCAGCCCTGCGCCAGCGACGCGCGGGCCGCCAGCACAGCGCCGCCGGTGATCAGGACCGTTGCCAGCGCCAGAATCCAGCTGGGGGCCGCAATGCCGACCAGAACCAGGATCAGGGTGGACAGCAGGGGCGCGCCATATGAGCTGGTGCCCAGCATCTGGATGTCACCCTGTTTGACGCCGATGTCCCAGACATAGAAGGCCAGCCCAACCGGCCCGAGCCCAAGCAGCAGGGTGGACGCCCAAGCCAGGGGTCCTTCTGGCCAGACCGTTTCTTCGAGGGCAAAGTGCAGCACCCAGGAGGCAATGGCCGTTACCACGCAGAAGACAGCGACCGAACTGGTGGGCGTGTCGCCAAACCGGCGGGAGATTACCGAATAGCCTGACCAAGTCAGCGCACAGAGCAGCGCCAGCCCGTAGCCCGGCAGGTAGGCTGGGTCAAAACCGCCGCCGCCACCGGCGATGATCAGCGCCGCCCCGGCAAAGCCCAGCGTTGCGCCCAGCAGATGTCCGGGGCGCAGATGTTCGCCGGGCAGCAGGCCGGAAAACAGCACGATCAGCAAAGGCCAGAGGTAGGCGATCAACCCGGCTTCGGCCGCAGGGGCCAGCCGAAGGGCCGAAAAGTAAAGCGCATGATAGCCGAACAGACCCACGGACCCGAAGGCGTAGATCTTCCAAGAGATCGTCCGAAGCTCGGCCATGCCTCCGGTGGACCCGGTCCAGATCAGGCCGATCGTGCCGCCGATGGTGAAGCAGATCGCGTTCAGCAGCAAAGGTGGGGTCGGGGCCGAACCGACGGTCAGCAGGGCAAGCAGGGACCAAAGGAGAACGGCGACAAAGCCAATTATAGTTGCGCGATTGCGGGTCATTTGGGCGGCACGTCCTCAACGGGTATGATCTTGAACTCGTCGGATATGTGCGCGGTTTTTTCAATCTCGGCAAGAACCCAATCCCGGAACGCGGTGATCTGTGGGCGGTCCTGCATGCCCTGCTGACAAAGGAACCTGAACCGGGCCTTGGTTTGCAGCGCCACCTTGAATGGCGCCACCAGGCGCCCCTCATACAGGTCCTTGACGACCATCGCCCGCCGTCCCAGCGTGACCCCCACACCAGCCAGAGCGGCGTTGACTGCGTGATCGGCGTTGGAAAAATGGGTGCCGTGCTCGGGCTTGAAGGACATGCCGACCGCCCGAAACCAGGTGGGCCAGTCGCATCGTGGCCGCAGGAAATCAATGGAATCGTCGAACAGCAGCGGCGCGTCGCACAGGCTTTCGGGGGTGGGGAACCGCTCGGCCAGCTCTGGCGTCATCACGGGCGTCATCCATTCCTCTCGCAACGGGATGCTATAGACCCCTTCATCCGGGCCATAGCCAAAGCGGATGGCCACATCCACATCGTCCCGCGCAAGGTCCACCATGCGCAAGGTGGCCGAAAAATGCAGGTCGATCTCGGGGTGGGCCTGGGCAAATTCGTACAGGCGCGGTGCCAGCCATTTGGCGGTGAACGCCGGTCCCGCCGTCACCGTCAGTGTGGTGTTGTCCTGCAACCGCCGGGTCGCGGACCACGCCGTTGCAAGGGTCCGGAACGCCTCAGCCGCGCCGGGGGCAAGGGTCTGCCCGGCCTCGGTCAGCTCGACCGCCCGGTTCAATCGCCTGAACAGTGGCGCGCCCAGATGTTCCTCCAGTGATTTGATCTGAAAGGACAGCGCCGCGGGCGTGACGTTCAGCTCATCTGCGGCATTGGCAAAAGACATGTGTCTGGCGGCGGCGTCGAAGGCGCGTAGGGCAGTCAGAGGAGGGAGGCGGTTGGACATGACGGTTAAGAAAATCTTTTCTGAAGCTGTGAAAGGTCTCGTTTGTGCTGATCATTCATTCGGAACATGATGGGGTCAAGTTAAACATCCTGATCTGAAAGGAGCTGATCATGTTGGAAGTCTCCACGAATGCCGCAGTTTTGAAGGCCATTCACAAGGCGCATCAGGAACGGTCCGCCGTTGTCCAGTCGCTGTGGAATATGGTGTTCCGTCGCAAGGTTTTCCGCTGAACGCAGCGCGCGCGTTCTTACGGGATAAAGAAAGGGTTGGCGACGGGCCAACCCTTTCCTTTTTTCAGCAGAGCCTATGGGACCTATCCCGCCTTCCACGTCAGGCGCGGATCCTTCAGTGCCAGATATCAGGTAGCGCCTCTTTCTTCTGGGCCATGTAGTGCATCAGCGCCTCATCCACTCCGGGGTCGAGGGGCGGTGCTTCGTAGCGGCGCAGGTCTTCCTTCCATTTCCGGTTGGCGCGGCGCACCATGTCTTCGCCGCCGCGCTCTGACCATGCCTCAAACGACTGCCGATCCGAGAGGGACGCGTCATAGAACGCGGTTTCATAGTTGCGCAGCGTATGCGCACAGCCAAAGAAATGCCCGCCCGGGCCAACCTCGGAAAATGCGTCCATGGCGAAGCTTTCGTCTTCCAGCGGCAGCCCTTGCAGGAAGCGATGCATCGCCCCGAGATAATCCGCGTCCATCACCAGTTTTTCGTAGGAAATGGTCAGCGCCCCTTCCAGCCACCCTGCGGCCTGAAGGACGAAATTTGCCCCGCTGAGCACAGAAGCATGCAGCGCGGTCACGCTTTCCATCATGGATTGCGCGTCAGGCACCTTGGAGCTGGTGAAGGCACCTGAGCAGCGGATCGGCAGGCCGATGCGGCGGGCCAGCTGACCAGCCGCATAGGACGCCAGCGCGGATTCCGGGGTGCCGAAGGTCGGTGAGCCGGACTTCAGATCGACAGAAGTGACGAAGTTGCCAAAGATGACCGGTGCGCCGGGGCGCACAAGCTGCGCCAGCGCACAGCCCACCAGCACTTCGGAATAGGCCTGTGTCACCGCGGCCAGCATTGAAACCGGGGCCGTGGCGCCCCCCAGAACGAAAGGCACGATCACCGGGCACTGATTGGCCGCGGCGTAGACGCGAATGGCCCCGGACATCGCATGATCAAAGACCAGCGGCGAGTTCATGTTGATATTGGCCATGATGACACAGTTCCGATCCACGAATTCGGTCCCGAACGCGAGCCTGGCCATGTCGATGCTGTCCTCGGCCCGTTCCGGCGCGGTGACAGAACCCATGAAGGGTTTGTCGCTCCATTTCAGGTGCGCATAGACCATGTCCAGGTGGCGTTTGTTCACCGGCAGGTCCGTTGGCTCGCAGGTGGTGCCGCCGGAGTGGTGCAGCCAGGGGGACATGTAGACCAGCTTGGTCAGATTCTCAAAATCACGGTAGGTGCCATAGCGGCGACCGCCGTCCAGATCCCGCACGAAGGGCATCCCGTAGCCCGGACCGAAGACCACATTGTTGCCGCCCACGTCGATCGCGCGGGCCGGGTTGCGCGCATGTTGCCGGAACTGCCGGGGCGCGGTTTCCAGAAGCTTGTGCAGAAGGCCGGGCGGGAAGCGCACCCGATCGCCCTGAACATCCGCACCTGCCTCCTGCCACAGCCGCAGCGCTGTCGGGTCTTCCAGAAAACGCACGCCGACCTCTTGCAGCAGCTGTTCGGACCTGGCCTCGATCAGCTCCAGCCCTTCCTCCTGCAGCAGGTCGTAGGCGGGAATATTGCGCTTGGCGCCGGTGATGATGCTGGCTGTCGGAGCAGGATTCGGGCGGCGGCGCGGCTTGCGGCGGGGGGAGCCAGTCATCGAATTTCCTTTCGCAGAGGTCGGTTTCACCGAATCTGGAAGGGAAACGCGGCGCAAAACTGCTTTGGAAACGACAATCGGTCGTTTTCGCCACTTCGCGACTTCACCGTCCCGTGAGGGTGGGCGCCGACAGGGGCGGGCAGAAACGAAAAGAGCCACCCGATTGGGTGGCTCAAATCATGGGCTATCGGATCTGACGATCAGACGAAGAACTGGGCGCCGTTGGCCGAGATGGTCGAGCCGTTGATGAAGCCCGAGTCGTCGGAGGCCAGGAAGGCCACGCAGCGTGCGATCTCTTCCGGTTCACCAAGGCGGCCCGCCGGGATCTGACCGATGATCGATTCACGCACTTTCTCCGGAACCGCCATCACCATTTCGGTGGCGATGTAGCCAGGGCAGATCGCGTTGGCGGTGATGCCTGCGCGAGCGCCTTCCTGCGCAAGCGACTTCACGATGCCCAGATCGCCAGCTTTGGTCGCGGCATAGTTCACCTGGGCGAACTGGCCTTTCTGACCGTTGATCGAAGAGATCACGATGACGCGGCCGAATTTGCGTTCACGCATGCCGGGCCAGATCGGGTGAACGGTGTTGAACACGCCGGTCAGGTTGGTGTCGATCACCTGCTGCCACTGGTCTTTGGTCATCTTGTGGAACGGTGCGTCGCGGGTAATGCCTGCATTGGCGACCACGATGTCGATCGGGCCCACTTCGGCTTCGACCTTGGCGATGCCGGCAGCCGATTCGTCATAGTCGGCGACGTTCCACTTGTAGGTCTTGATGCCGGTTTCTTCGGTGAACTTTGCAGCGGCTTCGTCATTGCCGGCATAGGTCGCCGCGACGTTGTAACCCTCGGCTTTCAGAGCTTTGGAAATGGCTTCGCCGATGCCGCGCGAACCGCCGGTAACGAGAGCTGTACGTGCCATTGGATTGGTCCTCCAGTTAGTGAAATGGCTTGGTAATCCTGTTACCCACAGATGCAAGGATGCGCAATATTATTTCGTGAAGAAATTTCGCGTGTTCCATGTCCTATTTGTCGCATCTGAGGTATCTTTTTGATTTTGCAATAAAAAAGGGCGCTTCTGGCGCCCTTTCCTATGCCTGATTTTTGAGCGATCAATCCCGCTCCACGCAGAGTGCAACGCCCATGCCGCCACCGATACACAGGGTCGCCAGACCCTTCTTGGCGTCGCGGCGCTTCATTTCGAAGAGCAGGGTGTTCAGTACGCGGCAGCCGGAGGCGCCGATCGGGTGACCGATGGCGATGGCGCCGCCGTTCACGTTGACGATTGCCGGATCCCAGCCCATGTCCTTGTTCACGGCGCAGGCCTGCGCGGCAAAGGCTTCGTTGGCTTCGACCAGGTCCAGGTCATTGACCGACCAACCGGCTTTTTCCAGCGCTTTGCGCGACGCGTAGATCGGGCCGACGCCCATGATGGTCGGGTCCAGACCGGCAGTCGCGTAGGAGGCGATGCGGCCCAGCGGTTCGATCCCGCGCTTTTCCGCGTTCTCGGCCGACATCAGCAGGGTCGCTGCGGCGCCGTCGTTGATGCCCGAGGCGTTTGCCGCGGTGACCGAACCGTCCTTGGTGAAGGCCGGGCGCAGTTTCTGCATCGCTTCGATGGTGGCGCCGTGACGGATGTATTCGTCCTGGTCCACAATGATGTCGCCCTTGCGGGTCTTCACGGTGAAGGCCGCGATTTCATCGGCGAATTTGCCAGCTTTCTGAGCGGCTTCGGCCTTGTTTTGCGATGCGACGGCGAATTCGTCCTGCATGTCGCGGCTGATCTGCCATTGGTTGGCAACGTTTTCCGCGGTCTGACCCATGTGGTAGCCGTTGAACGCGTCCCACAGGCCGTCACGGATCATGGTGTCGATGTATTTCATGTCGCCCATCTTGTGACCGGCGCGCAAGGCGGCGGCGTGGGGCGAGAGGGTCATGTTTTCCTGGCCACCGGCGCAGACGATGTCCGCATCACCCAGCTGGATGTGCTGGGCACCCAGGGCAACGGCGCGCAGACCCGAACCGCAGACCTGGTTGATGCCCCATGCGGCGCTTTCCTGCGGCAGGCCAGCGTTGATATGCGCCTGGCGTGCGGGGTTCTGGCCCTGGGCGGCGGTCAGGACCTGGCCCAAAATGGTTTCGGAAACCTCACCCTTTTCGATGCCGGCACGTTCAACAACGGCCTCAAGCACGGCCGCGCCCAGGTCGTGAGCAGGGGTGTTGGCGAACGAGCCGCCAAAGCTGCCGACGGCGGTACGTGCGGCGGATGCGATTACAACATTGGTCATAGTGGTTGGATCCTTTGCCATCTTGTCATGTCGGGAATATGACAGCGCTGACCATTCTCGATAGGGCCAATGCGCTGGGAATTCCGTCCTCAACTGGCTTTGGACATATCCGATTGCTGCACTTGCAGCAATGGACACTGTGTCTCAGGGTCAATTCATGGTTGTGAACATGTCGTGAAACAAATTGCGATTGCCGCTTTCAGGCACTTTCAGCCTGCTTTGCGACATGCCCCCAATTGGGTCGCAGTTTGGGCGCTTCGAACAGATATCCCTGCAGACAATCCACGCCGCAGGTATTCAGAAACTCGGCTTCCTGCCGGGTTTCCACCGCTTCGGCAATCACCATCATGTCGAACTGACGGGCGATCTGGATCAGGGTACGGACCAGGGTCTGCTTGTCGGGGCTGGTGTCGACATCGCGGATGAACTGCCCGTCGATCTTTGCGGCGTCAAAGAAGAACTCCCCCAGGTTCGGGAGCGAGATCGGACCCGCGCCAAAATCATCCAGCGCAAAGGCCACACCGTGGCGGCGCAGGTCGATCATGAAATCCATGACCAGTTCCGGCACGCTCATGGCCGAAGTTTGGCTGATCTCCAGCAGCAGCCGTTCCCCGATCGAGGCGTCGCGGGCCAGAAAACGGTGCAGGATGCGGGACCAGCGCCGGTATCCGATGGAGCGGGCGGACATGTTGACCGACAACCGCAGATCCGGCACCCGTTCCAGCGCCCGCAGGCCTTTTTCCAGCGCGATACAGTCCAGTTCGCGCCCGATTTCGCGGTCTTCAACCGTGGACATGAATTCGCGCGCGGGGATCACCCGTTCGGTGGCGTCCAGCACCCGAATCAGCCCTTCGAAGAAGACCACCTGTTCAGGATCCTGGGCTTTCACCACACGTTGGTATGCCAACATGCAGTGTTTGTGCCGGACCGCGTCAGTAACCATGTCGATAACGGAGCGATCCCGAAGCGAGATCGCGTGATTGAGCGGGCTGTCGGCCCCGTCCTGCAATTCCAGTCGTTTCTGTCCGCGCTTGCGCATGTCCGCCCCTCATGTGGGAAAGATGTCCAGGGTCTGTGCGGTTCAGACTGGCGCAAAAAGCTGAACCAGAGATTAAGGCTCGCTTTTGGCGGGGGGGTGGATCATAAAGGTGAAAACAAAGGGGGAACAAATATGGAGCGTTGCGGCTGGGCCGGTCCGGAAGAGATCTACGAACACTATCATGATACCGATTGGGGCGTGCCCGAATATGACAGCCGTGCGCTTTGGGAAAAGCTGATCCTGGACGGGTTTCAGGCGGGGTTGAGCTGGATCACCATCCTGAAAAAGCGGGAAAATTTCAGGAACGCCTTTGCCGGGTTCGATCCGAACATCATCGCCGAATGGGGCGAGGCGGAGGTTGAGCGCCTGCTGCAAAACAGCGGCATCATCCGTCACCGGGGCAAGATCGAGGCCACCATCACCAACGCCCAGGCCTGGCAACGGGTGGAGGCGGACATGGGCTTTGACCGCTATCTCTGGGATTTCGTCGGGGGCGTTCCGGTGCAGAACAGCTGGACCTCTCTGGATCAGGTGCCCACCTCAACACCCTTGTCCGTTGCGGTGTCCAAGGACCTGAAGAAACGGGGCTTCAAGTTCTGCGGCCCGACGATCGTCTATGCCTTCATGCAGGCCTGCGGTCTGATCAACGATCACCTGGTCACATGCCCAAGGCATGAGGCCGTCAAGACATTGGTGCGCCCGGTGGGCGGAGTCAGTTGACCTCGCCGAAATACCGCAGGTCTTCGGTGCGGTTGCGGGTCAGCCGCTCCAGACAGGAAAAATGCAGAGTCGGTTGCATGCTGCCCCCGGCGGCCAGCATGCTTTCGGTGGCACAGGCCTGATCACGGAAGGCAATCCACGCGCGTTGTGCCTCTTTCAGCATTCGCTCTGCACTGGGCTGATCAGTGGGGCGATACTCATCGATCTGACGGGCGGCGCTGCGGGCCTGCTTGTAGGCCAGGTTCAGGTCTTCGTCGGCCATGCGGTAAAACTGATCGGCGCAATAATTCATGTCATGCTGGGTTTCGGGTGCGGTACAGTCCACGGTCTGGCCGGAAACCGCAGTTCCAAAGGGAACAAAAGCCAGGACAAGTGCAAGTTTCTTAATCATTTAATCATCGCCCGAATGCTCAAAAACGTCGTGTGTCATGTGGCCGAAAGCCGGGGGGGATTGCAAGCCCTCAGCGTCGTGCCCCTGACGCAAAGCCGGGGGTTCCGGCGTCTTCGGGGTGGCGCGCCAGGTGCTTTGCCTTGATCGAGGCCGAGGTCTCGCGGCTGCCGTCATGGCTGTAGCCCGGAGGGGCAAAGGCATAAGCCAGACGCTGACGCAGCGACAGGCCGGGCTGGCTGACATCCTTCCAGATGCCGACCCATTCATGGAAGGCCACGCGCAGCGGGTTGAAGGTGCCGATGTTGTGAACCAGCCCATAATCGACTGCATCGTCGCGCTGTTCGGGCACGAAGGTGCCGAACATCTTGTCCCAGATGATGAAGACGCCGGCATAGTTGCAGTCCAGATACCGAGGGTTGCGGCCGTGATGGGCGCGGTGATGGCTGGGCGTGTTCATGACCGCCTCAAACCAGCGTGGCAGCCGGTTGATCGCCTCCGTATGGATCCAGAACTGGTAGATCAGGTTCAGCCCGCCGCAGAACAGCACCATCGCCGGGTGAAACCCCAGCAGGATCAGCGGCGCCCGCACCACCATCATGAAGGTGAAGGTCCCGGTCCAGGTCTGCCGCAGCGCGGTGGTCAGGTTGTAGTGCTGCGAGCTGTGGTGATTCACATGGCTAGCCCAGACCCAGCGGATCCGGTGCCCGAAGCGATGCACCCAATAGTACCGCAGGTCATCCAGCACGAAGCAGAGCACAATCACCCAGACCGAATGCCCCAGATCCAGCGGGGTGATATGCCAGAGCACCGAAAAGAAGCCCCAGGCGATGAAGCCCAGAATCAGCCCGGCGGCCACATTGCCCGCGCCCATGATGAGCGAGGTGACAGCATCCCGTGTCTCATACCGGCCGCCGCGTTTCTTCAGCGCGATCCACAGAAACTCGATCAGGATCGCCGCGGTGAAGACGGGAACGGCCCATTGGACCACATCGGGATAGTTGGGTGTCATTGCGGCCTCAGTCGGGAACGCCAGATATCGCGCTCTGCCTCTGTCAGTTTCAGGTGGGCTTCGGGGGCGGAAAAGTCGTGAAAGGCGATGCGCAGCCCGTCCTTGGTGTCCAGCAGGTCGAAGTCATGCAAGGGGCGGGCCACGCTGTCGGCCCCGAAGGCCCAGACCAGCCCCATGCCCTGTTGCGTGGTCACCAGCGCGGCGTGCCCGTTCGATGCGACCGTGACCTCCTGGATCAGGTCATCCGGGACGTGGCGATGCCAGGCGGCGCGGGCGTCCTCGGCCGTCATGTAAAGAAGCTTTGATCGTCCCGACAGGTGCAGAAGCAGGGCAATGCCCGAAATTCCCCCTATGACCAGGACCAGAAGCACGTCCAGCGGCATATCGACCTCCTGACCCGCAGGGTGACGCTGGTGGCCGTGGCTGTCAAAGGTGGCGTGGGGTCAACGCTTTCGGCGAACGGCAGCGGCAGTGCCGAAGGGGCGGCGGCAGGGTGTCGCCCCAAAGCCCTGGCCGGGCTTGGGGGCAGGTCATTTGATAGGGTTACTCGGACGCAATCAGCGCGCTGATGATGCTTTTGGCACTGTCCGAGTTCCATTCGGCGTCACCGATCAGGCGGCCGATCTCTTGGCCGTCCCGGTCCAGCAGAACGGTGATCGGCAATCCGATCACACCCATCTCGCGTGCGACCGCCTGGCGGGGGTCCTGATGGCGGGGCAGGTTGTCGATGCCGTTCTCTTCAAAGAATTTCTTGATCCCCGCAGGGGAGTTGCGGCCGGTCGCCAGCGTCAGGACCTCAAAGTCCTCCCCGCCGAATTCTTCCTGCAGCTCTGCAATCTGCGGCATTTCCTTGCGGCAGGGCGCACACCATGTGGCCCAGAAATTCAGCAGGACAATCTTGCCCTTGTAGTCGGACAGCGAACCGGTGCCGCTGTCATCTTCCAGCTGGAACTGCGCCTGCGAAACGGGTTTGGCTTCGGCATGGACGATCAGTTTCTTCATGCTGCCGTCGCGCAACGCCGAAATCTCGGCGGGTTCAGCAGCCAGCGAGGCATTTGCACCCAGCGCAAGGGCCATATAAAGGGGGATCAGACGAAAAAGGCGCATATCAACTCCGGGTTTCCAACATGACTGACCAATCCTCGAACCAGATGTGGGGCGGCCGCTTTGCCGCTGGTCCCGACGCGATCATGGAGGCGATCAACGCCTCGATCGGATACGACCAGCGAATGGCGGCACAGGATATTGCCGGTTCAAGAGCACATGCTGCGATGTTGGCCGCAACAGGCGTCATTACGGATAATGATGCCGAGGCCATTCGGGAAGGGCTGCTCACCGTTTTGTCAGAAATCGAGGGCGGAACGTTCCAGTTTTCGACGGCGCTGGAAGACATCCACATGAATGTCGAAGCCCGTCTGAAAGAAGTCATCGGGGAACCGGCGGGCCGTCTGCACACGGGCCGGTCGCGCAATGACCAGGTTGCGACGGACTTCAAGCTTTGGGTGCGGGACCAGCTGGACGCCGCCGAAAGCGGCCTGTTGGCGCTGATCAACGCGCTGTTGACCCAGGCCGAGGCCGGGGCTGATTGGGTGATGCCGGGCTTCACCCACCTGCAAACCGCACAGCCGGTGACCTGGGGCCACCACATGATGGCCTATGTGGAAATGTTCGGCCGTGACCTCAGCCGTGTCCGCGATGCCCGCGCGCGGATGAACGAATCGCCCCTGGGGGCCGCGGCACTGGCGGGCACTTCGTTCCCGATCGACCGGGACATGACTGCCAAGGCGCTGGGCTTTGACCGTCCGGCGGCAAACTCGCTGGACGCGGTGTCGGATCGTGATTTCGCGCTGGAATTCCTGTCCACAGCGTCCATCTGTGCCGTCCACCTGTCGCGCTTTGCCGAAGAGCTGGTGATCTGGTCCTCTGCGCAATTCCGCTTCGTGACCTTGTCGGACCGCTTCTCCACCGGCTCGTCCATCATGCCGCAGAAGAAGAACCCGGATGCCGCCGAACTGATCCGCGCCAAGGTGGGCCGGATCTTCGGCGCCAACACCGCGCTGATGATCGTGATGAAGGGTCTGCCGCTGGCCTATTCCAAGGACATGCAGGAAGACAAGGAACAGGTCTTTGACGCGGCCGACAACTGGATGCTGGCGCTGGCGGCGATGGAAGGCATGGTCAAGGACATGACCGCCAACCGCGAATCGCTGGCCGCCGCTGCAGGTTCGGGCTTCTCCACAGCGACCGATCTGGCCGACTGGCTGGTGCGGGTGCTGAAAGTGCCGTTCCGCGATGCCCACCATGTGACCGGAACCCTTGTGGCGATGGCCGAAAGCCGTGGCTGTGACCTGCCGGATCTGAGCCTTGAGGACATGCAGGGCGTGCACGCCGGGATCACCGAAGATATCTTTACTGTGCTTGGCGTGGAAAACTCGGTAAACTCGCGTATGTCCTATGGAGGGACCGCCCCGGCGCAGGTGCGGGCCCAGGTCGCACGCTGGAAAGAGATGCTGACATGAAGGTACGAGTTCTGAAATTCCTGGTGCTGGCGGCTCTGCTGTCGGCGTGTGGTGCGGACGGGGAGCCGATCCAGCCCTCGATGAACGCCAATATCGGAATTTCTAACTCGGGTGTGCATGTCGGTGGCGGGGTCGGCCTGTCGCAAGGGCCGTTCTCGCTGAACCTCGGGTTCTGAGCCGCCGGACAGACACAGCTTGGCAACACCGGTCGAAAGGCGGGCAGGATCCCGCCTTTGACCCCTCCGTGTTTTCGCGAAAATTGGAAACAATCCAGTCAAACTTTGGCCATTATTTCCGTCTACCTTGAGGACAACGAGCAGAAATGCCGACGTTTCGCGCCATCGAGGAGACAGGAAAATGACAGCCGCAGCCGCGTCCGCCCCCCAAAGCCAGGCTCTTCTGGCCGCCCCTCAGATGATCAAGGCCCCGCCAGCGACAATGCTGGTCCGTGTGGCCCGGACCTACGGTGTCAGCCCCATCCGTCAGATGCGCGAAGCGCTGATGTTGAGCCGGGGCAAAAGCAAGCTGTTTCTCAACGAATATTTCTCGGCCGGGCTGTATAACCCGGAGCTGAGCTGGACCGAGAAGAAACAATATGTCGGTGCGCGCTCCAGTTGGGACCTGAACGCGATGATGTCGCCTAGCAGCCTGAACGGACAGAAGACCTTTGTCGCGGACAAGGTCATGTATACCTCTTTGATCCGGCAATTGGGCTTCCGCACGACGGAAACCCAGGGCGTGTTTTCGACCATGCGGCGCGCAGGTAACATTCCGACGCTGTCGAGCGTGGAAGACCTGCGTCGGTTCCTGGTGGAACAGGCGGTGTTCCCGCTGTTTGGCAAACCGCAATCCTATTCGGGCAGCTTCGGCTCGGCGCTGCTGGACCGCCTGGACGGGGAGGACATCGTTCTGGGCGATGGCCGCCGCGTCGGGGTGCAGGCCTTCTGTGAAGAGATCGCCCGCGAATACGGCGAAGGCTACCTGTTCCAGACCGCCTTGCAGCAGCATGAGGCCCTGTCCGAGGTGACAGGCAGTGCCATCGGGACACTGCGGATCGTGACTGTCCGGGATGAGGCCATGCCGCGGGTTCTGTACTCGCTGTGGAAGATCCCGTCGCCCAAAGCCATGTCCGACAACTTCTGGCAGGACGGGTCTATGATCGCCCCGGTGGATGAGAAAACCGGCATCGTTGGCCAATGCCGCATCGGCACCGGCCCGGATGCGCGCGACATCGAAACCCATCCCGTTTCGGGACGGGCGTTCAAAGGCTTGCAGGTGCCCTGCTGGGATGAGGCCTGCCGGATGGCGACCGAAGCACATGCGTTGTTCCCGGAATTCGGGGTGATCGGCTGGGACGTTGCAATGACGCCCGAAGGGCCGTCGCTGATCGAATGCAACGACAACCCGTTCCACTCGCTGTACCAGCTGGCCTTCCAGCGCGGCATCAAGAATGAGGACTTCATGCCGGTCTTTGAACAGGTTGCACAGCGCTCTCGCGACATGCGGGCCTATCGGGACGAAATGGTCGACAAGCGCAAGAAGGCGCAACGCACAGGCAAATCCGGCTGAAAACCGGCCCCCATACCCTGAATTTTGTTTGATCCATGCCGCCCTTTTGGTCTAAGCGCGCGGCATGGATCATTTTCTTTATCGCGATGGCGAGCTCTTCGCCGAAGATGTCCCCGTAGCCGAGATCGCGGCCACGGTCGGCACGCCGTTCTACGTCTATTCCACCGCGACGCTGCTGCGCCATTTCCGCCTGTTCGATGAGGCGCTGGAGGGCACCGAACACCTTGTCTGCTACGCGATGAAGGCCGCCAGCAACCAGGCGATCCTGAAAACGCTGGCCCAGGCGGGCGCTGGCATGGACGTGGTGTCCATGGGCGAATACCTGCGCGCCAAGGCCGCCGGTGTGCCGGGCGAAAAGATCGTGTTCTCCGGCGTCGGCAAGACCGAACTGGAAATCCGCACCGCGCTGGAAGGCGGGATTCGCCAGTTCAACGTGGAATCAGAGCCGGAAATGGCCGTGATCAACTCTGTCGCGCTGGACCTGGGCGTCATTGCGCCGATTACCGTGCGGGTGAATCCGGACGTGGATGCCAAGACCCACGCCAAGATCGCCACCGGCAAATCCGAAAACAAGTTCGGCATCCCGATCGCGCGGGCGAAAGAGGTGTATGCCCATGCTGCCAGCCTGCCGGGGCTGAAGGTCGTTGGCATCGACGTGCACATCGGCTCGCAACTGACCGAGCTGGAGCCGTTCCGCCTGGCTTATGAAAAAGTTGCGGAGCTGACCGAAGCGCTGCGCGCCGAAGGACATGACATCACCCGGCTGGATCTGGGCGGGGGTCTGGGCATTCCCTACACCCGGTCCAACGACGCGCCGCCGCTGCCGGTGGAATATGGCCAGCTGATCAAGGACACGCTGGGCCATCTGGGCTGTGAGATCGAAATCGAACCGGGCCGCCTGATCGCGGGCAATGCCGGGCTTATGGTGTCCAAGGTGATCTATGTGAAAGAGGGTGAAGGCCGTGATTTCCTGATCGTTGACGGGGCGATGAACGATCTGATCCGCCCGGCCATGTATGAGGCCCATCACGATATCATCCCGGTTGTCGAACCCGAAGCGGGGGTCGAACCCAAGCCCTATGACATCGTCGGACCGGTCTGCGAAACCGGCGACACCTTTGCCAAACAGCGCAACATGCCGCCGCTTGCGGCCGAGGATCTGATCGCCTTCCGCAGTGCCGGAGCCTATGGCGCGGTGATGGCCAGTGAATACAACACTCGCCCACTGATCCCCGAGGTGCTGGTGAGCGGGGATCAATTCGCGGTTATCCGCCGACGCCCGACCTTTGACGAAATGATAAATCGCGATACCATTCCGGAATGGCTCTGAGGCGTTCTGCCTCCGGGTCCGACTCGGAGGCGACGCCGGAATGGCATTTGAGAACGGGCGCGATCCCAGACTGAAGTCCCTGCGATGGCCATTGTGGCTGACGCACCTTGGGCTGTTTGCCGAACGTCTGCTGCGCGCGTTCTGGCCCTTCGTATCCATCATCATGATTGCCCTTGGCACGCTGATGCTGGGGTTGCACGACTTGCTGCCGATTGAGGCCGTCTGGACCGGGGCAACCCTGACCGCACTGGCGGGGTTGGTGGCTCTGGGCTGGGGCATCTGGACCTTCCGGGTACCGCGCTCGGGCGATGCGCTGGACCGTCTGGACGCGACATTGCCGGGCCGTCCGTTGCAGGCGCTGCTGGATGAACAGGCCATCGGGGCGCAGGATCCGCAGTCCGAAGCGCTGTGGCAGGCCCATCAGGCCCGCATGATGGCACGGGCGCAGGACGCCCGCCCGGCAAAGCCCGATCTGCTGATTGCGCGAGCCGATCCCTTCGCGCTGCGCTATGTGGCGCTGCTGTGTCTGGCGGTCGGTCTGGTTTTCGGATCGATCTGGCGGGTGAGCAGCGTGACCGAGCTGACCCCGCAAGCGGCCCCCCTGACCGGCCCCTCGTGGGAGGGCTGGGTCTCTCCGCCGCGCTATACCGGGTTGCCGACGCTTTACCTGAATGACCTGTCCGACGCTGAACTTGTTTTGCCGGAAAACAGCGATGTAACCCTGCGCTTCTATGGCGAGGTCGGGGCGCTGACGCTGGCCGAAACCGTATCGGGCCGGACAGCCGAGCTGCCCTCTGCCGCGGATCCGAACCAGGAGTTCACCATTGCCCAGGCGGGGGAGCTGCGGATTGATGGGCCGGGTGGCCGCAGCTGGGCCATAGACGTGCTAGAGGACACCGCGCCGCGTGTTGAGGTGGCAGGCGAGGCCGAGGCCGACAGCTCCGGCATCATGCAGCTGCCGTTCCGGGCGCAGGACGATTATGCCATCGTCGCGGGCAGCGCGCGGATCACCCTGGATCTTGAGGCGGTCGAGCGCCGCTTCGGGCTGGTCGTTGATCCCGATCCGCGGCCCGCGATCGACGTGGATCTGCCGATGCCGATTTCCGGCAACCGCTCAGATTTCACCGAGGCGCTGATTGAGGATTTTTCCCAGCATCCTTGGGCGCATCTGCCCGTGCGGTTTGAGCTGACGGTCGAAGACGCGACCGGGGAAACCGGCCTCTCCATGCCTTATGGCGCGGATCTGCCCGCACGCCGCTTCTTTGATCCGCTGGCCGCGGCCGTCATCGAACAGCGCCGGGATCTCCTGTGGGCGCGGGCCAACGCCAAGCGCGTGTCACAGGTCCTGCGGGCGATCTCGCACCGTCCCGAAGGGGTGTTCCGCTCACACACTGCCTATCTGCGGCTGCGTACGATCCTGCGACGGCTTGAGACCCACACGCGCTACGGCGCGCTGAGCGTTGAAGCGCAAGATGAGATCTCGCAGGCGCTGTGGGATCTGGCGCTGAAGCTGGAAGACGGCGACATTGGCGATGCCCTGGAACGTATGAGGCGGGCGCAGGAACGCCTGTCACAGGCAATGCGCAACGGGGCAAGCGATCAGGAGATTGCCGAGCTTATGCAGGAGCTGCGGGACGCGACGCAGGATTACCTGCGCCAGCTTTCGCGTCAGGCGCAGCAGGAAAATCAGGACGGCCAGCAGCAACAGAACGGATCCCAGCAGAACAACGGGATGCAGATGACGCAGGATGACCTGCAGCGCATGATGGACCGCATTCAGGAGCTGATGGAACAGGGCCGCATGGCCGAGGCCGAACAAGCCCTGCAGGAATTGCAGGAGTTGATGGAAAACATGCGCGTGACCCAGAACGGCGAGGGTCAGAACGGTCAGAACTCGGGCCAGCAGGCGATGGAGGGGCTGGCCGAGACGCTGCGCGAACAGCAGGGGCTGTCGGATCAGGCGTTCCGCGACTTGCAGGAACAATTCAATCCGGGTGCCCAGGCGGGCGAGAACCAGGGCAACCAGGGCCGCAACGGCGGGCTGGGGCAGGGTCAGAGCCACGAAGGACAAGGCGGCCGTGGTGAGGGCAGCAATGCCGAAGGCAACCAGGGCCAGGGTGAAGGATCGGAAGGCGCGCCCGGTCTTGCGGAACGTCAGCGCGCGTTGCGCGATGAGCTGCGCCGGCAGGAACAGGGGCTGCCCGGCGCGGGCACCGAAGAAGGTGATGCGGCCCGTGACGCGCTGGATCAGGCGGGGCGCGCAATGGAGCAGGCCGAGGACTCGCTGCGTGAGAACGATCTGGCGGGGGCCATTGACGAACAGGCCCGCGCGATGGAGGCGCTGCGCGAAGGGATGCGGTCGCTGGGTGAGGCGATGGCGCAGGAGCGCGAAGGCCAGGGGGCCCAGGAGGGCACGGCGCAAAGCCAGCTGCGCGATCCGCTGGACAGGGACGCACGCCAGTCGGGCCGCGGCGCGTCGCTGAACGGTGAACGCATCGGCGTTGACGGCGAAGACATCTATCGCCGTGCGCGCGATCTGCTGGATGAAATTCGCCGCAGATCCGAAGATCCTGACCGGTCCGAAACCGAGCGCGGGTATCTGCGTCGGTTGTTGGACCGGTTCTGATCGGCTGGCGTAAAGGTTAGTTCAGGAGCGGAGCAATCAGGCCATTCAGCCATAGGCGGGCCTGATCGACCAGCGCAACATAGGCGCTGAGCATCGGGTCGGCCTGCGGAACCGCCTGCGCGATCTGCGGGGAGGACTGATAGATCACCCCCAGGATCACCGCGACGATGATGGTCAGGGCAAAACCACGCGCAAAACCGGGTTTGCGACCGCTGATTGCGGCGGTCCCCGGTGCCTGCACGGCGGAAACCTCGGCGTCGGAGGTGGAGCGCAGCGTGGAATTGATTTCCTCGATATCCGGCAGCAGGTCGCGACGGGACCCTGACGGATCCGGGTTCACCTGCTTGGGATCTTCGCCCTGCATCCGGGCCATCCGCTCGCGTGCCTGACGGGCGCGGCGGGCGGGTTCATCCTCGGTGACTTCTTCCAGCCCCAGCTCCGGCTGGCTTTCCAGGCTTTCGCCTGTCTCTTCGGAGCGCAGCTTCTGCTCGCGTTCGGCTTCGGCGCGCAGAATGTCAAAGATCGCCGGATCCAGCCCCTTGGCGCGGGGCAGGGGGCTTTCGTCGGCGGGGTCTTCGTCGAAGCCGTCCTCATCATCCTCGTCGGAAAACGCCTCTTCGTCATCCTCAGCGTAATCTTCGTCTTGGATCGCGGGTTCCGGCTCAGGCTCATACTGGTCTGGTTCGGGGGCCGCGTCCTGCACCTGCGGGGCTTCGGGCTCCTCTTCCTCAAGCGCTTCGGCTTCCAGATCCGCGTCGTCAAAATCCTGCTGGATTTCGGGTTCCGGGTCCGGGGCAGCCGCGTCCGGGTGAGTCTGATACCAGGTATCGCCGCAGTTGGAGCATTGGACGTCACGCCCTTCAGGCGGAATCACGCCGTCCGGCACTTCGTACTGAGCGCCGCAATTTGGACATGTGAGCCGCATACTGCCCTCCTGAACCCATTAACTGCCTGTTTTTTCGCAGAAGCATACGGCCTTCGACCTGTACGGGAAAGAGAGAAATCCCAAAGCACAATCTTCGCAGGGGCAAGAAGCATTGAAACCGGCAAGCGGCTGGGGCACAACAGCATCAAATTTCAGGGGGCAGCTGTGATCGAGCTGGATAATGTCGGGTACAATTACGGTGGGGGTGAACTGCTGACCAATGTGTCGGTCAAGCTGGCACCTGGTTCGTTCCATTTCCTGACCGGCCCGTCCGGCGCGGGCAAGACCACCCTGTTGAAGCTCTGCTATGGCGCGCTGCATCCGACCTCGGGTCGTGTTCGCGCCTTCAACATGGATGTCAAAGGGCTGGACCGGGACCAGATGGCCATGCTGCGCCGGCGCGTGGGCGTGGTGCATCAGGACTGCCGTTTCCTGGATCATTTGCCGCTCTACGAAAACATTGCCCTGCCGCTGACGGTCTCTGGCCGCGATCTGACCCATGAGGATGGCAACCTGAACGAGCTGTTGAAATGGGTCGGGCTGGGCGAGCGGCTGGACGCGCTGCCACCCGAACTGTCTGGCGGTGAACGCCAGCGTGCCGCTTTGGCGCGTGCGGTGATCCTGTCGCCCGAAGTCGTGATTGCCGATGAACCCACCGGCAACGTGGACTGGGAGATGTCCCAGCGCCTGCTGCAGCTGCTGATCGAGCTCAACCGGATGGGCAAGACCATCCTTGTGGCCAGCCACGACCTGTCTCTGATCCGCATGGCCAAGAACCATGTTCAGGCACGGGTGCTGCGCATTTCCAACAAACAGCTGCAGCTTGCGGGGGCCGACCTATGAGCCAGGGGCGTATCCGCAAGATGCTGGTTGGAGATCCACAGGCCGACCGGGCCGTGCCCCCCAGCGGATTTACCGCGCAGCTGACGCTGTTCGTGTCGGGCGCAATGGCGTTTCTGGTGGTGTTTGCACTGGCGCTGTCGCTGGCGGCGGGACGATTGGCGGATCGCTGGGCGGATGAGCTTGCCCGCGCCGCAACCCTGCGGATCAATGCGCCGGCTGACGAGCGCGCGGCCCAGACCGAAGCCGTGATGAAAATCCTGCGGCAGACACCGGGGGTGGCGTCGGCGCGGGCCCTGACCGTTGAAGAGCAGGCCGCCATGCTGGCACCCTGGTTCGGGGCCGATGTTGCGCTGGAGGCACTGCCGGTGCCGCAACTGATCGAAGTGATCGAGGGCGAGCCGGGATATGACGCGACCGGGCTGCAACTGCGGCTGAGCGCCGAGGTGCCCGGCGCGGTGCTGGACGATCACACGCGCTGGCGCAAACCGCTGGTGGATGCCGCGAACTCTCTGCGTCTGCTGGCGATGGTTGCGATTTTGCTGATCGGCGGTGCGATGGCGGCGATGATCACCCTTGCCGCCAATGCCGCGCTGGCCGCCAATGCGCAGGTGATCGAAGTGCTGCGTCTTGTCGGCGCGCAGGACAATTACATTGCACAGGCGTTCATCCGGCGGTTCACGCTGCGGGCGCTTCTGGGCTCGGCCGTGGGGGTCGCCCTGGGTATGGTCGGCGTTCTGCTGATGCCTGAAGCCTCCGAAGAAGGCGGGTTCCTGACCGGGCTTGGCTTTCAGGGCTTTGGCTGGTTGTGGCCGCTGTCAGTGCCGCCGCTTGGCGCGCTGGTCGCCTTTGTTGCAACGGGAACGGCGGCGCGCCGGAAATTGAAGGAGCTTGCCTGATGGGGACCGCTATCCAGTGGCTGCGTTCGCTGCTGCTGACCATCGTGATGTATGTGTGGATGCTGGTGCTGGGCATCGTGTTCTTTCCCTATGCGCTGCTCAGCCCCAAGGGCGCCCGCGCTGCCTGCAAGACCTATGCCCAGACGACGATCTGGCTGGCCCGCCTGTTGGTTGGCATCCGGGCTGAAATCCGCGGCAATGTCCCCACAGGGGAGGTTCTGATTGCCGCAAAGCATCAGTCGTTCATCGACATCCTGATGATCTTCAACGCGGTGCCGAGCGCCAAGTTCATCATGAAGCGCGAACTGCTGTGGACGCCGATCATCGGCGTCTATGCCAAGCGGCTGGGGTGTATTCCGGTGAACCGGGGCAAGAAGGGCCGGGCCATCGCCAAGATGGTCAAGGACGTCGCGGCCGAGTTCAAGGAACCGGGGCAGCTGGTGATTTACTCCCAGGGCACCC
Organism: Paracoccaceae bacterium; assembly: GCA_022763485.1. Taxonomy (GTDB): domain Bacteria; phylum Pseudomonadota; class Alphaproteobacteria; order Rhodobacterales; family Rhodobacteraceae; genus Aliisedimentitalea. The sequence goes on along the minus strand of JALEGX010000064.1, from coordinate 22,206 downwards.
GCGTCGCGCCCGGTGCAAAGAAGCCTTACAAGATCGGCACGGCGGTGCTGTATGAAGGGCTGGATCAGCCTTGCGTCCCGGTTGCAACCAACGTCGGCGTGTTCTGGCCGCGCAAGGGGATCCTGAAGAAACCGGGGCTGGGCATCGTCGAGTTTCTGGACCCGATGGAACCGGGCATTGCGCGGGACACCTTCATGGCGCAGCTGGAAGAACGGGTTGAGGCCCATTCGGACGCGCTGATGCGCGAAGTGGGCTTCGATCCGGACCAGGCTGCCTGATCTCAACTCGGGCACGTTCCAGCCAGGACAACCGAAAATTAAGGCGTATTCGTCAGACTGACCCTTAACTTCTGTTTCAGCTCCGATAGGGGGCGGTGGGGCGATACGTGTCTTTCTGTCTGTTCTGATGTTGGTCCTGGCTTGCCTTGTCTGGACGCCACCCCGCGCGCTGGCGCAGGAGGGGGGGCGCTGGACCGGTGCGACCTCTGGCATTCTGCGTTTTCCGAATTCCAACCAATCCGCCGACGACGGCAATGCCTTTGGCGAGGCGCTGGGATGGATCGGCTATGTGCTGCACGAAGATCCCGACCGGATGCTGGCGGTCTATATGCACGGGTTTTTGTCTGCCGACAGCAACGCCGCCCCCTTCAACAATGTCAGCAAGGTCGGTGTCGGGCTGCGGTATCGTCACCGGATCAGCAAGGCGCTGACCCTGACCTTCACCGCGCGGCATGACTGGGATGAACGTCGCCCCACGGGGCAGCGCCGACAGGGGCTGCGCTTTGCGCTGGATGGGTTCTATTACCGGTATATGCCGGTGCAAGCGCGCCGGACATGGTTTGGCTTGCCTGCGTCCGCCGCCGTGCTGAAGGCCTATGCGACGCTGGAAACACCGGGATCCCTGGCCAAGGGAGACAATAATGTCGTGCTGACCTTCGGGGGAGAGCTGGCAGACAAGGTGCCTTTGCCCGACACCAAGTGGCGGCTGGCCGTCTTTGCCGACATGACCGGCGCCTGGGACAGGGATGGCAACAGCTATAACAACAAGCTGATCCCGGCGCTGGGGCTGAAGTTCGAGCATCCGCTGCCCAAGGGATCGTTCTATGCGGGGGCACGGGTGCGGGCGGACTGGCGCTGGGTGCGCGGGACACTGGATGTGTCGCCCGGCCTTGTCATCGGCTGGTACAGCGCCTTCTGAGTCACGGGCAGTACCAATGGGCAAGCCCCGGCCCGCGCAGTGACGGGCCGGAGCGATGGATCAGCTGTGGATCGGGCCGTCGCCACAGGCCAGCGCGGCCTCACGCACGGCTTCGGAATAGGTGGGGTGCGCGTGGCAAGTCAGCGCGATATCCTCTGCCGAAGCGCCGAATTCCATCGCGACACACAGCTCATGGATCATGTCGCCCGCTGCGGGGCCGATGATCGCAGCACCCAGAATGCGGTCGGTTTCCGCGTCGGCGATGATCTTGACGAAGCCGCCTTCGGCCTGGCCAACCGCCTTGGCACGGGCGTTGCCCATGAACATGAACTTGCCGACCTTGACCTTGCGGCCTTCGGCTTTCAGCGCGTCTTCGGTCTGGCCGACGGTGGCAACCTCGGGGGCGGTGTAGACCACGCCGGGGATGACGCCATAGTTCACATGGCCATGCTTGCCGGCGATCACTTCGGCAACAGCCATGCCTTCGTCTTCGGCCTTGTGGGCCAGCATCGGGCCTTCGATCACGTCGCCGATGGCGTAGATGCCCGGAACATTGGTGGCCCAATGCGCGTCGGTGGCAATCTGGCCGCGTTCGGTCATCTTCACGCCCAGAGCGTCCAGCCCCAGCCCGTCAGCAAAGGGCTTGCGGCCAGTGGCCACCAGCACGACGTCTGCGTCCAGCACAGCCTCGTCGCCGCCCTTCTTGGGCTGGTATTTGACCTTGGCCTTGGTCTTGGTGGTGTCCACGCCCTGAACGGCGGCCCCCATGATGAAGTTCAGGCCCTGCTTTTCCAGCACGCGCTTGAAGTTGCGCTGCACGTCCTTGTCCATACCGGGGCAGACCGCATCCATGTATTCGACAACCGTGACCTCGGACCCCAGGCGGGCATAGACCGAACCCAGTTCCAGGCCGATGACGCCCGCGCCGATGACAACCATCTTCTTGGGGACCTTCGGCAGGCTCAGCGCACCGGTGCTGTCCACGACCAGACCGGCGTCATTGTCGACCTCTACACCGGGGAGCGAGGAGGGGACCGAGCCCGATGCGATCACGATGTTCTTGGCTTCATGCACCTCATCGCCGACCTGCACCTTGCCCGCGGCGGGGATGGTCGCCCAGCCCTTGATCCAGTCGATCTTGTTCTTCTTGAACAGGAACTCGATGCCGCCGGTGTTCTGGCCGATCACCTCGTCCTTGTAGCTTTTCATCTGGTCCCAATCGACCGAGGGGCTTTTGCCCTTCAGGCCCATATTGGTGAAGTTGTGTTCCGCTTCATGCAGCAGATGCGTGGCGTGCAGCAGGGCCTTGGACGGGATGCAGCCCACGTTCAGACAGGTGCCACCCAGGGTGTCGCGTCCTTCGACCACGGCGGTCTTGAGGCCCAGCTGGGCACAGCGGATGGCCGAGACATAACCGCCGGGGCCGGCGCCGATGATGATGACGTCATATTGGGGCATTTTGGTTCTCCTTGGGCGGACCGGGGTCCGTTGACGTTTTGTGGCCCTTCCGGGCCGAATTGGGCTAGGCCGGGGTCAGCATCTTGACGGTGACATTCACCACCCCGTCACGTTCCATGTGCATGGCAAGCTCTTCGGAGTCGAAAAAGGCGCGGGCGCGGTCCAGATCCGTCACCGCAAACAGCGCAACGGCATGATCTTTCTTGTCCGGGTCGCTCCAGACATGCAGATCGGCAATGCCTGACGCCTTGCGGTTCTTGGCATCTGCTTTGAACACATCAAGCCACGCATCGAAATCTGCGACGTCCGCTTGCCAGAGAATGTGAGTTGCCATGGGTCAGTTCCTTTGTTGTTTCCAACAGGATGCGGCGACCAACAAAGTCTTGCATTGATCCCTCTCAACTGAGGGGCGGAACATGTTGGTTGCCGTGTTTCCGAGCAGCATGGAAGCCGACCTGTTATTCTGTCGGGATAGGCGCGGGACGCCTATCCGTTGGGTCTTGGGGCCCGCAAATGGGCCTGGGTGCCGGATGCCGACGCTACAGATCCATCAGCAGGCGGCGGGGATCTTCCAGCGCTTCCTTGACGCGCACCAGGAAGGTCACGGCGCCTTTGCCGTCGACGATGCGGTGGTCATAGGACAGGGCCAGATACATCATCGGGCGGATCTTGATTTCGCCGTTGATGACCATCGGACGGTCCTGGATCTTGTGCATGCCCAGGATACCCGACTGCGGGGGGTTCAGGATCGGCGAGGACATCAGCGAGCCATAGACACCACCGTTTGAAATGGTGAAGGTGCCACCCTGCATTTCCGCCATGGACAGCTTGCCGTCACGGGCGCGGCGGCCCTTTTCACCAATCGCTTTTTCGATCTCGGCAAAGGACATGCGGTCGGCGTCACGGATGACCGGAACCACCAGACCCTGCGGGGTGCCCGCAGCGATGCCCATGTGCACGAAGTTCTTGTAAACGATGTCGGTGCCGTCGATTTCGGCGTTCACCTCGGGCACTTCTTTCAGCGCGTGGCAGCAGGCCTTGGTGAAGAAGGACATGAAGCCCATGCGGACACCGTGCTTCTTCTCGAACTCGCCTTTGTACTGATTGCGCAGGGCCATGACCTCGGTCATGTCCACCTCATTGTAGGTGGTCAGGATCGCGGCGGTGTTCTGCGCGTCCTTCAGGCGCTTGGCGATGGTCTGACGCAGGCGGGTCATCTTCACCCGCTCTTCGCGGGCGGAATCCTCGGCTGCGACCGGTGCGCGCGGTGCGGCGGCGGCGGCAGGGGCCGCGGTTGCAGCCGGAGCGGTTGCGGCTGCGGCAACGGCACGGGCAACATCGTCTTTCATGATGCGGCCATCGCGTCCGGTGCCCTGCACGTCAGAGGCGGCCAGACCGGCTTCGGCCATGGCTTTCTCGGCCGACGGTGCATTGGCAACATCCTTGCCCGCGGCCGTTGCGACGGCGGGGTTGACCGCTGCGGCAGGGGCCGCAGGGGCAGGGGAGGCACCAGCACCCGAGCCGGAGATGACGCCCAGCTTGCCAGCCGCGCTGACGGTGGCGCCTTCGGCGGCGGTGATTTCGGTCAGGACGCCAGCAACGGGGGCGGGCACTTCGACGGACACCTTGTCGGTTTCCAGCTCGCACAGCATCTCGTCCTGCGCGACGGTGTCGCCAACCTGCTTGAACCAGGTGGAAACGGTGGCTTCGGTCACGGATTCACCCAGGGTCGGCACCATAACATCGGTTGCGCCGGCGTCGGCAGCCGGAGCCGGAGCGGCAGCGGCGGGGGCCGCAGCGGCGCCTGCGCCTTCGGCGATGGTGGCCAGCAGCGCATTCACGCCAACGGTTTCACCCTCTGCGGCGATGATGTCGCCCATGGTGCCCGCCGCGGGGGAGGGCACTTCGACGGTCACCTTGTCGGTTTCCAGCTCGCACAGCATCTCATCTACGGCGACGGCGTCGCCGGGTTTCTTGAACCAGGTGGCAACCGTGGCTTCGGTCACGGATTCGCCAAGTGTCGGGACACGGACTTCGGTCGTCATTGTCAATTATCCTTCGATGCTGAGCGCTTCGTTCACGAGCGCTTCTTGTTGGGCTTTGTGTTGGCTGGCCAGACCCGTCGCGGGCGAGGCCGAAGTTGCGCGGCCGACATAGCGCGGCCGGGAATGGGTGGCACCGATCCGGCCCAGAACCCATTCGATATTCGGTTCGATGAAGGTCCAGGCACCCTGGTTCTTGGGCTCTTCCTGACACCAGACCATTTCAGCCCCCTTGAAGCGCTCAAGCTCCTTGACCAGCGAGATGGCCGGGAAGGGGTAGAACTGCTCGACGCGCAGCAGATAGACATCGTCGATACCACGGGCGTCGCGTTCTTCCAGCAAGTCATAGTAGACCTTGCCGGAACACATCACGACGCGCTTGATCTTGTCATCGGCAACCAGCTGCGTGTCCGAATTGCCGTGCTGGGCATCATCCCACAGAACCCGGTGGAAGCTGGAGCCGGTGGTGAAGTCCTCGGCCCTGGAGATGCAGAGCTTGTGCCGCAGCAGCGACTTCGGCGTGACCAGGATCAGCGGCTTGCGGAAGCTGCGGTGGATCTGGCGGCGCAGGATGTGGAAATAGTTCGCCGGGGTCGAGCAGTTGGCGACGATCCAGTTGTCCTGACCACACATCTGCAGGAAACGCTCCAGACGGGCCGAGCTGTGCTCGGGGCCCTGACCTTCGAAGCCATGCGGCAGCAGGCAGACAAGTCCGGACATGCGCAGCCATTTGCTTTCGCCCGAGCTGATGAACTGGTCGAACATGATCTGCGCGCCGTTGGCGAAGTCACCGAACTGGGCTTCCCACAGGGTCAGCGCGTTGGGTTCTGCCAGCGAATAGCCGTATTCGAAGCCAAGCACCGCATATTCCGACAGCATCGAGTCGATCACTTCGTACTGCGACTGACCGGCACGGATGTTGTTAAGAGGGAAGTAGCGGTCTTCGGTGTCCTGGTTGATGAAGCCCGAATGGCGCTGCGAGAAGGTGCCGCGGGTCGCGTCCTGACCTGCCAGGCGGACCGGGTAGCCCTCGGCCAGCAGCGAGCCGTAGGCCAGCGCCTCACCGGTTGCCCAGTCGAAGCCTTCGCCGCTTTCGAACATCTGCTTCTTGGTTTCCAGCAGACGGCCAACGGTCTTGTGCAGCGGGAAGCCATCCGGCACGCGGGTCAGTGCAGTGCCAATTTCGGCCATGGTTTCAGGCTTGATCGAGGTCTGGCCGCGCGAATATTCATCGCCTTCGCGGTCCAGATGCGACCAGCGCCCGTCCAGCCAGTCGGCCTTGTTGGGTTTGAAGTCCTTGCCGGCTTCGAATTCTTCGTTCAGGTGCGCCTGGAACGCGGCCTTCATGTCCTCGATTTCGCCTTCGGGGATCAGACCGTCCTTGACCAGACGCTCGGTGTACAGGCTGAGCGTGGTTTTGTGGGTCTTGATCTTCTTGTACATCAGCGGGTTGGTGAACATGGGCTCGTCGCCCTCGTTGTGACCAAACCGGCGGTAGCAGAAGATGTCGATCACCACGTCCTTGTGGAATTTCTGACGGAATTCCGTGGCAACCTTGGCCGCGTGAACCACCGCTTCCGGGTCATCGCCGTTCACGTGGAAGATCGGGGCTTCCACCATCAGCGCGATGTCGGTCGGATAGGGGCTGGAGCGCGAGAAGTGCGGCGCCGTGGTGAAGCCGATCTGGTTGTTCACCACGATGTGCATCGTGCCGCCGGTCTTGTGACCTTTCAGGCCCGACAGGCCGAAGCATTCCGCCACAACGCCCTGACCTGCAAAGGCGGCGTCGCCATGCAGCAGGATCGGCAGAACCTTGACGCGCTCTGCATCATTCAGCTGGTCCTGCTTGGCGCGGACCTTGCCCAGCACAACCGGGTTGACCGCTTCTAGGTGCGAGGGGTTGGCGGTCAGCGACAGGTGGACTTCGTTGCCGTCGAATTCCCGGTCAGAAGAGGCGCCGAGGTGATATTTCACGTCGCCCGAACCATCCACGTCTTCGGGTTTGAAGCTGCCGCCCTGGAATTCGTTGAAAATGGCGCGGTAGGGTTTCGCCATCACGTTGGCCAGGATGTTCAGGCGGCCCCGGTGGGGCATCCCGATCACGATCTCTTCAACACCCAGCGCACCGCCGCGTTTGATGATCTGCTCCATTGCCGGGATCAGCGCTTCGCCACCGTCCAGACCGAAGCGCTTGGTGCCCATGTATTTGACATGCAGGAATTTCTCGAACCCTTCGGCCTGAACCATCTTGTTCAGGATCGCCTTGCGGCCTTCGCGGGTGAAGGAGATTTCCTTGCCGAAGCCTTCGATCCGTTCCTTCAGCCAGGCGGCTTCGGCCGGGTTCGAAATATGCATGTATTGCAGCGCGAACGTGCCGCAATAGGTGCGATTGACGATCTCGATGATCTGCCGCATCGACGCAACCTGCAGCCCCAGCACGTTGTCGATGAAGATCGGCCGGTCCATGTCGGCGTCGGTGAACCCGTAGGTCTTGGGGTCCAGTTCGGGATGCGGCGTTTCGCTGCGCATGCCCAGCGGGTCCAGCTTGGCAACCAGATGGCCCCGGATCCGGTAGGCGCGGATGATCATCAGGGCGCGGATGGAATCCAGCACCGCGCGCTTGATCTGGTCATCGCTGACCTCAACCCCGGCGGCTGCGGCCTTTTCCTTGATCTTCTTGCCGGCGGCCTTGCCGTCGGGCTCTGCCCATTCGCCGGTCAGGGCGCTGGTCAGCTCGTCAGCCGGCATCGGCGGCCAGTCGGCGCGTGCCCAGGACGGTCCGGCAGCTTCGGCCTTCACATCCAGTTCCGCATCACCCATCTGGCGGAAGAACTCTGCCCAAGCTGCATCAACTGCATTGGGGTCGTTGGCATATTGGGCGTAGAGCTGTTCCAGATATTCCGCGTTGTGCCCCTGCATGAAGCTGGAGGCGTGGAAGAGGTCATTGGGGCTTTGGTCATTCATAGGTTTACCTCTAGCGGGTTGGGACCATATTCGTTGGGGCCGGGTTGAGCGGGCATCAAAAGCAAGCCCGAGACTGTGCTGAATGAAGCAAGGGTGAGGAAGAGGGTAACAAGCACTGCAATTGATGCGATCATCACGACGACGCTACTGAAGAACATGGCCGATATAAGACCGACAACCGTGCCTGCAACGGTGCCTGTGACACATAGCCAAACAATCAGTAACAGTAGCGAGAGCGTGGCAATGGGTTTCAACGGTTCCAACATGTGCAGGCCGGTTTCGCCGGTGTCGTGCAACCTGCGCACGCCAGCTGTTGTGACCGGAATGTAGAACAATGCTGTTGTCATCAGAACCAAGCCGACACGCAGGTTGGGAGTTTCTGCCTGCAAACCCATACAGATCAGACAGGAAAATGCCGCAGTACTTGCGCTCAGAAAGCACAGGTAGTCCCGGCGCGCAGTGCGACCGGTACAGTCCAGAGACCGTGCCAGTTCACGTTGCACTGCGCGCCAGAAGTTCATTGCTTAGCCGATCGCTTTCAGCACGGCTTCGCCCAGGGTTGCGGGGCTGTCTGCCACCACGATCCCGGCCGAGCGCATGGCTTCGATCTTGTCTTCGGCGCCACCTTTGCCACCGGCAACGATCGCACCGGCGTGGCCCATGCGGCGGCCCGGAGGGGCGGTGCGCCCTGCGATGAAGCCCGCGACCGGCTTCCAGCGGCCTTTTTTCTTCTGTTCGGCCAGGAATTCCGCGGCTTCTTCTTCTGCGGAACCACCGATCTCACCGATCATGATGATCGACTGGGTTTCGTCATCGTCCAGGAACATGTCCAGCACGTCGATGTGCTCGGTGCCCTTGATCGGGTCGCCGCCGATGCCGACTGCGGTGGATTGGCCCAGGCCGATGTCCGAGGTCTGCTTGACCGCTTCATAGGTCAGGGTGCCCGAACGCGACACAACGCCGACCGAGCCGCGCTTGTGGATGTGGCCGGGCATGATGCCGATCTTGCAGGCGTCGGGGGTGATGACACCGGGGCAGTTCGGGCCGATCAGGCGGCTTGCGGACCCTTCAAGGGCGCGCTGTACCTTCATCATGTCCAGAACCGGGATGCCTTCGGTGATGCAGACGATCAGCTCCATCTCGGCGTCGATGGCTTCCAGGATCGAGTCGGCCGCAAACGGCGGCGGCACGTAGATCACGGAGGCGTTGGCTTCGGTCACGTGCTTGGCTTCGTGAACCGAGTTGAAGACGGGCAGGCCGAGATGCTCGGTGCCGCCTTTGCCGGGGGTCACGCCGCCAACCATCTTGGTGCCATAGGCGATGGCCTGTTCGGAGTGGAAGGTCCCCTGCGAACCGGTGAGGCCCTGACAGATGACTTTGGTGTTTTCGTCGATGAGGACTGCCATTGAATTTGGTCCTTAGCTGCTGGATTGGGTTTTACGCAGAAGTACCGAGATATTGTCGTCCACCGGCAGGCTGATGCGATTGATCAGCTGGGTGGTGAACCCCGCACGTGCGGCGACATCCCGAAGGCTCTGCAAAGTGAAGTAGTTGACATGGTCGGGGTAGCGGAAACCGCACCATTTCGGCCCGACCACGCGGCGGTTTATGGATCCGTAGTTGGGAACCCGGATGAAGACGCCCCCACCGGGCTTCAACGCGCGATGCGCCCCTTTCAGGACCGGCATCACCTCTGCCTCATGTTCGAGGTAAGAGAACATGACGATGCCGTCGAAGCTGTTGGCGGGAAACTCCCAGATCGCGTCGGCCCCGGCCCCATGCAGGCAATAGCCGCCCCGTTCACGCATCGTTTCATCCGCGATCTCATGCAGCGCAGCGGACAGCTCGATGCCATAAGGCGTCATGGGCGGGGTGATCCGCTGGCCCCAGCCGCAGCCGACATCGAGCACATGCCCGTCATCGAACCACGCCCGGAACTTGCGGGTCTTGTCGCGATACATGCCAAGCCCATTCCGTACCTTGCGGGCGATCGGGCTGAAGGGCGTAGAGCCCTTGCCGGATGCATCCCGCTTGGCGAAATAGGTCTTTTCCCAGGCGAAATCCTCCTCGAAGGCCTGATGGGCCGGAGGGTTGCGCAGGAAGACGAAACCACATCCGTCGCAACCGGCAACGGCCCAGGGTTCCGGCGAATATTCCGGAACCACGGTCGCTGCTGTCCCGGCACAGGCCGGGCAATCGCGATATGTGGTTTGGTCGAGCATGTTTGCTTCTGGGTCCCTTTAGGTTCTGGTCTACCGGAAAAAGGTCTGAAAACGAATTGGGCCGGGTCTCCGACAGCTTGCGCCTTTGGTGATATCGCTTGGGTGTTCAGAGCAACGCGTTTGCGCTCTTCACACCGTCGGCAAGCTCACTTGGGCGCGATCATGACCAATTCGTATTGCGTCACCTTTCCAAGTTTCTTTCCTTGCGAACTGACAAAAGTGGCTTCCCCCTCATAGGCCCCAACCCAAACCGGTGACCCGGACAACAGCTTGTCCTGGATCGGTCCCAGATCGCTCAGCGCGGTCTTGACCTGGTTGGGTTTCTCGGAGGTCACAAACGAGACCGAGCAGGCTCTGTTGCCTTGCCCTTCCAGGAACACCTTGAGCGAAATCGAAGTATCGGCCAGGATGATCTGCCCGTCTGGTGCAGACAGTGTCCGGCCCAATCTCTTCATCCGCGTCTCGGCCTTCCCGAAGCTCGGCTGCGACCCTCCACAGACCCCTTCAAACACGGTGACGGCCTGGCTTGCGCTTGTTGTTGCGACCTCTTGGGCCGCAACAGGAAGACACAAGGCCGACAATCCAGCCGTGATCAGGGGGAGAAGTTTCACCTTTGATCAGCCCTTAACCGCTTTCACGATCTTCTCGGCGCCATCGCTGAGGTTGTCAGCTGCGATCACGTCCAGGCCGGAGGTGTTGATGATCTCCTTGCCCGCTTCGACGTTGGTGCCTTCCAGGCGCACAACCAGCGGAACCTGCAGGCCGACCTCTTTCACCGCGGCGACCACGCCTTCGGCGATGACGTCACAGCGCATGATGCCGCCGAAGATGTTGACCAGGATGCCTTTGACGTTCGGGTCCGAGGTGATGATCTTGAACGCCTCGGTCACCTTGTCCTTGGTTGCGCCGCCGCCGACGTCCAGGAAGTTGGCCGGTTCCGCACCGTACAGCTTGATGATGTCCATGGTGGCCATGGCCAGACCGGCACCGTTCACCATGCAGCCGATTTCACCGTCCAGAGCGATGTAGTTCAGGTCGTATTTCGACGCTTCCAGCTCTTTGGGGTCTTCTTCGGTGGTGTCGCGCAGCTCGGCGATGTCGGCGTGGCGGTAGACCGCGTTGCCGTCAAACCCGACCTTGGCGTCCAGCACCTTGAGATCGCCGCTGTCGGACACGATCAGCGGGTTGATTTCCAGCATCTCCATGTCCTTCTCGATGAAGGCCTGGTAGAGCTTGCCCATCAGCGCGACGCACTGCTTGATCTGCGCGCCTTCCAGGCCCAGCGAGAACGCGATGCGGCGGCCGTGATAGGCCTGGTAGCCGGTGGCCGGGTCAACGCTGAAGGACAGGATCTTTTCCGGGGTCGCGGCGGCAACTTCCTCGATGTCCATGCCACCCTCGGTGGAGCAGACGAACGAGATGCGCGACGTCTGACGATCGACCAGAAGGGCCAGGTACAGTTCACGCTCGATGCCGGAACCGGCCTCGATGTAGATGCGGTTGACCTGCTTGCCGACGGGGCCGGTCTGATGGGTGACCAGGGTACGGCCCAGCATCTTCTTGGCTTCTTCCGCGGCTTCTTCCACCGATTTGGTCAGGCGCACGCCGCCTTTGTCCCCGGCTTCGGCTTCCTTAAAGGAACCCTTGCCGCGGCCACCGGCGTGGATCTGGGCTTTGACGACCCACAGAGGTCCGTCCAGTTCACCGGCTGCGGTCTTGGCGTCTTCGGCTCTCAGGACAACACGCCCGTCGGAAACCGGAGCGCCATAGCTGCGGAGGAGGGCCTTGGCCTGATATTCGTGGATGTTCATTAAAAACTGTCCCGTGTGGCTGCGATTTCAACCAGATATACGGGGGGTTCCCTCAGGCAAATAAGGACTTTTTTGCCGCAGTTGCCAATTTTGGCGGTTTTTCCGAATTATGTGATCACACGTGTGAATGCTGTGATCACAATTTAACGACCTGCCTACGGCTGTCGCGATTGAACATAGGGGTGCCGTAATTGATTCGTGAAATCCAAACCTTCAGATCGAAGCACGTTCAGGCGCCGCAGAAGAAGGATGGGGCCCGTGCCGGCCAATGAAACAGGGCGCTGAAATAGAATGGGCCGCCCTGCAAGGGCGGCCCGGAAACCGTTGACCGGTCTGTTCGCTTAGGCCAGCGAGCTGTCGATTGCCTTGCAGGCTTCGACCAGGCCTTTGACCGCGTTGACCGAGGTGTCGAACATTTCCTGCTCTTCTTTGTTGAGCTTGATGTTGACGATCTTTTCGATCCCACCGGCGCCGATCACGGTCGGAACACCGACATACATGTCCTTCACACCCAGGTCGCCATCGCAATAGGCGGCACAGGGCAGAACGCGCTTCTGGTCTTTCAGGTAGGCTTCGGCCATTTCGATGGCGCTGGTCGCCGGTGCGTAGAACGCGGAGCCGGTTTTCAGCAGGCCGACGATCTCGGCGCCACCGTCACGGGTGCGCTGAACGATCGCGTCCATCTTCTCCTGCGTGGTCCAACCCATGTCGATCAGGTCGGGCAGCGGGATGCCTGCAACGGTCGAGTAACGAACCGAGGGAACCATGGTGTCGCCGTGGCCGCCCAGAACGAAGGCGGTGACGTCTTTCATCGACACGTTGAACTCTTCGGCCAGGAAGTGACGGAAGCGCGCGCTATCCAGAACACCTGCCATGCCGCAGACTTTATGCGCGGGCAGGCCCGAGAACTGCTGCAGGGCCCAAACCATCGCGTCCAGCGGGTTGGTGATGCAGATCACGAACGCATCGGGGGCGTTGTCGCGGATGCCTTCGCCAACCGACTTCATCACTTTCAGGTTGATGCCCAGCAGGTCATCGCGGGACATGCCCGGCTTGCGCGGAACACCGGCGGTGACGATGCAGACGTCTGCGCCAGCGATATCGGCGTAGGACTGGGTGCCCTTCAGCGAGGCGTCGAACCCTTCCGACGGGCCGGATTCGGCGATGTCGAGTGCTTTGCCTTCCGGGGTGCCTTCGGCGATGTCGAACAGGACAACGTCACCAAGTTCTTTCAGGGCTGCCAGGTGGGCAAGGGTACCGCCGATTTGACCTGCACCGATGAGGGCAATTTTGGGTCTGGCCATTGGAATATCTCTCCGGATCCGGTTGAAATTGGCGGTGGCTTAGGCTGATACGCCGCGCCGCGCAAGGCTTCTGCGCTGCGGCGTGGCGGCGCGGAAGCCGCGTGACTTCATCGATGTTTTCGCTAAACCTCATGCAAACAAGGGCATTGTCGAGATAGAAAATGCTGCTTTCCGACCCTGTATTTTTCGCTTTTGCCATCCCGGCTGTCGTTTTTGCCGGGGTATCCAAGGGCGGTTTCGGCTCTGGGGCGGCTTTTGCCTCGGCAACGATTCTGGCGCTGATCCTGGATCCGGGGCAGGCGCTGGCCCTGATGCTGCCGCTGTTGATGGTGATTGATCTGGCCTCATTGCGACCTTATTGGAAGAAGTGGCGCAAGGCAGAGGCGGCCTTGCTGCTGGCGGGCGGTGTGCCGGGCGTTTTGCTGGGGGCCTTGCTGTACCGCGCCGTTGATGCGGATGTGATCCGGGTGTTGATCGGCGCCGTCGCGCTTGCCTTTGTGGGGTGGCATGTATGGCAGCGCGTCCGCCCCGGACCCATCGCCAAAACCGCTCTGGGTCCGGGGGCGGGCGTGGCCTTTGGCGTTGGCGTCGGGTTTGCAAGTTTCGTCAGCCATGCCGGTGGGCCACCCGCCGCGGTCTTTCTGCTGTCGCGCAATCCCGGCAAGATGGAGTATCAGGCTACGACGGTGCTGGTGTTCTGGCTGCTCAACATCGTCAAATTCGTGCCCTATGCCTATCTGGGCTTCTTTTCGCTGGACATGGCCGCCGCCGGGCTTGTGCTGGCCCCCTTTGCGCTGCTGGGCACATGGATCGGGGTCCGCGCGCATCGCGCCATTTCCGAACGCCTGTTTTTCGGCCTGACCTATGTTCTGTTGCTCACCACCGGGACCAAGCTCATCTGGGATGGGCTCAGCTGAAAAGGGGCGGCTTCAGGCGTCTTCCCCGGCTGCCGGGAGCGCTTCGGTCACGCTTTCAAACGACTGGCCGGATGCGATCAGGCAGGTCAGCCCGGCCGGGGTCGTGACGGTAATGGTCCAGCTGCCGGTTTCCTGCGAGGCGAAAACCTCAACCAGTGCGCCACGGGCGCCCAACCCGATGCTCTGGCGCGTTTCGCCGTATCCGTCGGCCAGCCGTTCAACGACCACGGGCCGGGGCGCGCAGTTGCGGCTGCCCTGGGCTGAAACCTGTTGTGCTGCAAGTGCGAGGATGCCAAGGCCCAGGGTCATCTTGAAAACGGTCTGTATCATGAGGGGATCCTTTCGGGTGTCTGGTAGCGCGGTCACCGGTCGGGCAGCGCGTCCAACCCCGGAAAAATGGCAAAACAGCATGGATCCGGGCCTCTGTTGCGTTGAGTTCGCGGTCCCGAGGGCGACGGCCGGTATGCAGCAAGCGTCTCTTGCAGACCCTTATTCCGCGTTAAACCGCCGCACGTTCCTGTTTTGGTCCGTGTTTCGTAGGGTCGTATTGCTGCATTGCGGCGAATTGCGCTTGAACTTTCTGTCCAAAAATGTACCTCTCGGCGCAACTTTCTTAACTAGGAGAGATTCATGGATCCGCGCACGCGCCCCTATCGTTCGGTACTCTACATCCCCGGATCCAAGCCGCGGGCGATGGAAAAGGCCAAAACACTGCCCGTCGACGCGGTCATCTTTGACCTCGAAGACGCAGTCTCTGTTGACGAGAAGGAAAACGCTCGCGCGACCCTGGCCCAGGCCCTGACCGAAGGCGGCTTTGGCAAGCGGATGCGGATCGTGCGGATCAACGGCCTGGACACCAAATGGGGCCGGGAAGACGCAGAAGCCGCCGCGCGCATGGACTGCGACGCGATTCTTCTGCCCAAGGTCTCCAGCCCCGAGGATCTGGACGCGCTGGCCGAAATCACCGGTGATCTGCCGATCTGGGCGATGATGGAAACGCCGCGCGGGATGCTGAACGCTGCCGCGATTGCCGCGCATCCCAAGCTGCAGGGCATGGTGATGGGCACCAATGACCTGGCCAAAGAGCTGCAGACGCGCTTCCGTCCCGATCGCCTGCCGATGATGTCGGGGCTGGGCCTGTGCCTGCTGGCCGCCAAGGCCGAAGGGCTGGTCATCGTGGACGGCGTCTATAACGCCTTCAAGGACGAAGAAGGCCTTGCTGCCGAATGTGCGCAGGGGCGTGACATGGGCTTTGACGGCAAGACGCTGATCCATCCTGCGCAGGTCGATGTCGCAAATGCGGCCTTCGCTCCCTCGGTGAAAGAGATCGATCTGTCCCGCCGTCAGATCGCCGCCTTTGAAGAGGCCGAAACCTCGGGACAGGGGGTTGCGGTGGTCGATGGACGCATCGTCGAGAATCTTCACGTTGTCACAGCCCGCGAAATTCTGGCAAAAGCCGACATGATAGAGGCTTTGCAAGCGGGGTAAGCCAGTATGGGCTTTCTAATTCTGATTCTTGGGGTCGCTCTGTGGTGGGCGGCCCATTTGTTCAAACGCGTGGCGCCTGCGCGCCGTGCGGAAATGGGGGACAAGGGCCGCGGGCTGGTTGCGCTGGCGCTGCTTGGGTCCGTGGTCCTGATGGTGATCGGCTACAAGCTGGCCCCCTTCGTTCATGTCTGGGCGCCGCCGGCGTTCACCTTCCACCTGAACAACGTGCTGGTTCTGGTGGCCATCTGGATGATGAGCCCGGCCGGAACCAAGGGCAAGATCCTGTCGAATGTCCGCCATCCCCAGCTGATGGGCTTCCGGACCTGGGCAATGGCGCACCTGCTGGTCAATGGCGATCTGGCCTCGATCATCCTGTTCGCCGGTCTGCTGGTCTGGGGCATGGTCGAAGTCGTGGTGATCAACAAGGCAGAACCCGAGTGGGCACCGCGCACGGATGGCAGCATCGCCAAGGATGGCATGTTCTTTGTCGCATCCATCGTGCTGCTGGTGGTGATCGGTTACGTGCACGGGCTGGTTGGCCCTGCGCCGTTCCCGTCCTGAGGAGGATCGCAGATGGCTGTCATTTACCGGTTCCTGTCCGAAGACGATACGTCCGCCTTTTGCCACAAGGTCTCGCTGGCCTTGTCCAAAGGGTGGGTGCTGCATGGTGACCCGACCTATTCATTCGATGCGGCCCGTGGCGTAATGCGCTGCGGGCAGGCCGTGACCAAGGAAGTGTCGGCGGACTACGCCCCCGACATGAAGTTAGGAGAACAATAAATGGCAAAGACCAATCCGGGCCGTTTTTTCGAGGATTACGCCGTTGGCGATGTCATCAACCACGCAGTGCCGCGCACTGTCGGGGCGGGTGAACGGGCGCTGTACCACGCGCTCTATCCTGCGCGTCATGCGCTGTATTCTTCGGACGAATTTGCGCGCGGATGTGGTCTGCCCACGGCGCCGCTGGACGATCTGGCGGCGTTCCACGTTGTGTTCGGCAAGACCGTTCCCGACGTTTCGCTGAACGCTCTGGCAAACCTCGGCTATGCCGAGGGGCGCTGGCTGAAGCCGGTTTATGCGGGCGACACCCTGCGCTCGGTCTCGGAAGTGATCGGTGTCAAGCAGAACTCCAACGGCAAGTCCGGCGTGGTTTATGTGCGGACCAAGGGCATCAACCAGCGCGATGAGACCGTGATGGAATATGTCCGCTGGGTCATGGTGCGCAAACGGGATGTGGATGCTCCGGCGCCGGAAACCGTGATCCCCGAGCTGAACAAGACCGTTCCGGCGGATCAGTTGGTCATCCCTGAGGGTCTGGATTTCAGCAACTATGATTTCACGCTGGCCGGTGAGGCGCATCGCTGGGGTGACTATGAGATTGGTGAGACCATTGATCACGTCGATGGTGTGACCATCGAAGAGGCCGAACACATGATGGCCACGCGCCTGTGGCAGAACACCGCCAAGGTGCATTTCGATGTGACGGCGCGTCCGGACGGCACCCGCCTGATCTATGGCGGCCACGTGATTTCGATGGCGCGGACCCTGTCGTTCAACGGTCTGGCGAACGCTCAGATGATCGTCGGTCTGAACGCGGGTGCCCATGCCAACCCGTGTCTGTCCGGCCTGACGATCCGCGCGTGGTCCGAAGTGCTGGACAAGGCGGAAACCTCTGCACCGGGTGTCGGTGCGATCCGCCTGCGTCTGGTCGCGACCAAAGGGGGCGAACCCTTCCAGCTGAAAGGGGAGGACGGCAAGTACAATCCGGACGTGCTGCTGGACCTTGATTATTGGGCGCTGATGCCGCTCTAATCGCGGCATGGTTCGATCTGCACTTATTGCCGCCCTGTTGTGTTCGGCCTGCCCCGCGCAGGCCGAATTTCGTTTTGACCAGCCAGAGGACGAACAGGCTTTTGTCGAGGCCAATCTGCTGGGCATTTTCTATCATGAACTGGGCCACGCCCTGATCGACATTCTGGACCTGCCGATCTTTGGTCAGGAAGAAGATGCGGCCGATGTTCTGTCCGTCGTATTGATCGACGCGCTGTTTGAAGAAGAAACGGCCGTTGGGCTGGCCGTCGATACCGCCTTCGGGTTTCTGGGCGAGGAAGACGGCGTCGACGATCCCGTGTTCTGGGGCGTGCATGGCCCCGATGAACAGCGGTACTTCAACCTCGTCTGCCTGTTCTACGGTGCCAATCCCGACCAGCGCGAAGAGCTGGCCATCGACATGGGCCTGCCCGAAGAGCGCGCCTGGACCTGTCCGCAGGAATACGATCAGGCGATCGACAGCTGGGGGTCGGTTCTGGACGAGATCGCAACCGATTCCGGCGGGCGTTCGATCCGGTTCATCAAGGAGGACGACGGCGGCGAGGCCTGGCAGTTCACCTCGGACGTGTTGAAAGCAGAAGTGGAGGCCTTGAACCGGGACTTCAATCTGCCGTCGCGGTTAAAGGTCCGGGTGGACTATTGTGGCGAAGCCAATGCCTTCTACGATCCACAGCGGACTGAGATCGTGATGTGTGCAGAATTTACCGATGCGTTGGCTCGGATGGCTGAAGACACGTCAAAGTGATACCCCGGCGGCGCGACAACGGTTAGCGTTGGGCCATGCGGTGCACACTTTCGGTTCTGTCCTGTTGTTTTTCGCTTGGCGTCGGCCCCGGCGCTGTGGCCTGCGACCTGGCGCTGATCTTTGCCGTCGATGTCTCCGGTTCGGTCGACACCAAGGAATACCGGATCCAGATGGATGGTCTGGCGGCCGGGTTGCGTGACCCCGTGGTGTCCGAGGCGCTGGTCCGGGCGCGCGCGCAGCTGATGCTGCTGCAATGGACCGGGTCCAGCCGTCAGGACGCGTCCATCCCCTGGCAGGAAATTCGCGATTTCGAGGATGTCGAGGCGATGGCCGGAACCATTGAGGCGCTGCCGCGCCCGTGGCGGAACTTCTCAACCGCAATTGGCGAGGCGCTGTCGGTGGCCGCATCGCAGTTCGCACCTGTTTCCGAGTGCCGACGCAAGGTGATTGACCTGTCTGGCGATGGCCCGTCGAACGAAGGACCACCGCCGCCGTCGGCAAAGCCGCAGCTCTCTGCGCTGGGGGTGACGGTGAACGCCTTGGCGATTGAAGAAAGTGAGCCCGATCTGACCGCCTACTTCTATGAGAACGTCATTCATGGCGAGGGGGCTTTTGTGATCACAGCGTCCGGTTTTGAAGACTATCCAGACCGTATTCGCCGCAAGCTGATGCGGGAGACGACACGACAGACAGCCGCCGTCTTGTCGCAGGCGGAGGGCAAAATATCCCACCCCAATAAATATTGATGATTCTAGTCGCACATTTTTTGAACATGGATGTGATCACGGAAAATATATTTGTGATCACTGTTTGCGCAAACGTGATGAGCCGCGCCAATTAACCGCGCCTTTTTCTGGTTCTGTTGGGTGACAGGACGCAAAAAAGAGGTAAAACGTCGTCAGCTAACCGGAAAGGAGCCAACATGGCCGATGTCAATCGGGGCAATCGCCCGCTTTCGCCTCATTTACAGATTTATCGTCCGCAGTTGACCTCGGCGACGTCCATTTTCGCGCGCATCACGGGTGTGGCACTGCTTGGTGCAGCAATGCTTGTGATCTGGTGGTTTCTCGCCGCCGCGTCGGGGTCCGAATATTATGACCTGGTCAATGGCCTGATGACCTCCATCTTCGGGGACATCGTGATGACCCTGGCCTGCTGGGCCGCCTGCTACCACTTCCTGTCCGGGCTTCGTCACCTGGTTTGGGACACCGGGCGCGGTCTGGATGTCGAAACCGCCGAGAAGATGGGCAAGGGCGTCATCGTTGGCTCCTTCGTCCTGACCATCCTCGTCGTTCTCATCGTGTAAGGGGCGGACATCATGGCATATCTTACAGATCGCAAACGCGCGAGCTACCGGGGCTCCGCCCGGTCCGGAACCGCACATTTCTGGGGACAGACCCTGTCCGCCTTCGGACTGGCCATTCTGGTTCCGCTGTTCATTCTGACCTTCGGTTCGGCGCTGGGCTCCAGCTATGAAGAGGCGCTGGCCTACTATCAGCGGCCGTTCCCGGCCATCATCGCAGGCATGACCATCACCGTCGCGATGATCCACTTCCGTCACGGCGTTCAGGTCGTGATCGAGGACTATTCCCGCGGTGTCACCAAGAAGATCCTGATCATCATCTTCACCTGCATCGCCTACGCCATTGCTGCCACCGGCCTGTTCGCGCTGGCGCGCATCGCACTTTAAGATCGGAGCACGAAACATGGCTGCTTACGAATACGAAACACATGATTACGACGTTGTCGTGGTGGGTGCCGGTGGTGCCGGTCTGCGCGCAACGCTCGGCATGGCTGAACAAGGGCTGCGCACGGCCTGTGTGACCAAGGTCTTCCCGACCCGCTCGCACACCGTTGCGGCACAGGGCGGTATCGCTGCCTCGCTGTCCAACATGGGTCCCGACTGCTGGGAATGGCACATGTACGACACCGTCAAGGGGTCGGACTGGCTGGGCGACACCGACGCAATGGAATACCTCGCACGTGAAGCGCCCAAGGCGGTTTACGAGCTGGAGCACTATGGTGTGCCGTTCTCGCGCACCGAAGAAGGCAAGATCTATCAGCGTCCGTTTGGTGGCCACACCACCGAATACGGTGAAGGCCCCCCGGTGCAGCGGACCTGTGCCGCGGCCGACCGGACCGGCCACGCGATCCTGCACACGCTCTATGGCCAGTCGGTCAAGAACAACGCCGAATTCTTCATCGAGTATTTCGCCATCGACCTGCTGATGAGCGATGATGGCCAGTGTCAGGGTGTTGTCTGCTGGAAACTGGACGACGGCACCATGCACGTCTTCCGCTCCAAGATGGTCGTTCTGGCCACCGGCGGTTACGGCCGCGCCTACTTCTCGGCCACCTCGGCCCACACCTGCACCGGTGACGGTGGCGGTATGGTGATGCGCGCCGGTCTGCCGATGCAGGATCTGGAGTTTGTCCAGTTCCACCCGACCGGCATCTACGGCTCGGGCTGCCTGATCACCGAAGGTGCTCGTGGTGAAGGCGGCTATCTGACCAACTCCGAAGGCGAACGCTTCATGGAGCGCTATGCGCCGACCTACAAGGATCTGGCGCCGCGTGACTACGTGTCCCGCTCGATGACCATGGAGATCCGCGAAGGCCGTGGTGTGGGCGCCGAGGGCGATCACATCCACCTGAACCTGTCGCACCTGCCGGCCGAAGCTCTGGCGGAGCGCCTGCCGGGGATTTCGGAATCGGCGAAGATCTTTGCCGGTGTCGACGTCACCAAAGAGCCGATCCCGGTTCTGCCGACGGTTCACTACAACATGGGCGGCATTCCGACCAACTACTGGGGCGAGGTCCTGAACCCGACCGCCGACAACCCGACCGCCGTTGTGCCGGGTCTGATGGCTGCGGGTGAAGCGGGCTGTGCCTCGGTGCACGGTGCAAACCGCCTCGGCTCCAACTCGCTGATCGACCTGGTGGTCTTCGGACGCGCCGCGGCCATCCGCGCGGGTGCGGTCGTCGACCGTGAAGCGCCGATCCCGACGCCGCCGCAAAGCCAGATCGACAAGGCGTTCGACCGCTTCGACAAGCTGCGCTACGCCAGCGGTGCCATCCCGACCGCCGACCTGCGTCTGGAAATGCAGAAGACCATGCAGCGCGACGCTGCGGTGTTCCGCACCGCCAAGACGATGAAGGAAGGCGTTGAGGCGATGACCGAGATCGCAGGCAAGATGCCGGATCTGAAAGTCACCGACCAGTCGCTGGTCTGGAACTCGGACCTGATGGAAACGCTGGAACTGACCAACCTGATGCCGTCGGCCCTGGCCACCATCGTTGGTGCAGAAGCCCGCAAGGAGAGCCGTGGCGCCCACGCGCATGAGGACTTCCCCGAGCGTGACGACGAAAACTGGCGCGTACACACCGTCAGCCGTGTTGATGAAACCGGCACTAAGGTTGACCTCAGCTACCGTCCGGTGATCCTCGATCCGCTGACGCCCGAAGACAAGGGCGGCATCAGCATCAAGAAGATCGCGCCCAAAGCGCGGACATTCTAAGGAGACAGACTATGGTTCAATTCAGCCTCCCCAAGAATTCGCGCATGACCACGGGCAAGACATGGCCCAAGCCGGAAGGGGCGACCAACGTCCGCAAGTTCCAGATCTATCGCTGGAACCCGGATGATGGTCAGAACCCGCGGGTGGACACCTATTTCCTGGACATGGACAAATGTGGTCCGATGGTTCTGGACGCGCTGATCAAGATCAAGAACGAGATTGATCCGACCCTGACCTTCCGCCGCTCCTGCCGCGAAGGCATCTGCGGGTCCTGCGCGATGAACATCGACGGGATCAACACGCTGGCCTGTATCTACGGCATGGACGAGATCAAGGGCGACGTGAAAATCTATCCGCTGCCGCATATGCCGGTGGTGAAGGACCTGATCCCGGATCTGACCCACTTCTATGCGCAGCACGCCAGCATCATGCCGTGGTTGGAAACCAAGACCAACCGCCCGGCAAAAGAGTGGAAGCAGTCCATCGAGGACCGCAAGAAGCTTGATGGCCTGTATGAATGCGTGATGTGCGCCAGCTGCTCGACCTCGTGCCCCAGCTACTGGTGGAACGGCGACCGTTACCTGGGCCCCGCCGCGCTGCTGCACGCCTATCGCTGGATCATCGACAGCCGCGATGAAGCCACCGGTGAGCGTCTGGACCAGCTGGAAGACCCCTTCAAGCTGTACCGCTGCCACACCATCATGAACTGT
>JALEGX010000063.1 GCA_022763485.1 Paracoccaceae bacterium | reverse complement strand
GACGACTTTGGGAGCGAGCAAAAGGCGCTTCCACGCCATCTGACATCCAGACGCCCCCTGAGGGGTTGCATGGTCCTGAACTCCGGCTAAGGCTGTCCTGAGATCAGAAAGGGACAGCCTTGCCACGTTTTGCTGCGAATATCTCGCTCCTGTTTACCGAACTTTCCTTGGAAGACCGATTTGAAGCTGCTGCACGGGCCGGGTTCAAAGGGGTTGAAATCCTGTTTCCCTATGAAACTCCGGCCCCAGGGCTGCGTGCTCTGGCGGAAAGAGCCGGATTGGAGATGGTGCTGATCAACGCGCCGCCACCGGCCGAGACCCGCGCGCTGACGGGGTTTGCGGCGGTGCCGCGGGCGGACGCGCTGTTTCAGGACAGTTTGAAACGTGTGCTGCGCTATGCAGCAGAGCTGAAGCCCGGACTCATTCATGTCATGTCGGGGTATTGCCGTGGGGATGACGCGCGTGAAACCCTTGTGCGCAATCTGCAATGGGCCGCGGATTTTGCGCCGCGGCAGACCTTCAGCATCGAACCGCTGAATGAAAAGGATCAACCGGGATACTTCCTGAACAGCTACCCGTTGGCAATGGAGGTGCTGGAGGCCGTCGGGCGTCCCAATGTTGGGTTGCAATACGATGCATACCACGCGCAAGCGATCCACGGCGATGCGCTGGGCGTCTGGCACGACCACGCCCAACACGCGATACATGCGCAGATCGGGGCCTATCCCGACCGCAGTGAGCCGGGGCGCGGGCCTGTGGATTTCCAAGAGCTGTTTCAGGCCATTGATGACAGCGGGTATGCGGGCTGGATCAGCGCAGAATACAACCCGTCAACCGCACGGACCGAGGAGTCGCTGAGCTGGCTGCGGGAATTCGCCTCTGGAATTTAAATTCGAATTACCGCATATGATGGGGCAAAGACCAAGATCGGAGCGCTAGAGATGATTCCCGCCCGCTATTCACAAGCCTTGTTCGGACTGATCCTGTCCGGCCTGATGTCCTTCATCGTAACCTGCGTCGCGTCGGTCAAGGCGGTCGGCCTTGGCGCGCATACCTTCGGCGCATGGATGGGCGCCTGGTCGCTCAGCTGGCCGATCGCATTTGCGGTGGTGCTGGTGGCGGCCCCGCGTGTGCGCAAGCTGGTAAGCAAGCTGGTGGCGCCCGAAGCGTAAGCCGCGCCGGGCAGGGGCGTCAGTGCGCCTCTGCCCAATTGTTGCCGCGTCCAGCATCCACGATCAGTTTGACGTCCATGTGAACGGCCGGATCGGCTGCGTTTTCCATGATCCGGCGCGCGGTTTCGATGGTTTCCTCGACATGCGCTTCGGGCACTTCGAACAGCAGTTCGTCGTGCACCTGCAACAGCATCCGCGCGGGCAGATGGGCCAGCGCATCGGGCATGCGGATCATCGCGCGCCGGATCACGTCAGCCGCGGTGCCCTGGATCGGCGCGTTGATCGCAGCGCGCTTGGCAAACCCGGCCTTGGGACCCTTGGAGGCGATCTCCGGCGTGTGGATCCGCCGCCCGAACAGCGTCTGCACATAGCCGTGCTCCTTGGCAAATTCCACGGTGCTGTCCATGTAGCGGCGAATACCGGGGAAGCGTTCGAAATAGCGGTCGATGAAGCCCTGTGCCTCAGATCGCGGAATGCGCAGGTTACGCGCCAGGCCGAAGCCGGAAATCCCGTAGATCACACCGAAGTTGATCGCCTTGGCCTGGCGTCGGATATCCGG
The DNA here is from genome assembly GCA_022763485.1 of Paracoccaceae bacterium. Lineage (GTDB taxonomy): Bacteria > Pseudomonadota > Alphaproteobacteria > Rhodobacterales > Rhodobacteraceae > Aliisedimentitalea. The sequence continues at coordinate 5,329 of JALEGX010000063.1, read as the reverse complement.
GGTCATCTCATCCAGAGGCACGTCAAACATTTCCGACGCGGTCATCGCGTGAATGTCCAGCCCGTCGGCGAAGGCCTGTTTCAGCGAGTCGATTCCGGCGATATGGGCCAGGATCCGCAGCTCGATCTGGCTGTAGTCCAGCGACAGCAGCACGTTGCCCTCTTCCGCTACGAAAGCCTCGCGGATGCGGCGGCCCTCTTCGCTGCGCACTGGGATGTTCTGCAGGTTGGGGTCGGTGGACGCCAGCCGCCCGGTGGAGGCCCCGGCGATGGAATAGGAGGTATGGACCCGCCCGGTGTCGGGATTGATATGGTCCTGCAACGCGTCGGTATAGGTGGACTTCAGCTTGCTCAGCTGACGCCAATCCAGCACGCGGGCGGGCAGTTCATGCTCGGTCGCCAGGTCCTCCAGGATGTCCGCGCCGGTGGCATAGGCCCCGGTCTTGCCCTTCTTGCCGCCTTCGATCCCCATCTTGTCGAACAGGATCTCACCCAGCTGTTTGGGGCTGCCGACGTTGAAGGTTTCACCCGCCAGTTCGTGAATTTCCGCCTCCAGCTGCGCCATCTTCTGGGCAAAGGCGTTGGACATGCGCGACAGCGTATCGCGGTCCACCTTGATGCCGTCCATTTCCATGCGGGCCAGAACCGGCACGAGCGGACGTTCCAGCGTTTCATAGACGGTGGTGACCTGCCGCTGATGCAGTTGCGGTTTGAACAGGTTCCACAGGCGCAGCGTGATGTCGGCGTCTTCCGCCGCATAGGCAACGGCATCATCAATCGGCACCCGGTCAAAGGTGATGGCGGATTTGCCGCTGCCCAGAAGCGATTTGATCGGGATGGGCGTATGATCCAGATAGCGTTCGGACAGGGTGTCCATCCCGTGGCCGTGTTCGCCCCCGTGCAGCGCATAGGACATCAGCATTGTGTCGTCGATCGGCGCGACAGTGACGCCATAGCGGGCAAAGATCTTGGCGTCGTATTTCATGTTCTGGCCGATCTTGATCACGGCAGGGTCTTCCAGAACCGGTTTCAACAGGTCCAGCGCTTCGTTCAGATCCATCTGACCTTCGGCCAGTTCTTCGGACCCGAACAGGTCATCCGCGCTGCCGGCCTTGTGGGTCAGCGGGATATAGCAGGCCTCACCCGCTTCAACGCTGAGCGAGATGCCAACCAGATCCACCAGCATTTCGTTCAAGCCGGTGGTTTCGGTATCCACCGCAACCCAGCCCCGTTCGACAATCTGTTCGATCCAGGGGCGCAGTTCGTCCGCCGTGCGGACGCAGGTATAGCGCTCGGCATCAAAGGGAATGTCTTCGGCCGTGGTTTCCACCGTCGCGGTCTGGGCTGGTTCGGGGATCGTCGGCGCCTCCATGCCCAACCGGTCCGCAAGCCGTTTGGACAGAGTGCGGAATTCCATCTCCGCCAGGAAGGTCAGCAGGGTTTCAGGCTCGGGATCGCGGACCTCCAGCTCCTCCAGCGAGAAATCCAGCTCCATGTCGCAATCCAGCTGCACCAATTTCTTGCTCAGCTCGATCTGATCGCGCTTTTCAATCAGCGTCTGACGGCGCTTGGGTTGTTTGATTTCTTCGGCCCGGTCCAGCAGTTCCTCAAGCGAGCCGTATTCATTTATCAGCAGGGCAGCAGTCTTGATCCCGATGCCGGGCGCGCCGGGCACGTTGTCCACGCTGTCCCCGGCCAGCGCCTGCACGTCGACAACACGTTCGGGGCCGACGCCGAATTTCTCATGCACACCGTCGCGGCCGATCCGCTTGTTCTTCATGGCGTCCAGCATTTCCACGCCGTCGCCGACAAGCTGCATCAGGTCCTTGTCCGAACTGATGATGGTGACTCGCCCGCCGGCTTCTCGTGCGCGGCAGGCCAGCGTTGCGATGATGTCATCGGCCTCGAACCCTTCGATCTCCTTGCAGGCGATGTTGAAGGCGCGCGTGGCGTCGCGGGTCAGCGGGAACTGCGGCCGCAGGTCTTCGGGCGCGGGTGGGCGGTTGGCCTTGTAGAGATCATAGAGATCGTTGCGGAAGCTCTTGCCAGAGTGGTCGAAGATCACCGCCACATGGGTCGGCGCATCGGGGCCGGTGCTGTCTTCGACATAGCGTTGCAGCATGTTGCAGAACCCGGCCACAGCCCCAACCGGCAGCCCGTCGTATTTTCGGGTCAGAGGCGGCAGGGCGTGATAGGCCCGAAAGATGAAGGCCGATCCGTCGATCAGATGCAGATGGCAGCCCTTGCCGAATTCGGTCTTGCTCATGACTGTCGCGCTCCTCTGGGATCTTCTTTTACGTGTTGGTTTCCGGTTATCGGTGATCGAAGCGGGGAGGGCAATTGAAGTTTGGCCCGGAGCGAACGGAAACGCTCGCAGGCACCGGGACACACGCAGTTGTGTGCGGGCAAGGCGGGTTGGGCAATTGTGCTCGGTACCAATCTGCGGAAGGGTTGACGGATGAAAATCCTTTTTTCCCTTTTGGCGCTGGTGTGCCTGGCTGGATGTCGGGAAGACGTTGATCTGTTACCGGCCGAAACCCTGCACGCCTTGCTGAAAAACGAGCGCAAAATCGAGTTCACCCGGTTTCAGTTTCGCGGCACCGGGATGCTCGGCCCGGACGGGCGGTTTGTCGTAGCAATTCCCTTGCTTGGGCAGGACGAAGGGCGATGGTGGATCGAGGAAGATCGCATTTGCAGCCGTTGGGACAGGTTCCGACAGGGCAGAACTCTCTGCGCTTTGGTTGGGCGCCTTCCGGATGGTCGCTATCGTAGCTTGTTTCCTGACAGCGGTTCGTTTCTGGCCGACGTCAAACTGCTCGACTGAAGCGGTGATCGTATTCTTGGGATCCTGACCCGCGCGGATCAGTCAGTGTGGATAGCTTGGCTGATCCGGATCGAGAACGGAGTTGGCGTCCATGCGCCGAAGTCCTGACCAGCGGCCCGCAGCATGTCGCCAACCCAGACATTGCAGGTGCGCTGGATGTTGAAGCTACCCCTGGCCTCAAAGAACTGATCCGAGGCGTTGAAACCCGGATGATCCAGCCTTTGGGCGCGGCCTTCAGGATCCTGTTCGAAGCTGGCAAGGACCGCACTCAGCAGAGCATCATATTCGGTCTGGCTCAGAGACAGGCGCGCCCATGGCCCTTCGTCGTCAAGCTTTGGAAGCACGTCCACACGCATCACGGAGCGATCCCCGAAAATGCCGCGCAGAACGGCCCTTGCCGACAGATCGCTGTAGCTGCCTGTTGTCGTATAGAAGGTGCGCGCGCGCCAGCCGACCATCAGCCATGCCGCGGCAGTATGATCCAAAGGCAGTTCGCTATGGGCCAGCAGTTCCAGCCGCGCGCGGGTTGCCGCGTCCAGTGGCAGAAGAAAATCATAATGGATAGGCCCGGGGATCAGGCGAATCTCCACTTCTGCCGGATCATCCGGCAGATTGGCGCGTTTGCCCGGCAGTGCCGCGCCGATCAGCGCGGCTCCCAGCCAGAGCAGGATCAGTATGGCGATCAGCCCCAAGGGGGCCAACAGCCACCTGAGCAGTCTCATTCAGTGGCGGTGTCCGCAGCCGAGCGGTGCACGTATTTGCAATCGCAATAGGGGCATTCGACATAGCCGACACCCTCGGGGATCTGCAGGTAGACCCGGGGATGTCCCAGCGCGCCCTCGCTGCCGTCACAGGCAACGCGATAGCTGTCGACGATCTTGATTTCCGGCGCTTCGGTTGTCATCGCTGGCGGTCCTTTTCATTTTCGGATAGGCGGTTTTATGAGCCAGGACATAACCGGGGGCAAGGGCCGCAATGACACAGGACGCGATCTGTATCGAAGCGCTGCGAAAAACCTACAGCGGCAAGCGCGGGCAACCGCAGAAACAGGCGCTCAAGGGCATTGACCTGACCGTGCCGCGGGGATCCGTGTTTGGCCTGCTGGGTCCCAATGGCGCGGGCAAGTCGACGCTGATCAATATCCTGGCCGGTCTGGTGCGCAAAACCGAAGGCAAGGTGACGATCTGGGGCTTTGATCAGGATGCAAATCCACGCCAGTCCCGTGCCGCGATTGGCGTCATGCCGCAAGAGCTGAACCTGGATCCGTTTTTCACCCCGCGTGGCGCGCTGGAGGTTCAGGCGGGTCTCTATGGCGTCCCGCGCAAGGACCGCTGGAGCGATGAGATCCTGTCGATGGTGGGGCTGAGCGACAAGGCCCATGCCTATGCGCGTACATTGTCAGGCGGGATGCGGCGGCGGTTGCTGCTGGGCAAGGCGCTGGTGCATCGCCCCAATATTCTGGTTCTGGATGAGCCCACGGCGGGCGTGGATATCGAACTGCGGCAGATGCTGTGGAGCAATATCCGCAAGCTGAACGAACAGGGGATGACCATCATCCTGACCACCCACTACCTGGAAGAGGCCGAGGAGATGTGCGATGAGATCGCCATCATCAACCACGGCGAACTGGTGGCGCGCGACAGCACTGCAAACCTGCTGGGACGTCTGGATGCCAAGGCAATGGTGGTGATGCCAGATCAGCCGGTGTCGGATCTTCCCACCGCGCCGGGCATCGCGTCCGAGCATCGCGGCGACGGCTCCATCGTGTTCCGCTATCAGGGGGGCGCCACCACGGCCGAACAGGTTCTGGCCCTGGTCTGGACCGCCGGGATCACCATCCGAGACGTCAAGACCGAACAGGCGGATCTGGAAGACGTCTTCCTGTCCCTGACCGCCGGCTCCTGATCGGGGTTTCTTCGGCCGCAAGCCATTTCAGGTCTTTGCATCGCCCCGGATTTCCCCGATAAAAACCCCCGACGGCCCCGTGGCTCAACTGGATAGAGCAGCCCCCTCCTAAGGGGCAGGTTGCAGGTTCGAATCCTGCCGGGGTCGCCAAAAAATGCATTAATTTCAGGTGACTAATTGAGCAACGAGACCTCTCGAAATCTCAGGCCTGCAAGAAAATTCAAGAACATTCAGAGAATTTCAGGAGCTTTTCGTACAAATCCCGTACAACATGTTCCTACATTGTTCACGAAAATGATGGGCTACAGTGTTTTTGGCAGTTCGCCGAATTCATAGTATCAGTGATCAACGTAAGGTACTCAGGGCACCAACACCTGGTCCGACGAAGAACAGCGAGGCAATCATGCGATCCGCCCTTTCTTCTAAAGGCGCGACAAGGCGGTGGTCGTCAAGTTGACGGAAGTGTTTTTCCGCACATCCAGTATTGTGCACCCACCACAAATGTGAAGTGGTCCCAGAAAACTGGACAGTCAGCTAAGGTGTATCCCAAACCGTTGAAGGGATACGACGATGGCAAAGCGCCGGAATTTTACAGATCAGT
>JALEGX010000062.1 GCA_022763485.1 Paracoccaceae bacterium | reverse complement strand
TACGAAGAAGCGCGATGGCCGCCAGCCCGGCCGCGCGCTGCGCTACGCCAAGGGCTTCGCGCGCGGCCTCTTACACCACCCCACGGGGCACTACCGTTGTGTGATCGGCCGGTGGCAGGATCGAGATCATCGGCGAATTCTCGGTCTGGCCATAGAGATGATAGAACCCGGCCCCCGGAAAAGCCTCCATCGCATCCGCCAGCAGGGCCGAGTCAATCGGCGCCGCGCCATAGCGGATGGAGCGCAGAGACGAACAATCGCGCGATGGCCGATCGGGGTGGTCCAAAACACGGCGCAACATGGTCGGCACCATGAACACATCCGCAACTTTGTGCTCTTCGATCAGACGGAGCGCCGTGGGTTCGTCAAATGCCGCAGTCACGATCTGCGGCGCCGCCCGCAAAGCGCTTTGGACAACCGCTGCCAGGCCTGCAATGTGAAAGAATGGCGCGACATGCAATACAGGTGCTGCGCCGGGGTGCGGCGCGGTCGCCAAAGAGGACAAAGCCCCATAGACCAACGCCCGGTGGCTGAGCATCACGCCCTTGGGAAACCCTGTGGTCCCGCCCGTATACATGATCGCAGCCAGATCATCGCCGGCCCGCGCCGCGTCTGCCACGGGGGTGGCAACCGCCATCAATTGCTCAAGACTATCCAGCCCCACGGCAGGGCCTGCGCCCGACACATCCATGTCCAGTACGGTGTCCAAACACGGCGTATCCGCCAAAATCTCAGGCACCAGCCCAGCGAAATGTTCGTCCACCAGCAGAACGCTCGTCGTGCTGTCCCGCAGGGAATAGGTGATCTCAGCCACAGACCAGCGGGCATTTACTGGATTGATCACAGCCCCGGCCCACCAGATGGCATAAAGCGCCTCCAGATAACGGTCGGACCCCAAACCAAGAACCGCAACCCGGTCCCCCACCTTCACCCCACGTTGTCGCAGAACCGCTGCCAGTCGCGCAACGCGATCCGCAAACCCCGCGTGGGACACAACGCGATCCTCGAAACAAAGCGCACACCCGTCAGGACGCTCACGTAAATACTGGTGAACTGTCTGTGTCAGCTGCAAACCCAACCTCCCTAAATGGCTTGGCGTTTTGGACACAAGCTAGCCACCGCGCGTGATTGCGTATTCGTCTCTTTGGACGAAAAGTGACGGTGCGTTGGATGCCTTGCAAAGGGCGGACCAAAGGGAAAAGATACCCTGACATTGGCAACCACACGGCAAGATTGCGATTGGCATGAACATGAAAACACCGGCCGACGCGAAGCTTTCCGAAAACCGTTTTCTGCCCCGCCTCAGATCCAAACTGGAAGTGCCAAGCCGTGTGGCGGACCATATTCAGCGCCCCGATCTGACCGAGCGCATTGCCGCTTCGGGCTGGGCCCGTGTGACGGTGTTGCACGCGGCTTCTGGGTTCGGGAAAACCGTGGCCATGGCGGATGCGTTCAAATACATGAGCCATCAGGGCAGCGCCTGCAGCTGGATCACACTGGACCCGGCAGACAATGACGCGGGGCGTTTCCTGTTCTGCCTGCATCAGGCCTTGCACCGGGTGATCGACCCGGCGGCGCCTGTGTCGCACTCGTTTGGTCCCAAAAGCGAAGAGGAACTGGCCGCCGACCTGTTTGGCCTGCTGGACCATTTGCCCTCAGGCTTCACCCTGTTTCTGGATGAGGTCGAGCACCTGACACGGACCCTGTCCTTTGACCTGTTGCACGAACTTCTGGACGTCCTGCCCGAAGGGTGCCGCATTATCGCCGCCAGCCGCACGATGCCTGCTCTTGGTCAGGCGCGTCTGCGGGCGCAGGGCAAGCTGCTGGAACTGTTTCATCAGGACCTGGCCTTCAGGTTTCAGGAAACCGAGAGCTTTTTGCGGCACACGGTCGGCAGCGGCCTGACCGTCGCCAACATTCAGCAGTTGCAGGAGAAGACCGAAGGCTGGCCCGTCGCCCTGCGCCTGGCGGCGGGGCTGTTGGGCCGAACCAGCGACAGCAACACGGTAATCCAGCAGCTGGCGCGCACGGATTCTGTTCTGTCGGAGTTTCTGGTCAGCGAAGTTCTGCATGCCCAGCAGCCGCAGGTGCAGGACTTTCTGCTGACCACCTCGATCCTGCGCGATCTGGTACCGGAGTTGTGTGACCGGTTGTTTCCACCGGGCAACAGCGCGCAGATCCTGGAAACCCTGTCCCAAAGCAATGCGCCGATCAGCCGGACCGAAGGCGCGGATGGCCTGTTTCGCCACCACGGAATGTTTGCCAATTTCCTGCGCAACACCTTGCGCAAGGAACGCCCGGACCAGATGGCCGAATTGCATCGCATCGCCATGAGCTGGTTCATTGAACAGGGCCGTATCGTGCCAGCCATTGAACACGCCATCGAAGGCCGGGATTTCGAAACAGGCTTGTCGCTTTTGTCGGATACCGGGCGGCAGTTGCTGGAGCAGGGCCGGGTTCGCCTGCTGTGCCGGTGGTATGAGGCCATCCCCAAGGCGCTGTTGCAAAAGCACCCCAAACTGATGCTGCAACAGGGCTGGGCCATCCTGTTCCTGCATGGGCCGCGCAAGGCGCAGCTGTTTCTGGATCAGACTGGTCTGGGGGCCGAAGGAACCGGCACGATCTGGGTCGAAACCCTGTGTCTGCGCACCGAAATCCATTCGATGCTGGATGATTTCAAGACCGCCCTTGAAGCCGGTGAATTGGCACGGCCCTTTGAACAGCTCTGCTCCCCGTTTTCGCGCACGGTTCTGTTGAACGGGCTGGCTTATGCCCATTTCGTCGAGGGCCGGTTTTCCGATGCGCGGCAAACCCTGCTACAGGCGCGGATGGAACAATCCGAACATGACGACATCTTTGGCGTGATGTTTGCTGAATCCGTGCAGGGCCTGATCGACCTGAGCGAAAACCGCCTGCGCGAAGCCATGGCGCGGTTTCGCGTGGCCGCCAGCACCACACGCAGCGGCACCCGGCACAAGACAAATGGCAACCTGATGGCGGGTATCCCACTGGCCTGCTGTTACTATGAGCGGAACGATCTGACTGTTGCCGCACGGCAATTCCGCCTGCATCTGCCATTCGTGCGCAATACCGGCCCGATTGATCATAGCATCCTGTGTTATTGCATGCTGGCCCGGATTGCGATGGCACAGGGCGATGTCGATCAGGCGCTGGCCCTGCTAGTGGAACTTGAGGATCTGGGGTGCCGCCAGCAACTGCCGCGTGTCATCGCCGGGGCCAAGCTGGAACGCGCCCGGCTCTACATGCTTCAGGAACAGTTCGGGCGATCCCATGACGAGCTTGAACAGCTACAGGATCCGGCGCTGTGGGAACGGGTCAGCGCGCGTCACCTGCCTGCCAACGATCTTGACACGCTGTCCTTGCACAAGATCCGGTTGGGGTTGCTGAAGGGCGCGGTGGACCAGATCGCCCCGATGATCGAAGACGAATTGATCACCAGCCGCCAGCAAAGCCGTCACCGGCGCACGATGGTGCTGGACCTGCTGGGCGCCGCGGCCCAGCTGCAACAAGGCAGGACCGAAACCGCCCTGACCCGGGCCGGGCGGGTCCTGCATCAATGTGCCCGCGAAGGCTATATCCGTCTGCTGATCGACGAAGGGCCTGCTGTTGCAGCCGTGGTCCATGCCTTCGCCGCGCGCACTTTGCAGGGGGAGCGGGCCCTGACCGACCCATTGTTTGTGGATTGGCTACAGGAGCTTGTGTCGCTTCTGCCCAAGCCGTCCAAGATGAACCCAGCCGAACCGGACAAGCAACAACTGCCGCTGGATCCATTGACCCCGAAAGAGCTGGAAATCCTGTCCCTGCTGGATCAGGGCCTGTCCAATGCCGCGATGAGCGACAAGCTGTGCGTGTCCAACAGCACGGTCCGCACCCACCTGCGCAACATCAACTCGAAACTTGCGGCGTCCAGCCGGGGCCAAGCCGTTGCCACGGCCCGGCGGATCGGCGTTTTATAGGGCGCTGGGATCAGAAACTGTCCTTTGGATCCCAGGCCGGGAAGCAGGCAGGCAACCCGTCCGAGACCTTGTCCGGAAACTTTGGCGCGCGCTTTTCCAGAAAAGACATCACCCCTTCGTGCGCATCCGCGCTGGCACCGCGCCCTTGCAGGATGGCACTGTCCGCCGCGTGTACCGGCATCGGATGTTCGGCGGTCGCATAACGCCACAGCATCTGACGCGTCAGTGCCACCGACACGGGCGCCGTATTGTCCGCAATATCGCGCGCAATCTCCAACGCTGCCGGCATCAGATCCTTGGGCGCGTGCAGCGACCGGACCAGGCCACGACCCAGCGCCTCATCCGCCAGGATCCTGCGTCCGGTCAGCGACCATTCCAACGCTGTGGGCAACCCTACAACCTGGGTCAGAAACCAAGACGAGGCCGCATCCGGCACAATCCCCCGGCGGGTGAAGGGAAAGACATACTTCACACTGTCCACCGCCAGCCGGATGTCCATCGCCGTCTGCATTGTCGCCCCGATCCCCGCCGAGGCCCCGTTCACCACCGCAATGGTCGGCTTCAGGCAGTCGAACAACCGCAGGGTCAGCATTCCACCCCAATCGCGATAGACACCGTTCAGTTTTGGCAAATCGCGATCGGACGGGTCCTGTCGATCATAGTCGAATGTCTTGTCCCCCGCAGACAGGTCCGCACCGGCGCAAAAGGCCCGCTGCCCTGCCCCGGTGAACAGAACCACCCGCACATCGTCATCCGCATCGACCCCGTCCAGGGCGTGCAGCATCTCATGCATAACCGGCACCGACATGGTGTTCATCTGCGCTTCGCGGTTCAGGGTGATGGTCGCGATGTTATCCTGCACGTCGTAAAGGATATGGTTGTAACTGCTCATGGTGAAAGCTCTCCCTCAGCCCCCGGCACCTGCCAGGCGCAACTGGTATTCGGTGTTCCCCAGCATCGCCTCGATCGCCAAAATACGTTTGTGGTAATGCCCCACATTCAGCTCGTCCGTCATGGCGATACCGCCATGCAACTGGATCGCGGTTTCCCCAACCAGCCGCCCAAGCCGCCCCATCTGTGCCTTCAGCAACGCAAAGTCGCGCGGCGCAGCCCGGCCCATATCCGCCAGCGCCGTCACGTTCAGCAGATGCGCCTGCGATTTGGTGCAGGCGATTTTCATATCGGCCAGCTTGTGCACAATGGCCTGGAAATTGCCTATCGGCTGGCCAAACTGCTTGCGCGTCGCCGCATAAGCCGCGCTGATCTGCACCAGAGCGGACATGGCGCCCACCGCTTCGGCACTCAGCATCAGGCGGGTCAGATCCAGGATCCGGTTCAGGCTGTCGCTGTCGGCGTCCGGCAACACATCCGCTGAGGCGATGGCGACCTGATCAAACCGGATATTCGCCGCCTGCCGGCCATCAACCGTTTGATAGCCTGTGACCTTCACGCCTTGCGCCGCCGGATCCACCAGAACCAACATCAGCCCCTGCGCTCCGCGTGCTGACACGATCAGCTTGTCCGCCGCCGACCCGGCCAGAACCAGACGTTTTTCGCCAGATAGAACCAACCCGTCCGAACCCTCCTGCACCTCGGTCTGCAGGACCTCTAACCGGCCCACCCCGTGGCTTTCTTCATGCGCCAAGGCCACTACAGCCTGGCCTCCCAGAACACGCTCCAGCAGCACCGCCTGCGCCGCACCGCCAAGGGCCAACACCTGCGCCCCCAGCATCACGGCGCCGACATAAGGCGCGCTGACCAGAAACTGGCCGAACAGCTCGCCAATGGCCACCAGATCGCTGGGCTTGCCGCCAAAGCCTCCCCGGTTTTCGGGCAAGGGCAAAGCCAGCAGTCCCATGTCCGTGAACTCGGGCCACAGCGCATCCGCCTGGCCCAACGGGCCGTTCACGATCTTTTGGCGGGTATCGAAATCATATTGTTGTTCCAGCAACTTACGCAGACTGTCGCGCAACATGTCCTGTTCAGGATTAAATGTGAAATCCATGGGTCCCTCCCTACCGATGCTGCGCCAGAACCGACCGCGCAATCAGATCGCGCTGGACTTCGTCGCTGCCCGCATAAATTGTTGTGGCCCGCGACAGCAGGTAATAGGGCATCGCGATCAGGTCGAAATCATCCGTCAACATCGCTGTGTTCGACCCGACCTCCAGCGCCTGGGATTGGACCGGCAATGCGTTCACGCCCGACACTTTGGCCATCATCGTTGACACTTTCTGTGCCAGTTCCGATCCGATGACCTTGGTGATAGATGGCGCCGCCGGATCTTGCGCAATCGGGTGGCCACTGACCATCATCCGCTCATAGGCCGCGCAGGACGCAATTTCAGCCTCCAGCTCCCCGATCGCCTGATGAAAGGTCGGATCATCGGCCATCATACCGCCAAAGGGCGACGGCGTGCCTTGGGCCGCGGCTCGGATCAGCTCCAGCCGTGCATACATGGCCGCGCTGTCCCCCAGCCCGCCGCGCTCGTGTTTCAGCAGGGACTTTGCGACGCTCCAACCGTCGTTTTCCGCGCCGACCCGGCCCGAGACCGGGACCCGGACGTCGTTGAAGAACACCTCACATTGTTCCGGCTTGCCATCCAGACCGATGATCGGTCGGATCTCCATCCCCGGATAATCCACGCGATCCAACAGCAGAAAGGTGATCCCCTGCTGCTTTTTGCCTTCGCTGCTGGTGCGCACCAGCATGAACATGCGGTTGGCCTTGAAGGCCAGCGTGGTCCAGGTCTTTTGGCCGTTGATGATGTAGTGATCGCCATCCCGCACAGCCGAACAGTTCAGCGACGCCAGATCGGATCCCGCATTGGGTTCGGAATAGCCTTGGGTCCAGTAATCATCACCGTTCAGAATGCCGGGCAGGTGCTTTTGCTTCTGTTCTTCGCTGCCCAGTTCAATCAACAGCGGCCCCACCATCTTCAACCCATTGGGCAACAACGGGGGCAGGCGACGGCGCGCATATTCTTCGTTGAAAATGTACTTCTGCTCCGCCGACCAGCCGGTCCCGCCATATTCAACAGGCCAATTGGGCGCGGCCCAGCCTTTTTCACTCAGTATCTTCTGCCACGCCATGACCGTTTCGAACGGTGCAAAAACGCTGGTGGTCTTGCGGCCCGCTTCGCGAACGTCGGGCGGGGCGGTCTCCAGAAAGGCGCAGACTTCGGCGCGAAACGCCTCAAGCGCCGGGCTGAACTCGATATCCATGTTTTTCCTTCTCGCTCAGGACCGCACGCGGCAGAAAAGCCCGCCCGACATCTTTGGGTCAGACAAAACCCGAATTGCCGTCTCCCCATTCCAGGTCGCGATCCAACAGGCTGGCCACAGATCCGGGCCCGCCCTTTCCATCGAAAGCTTAGTGATGCCCGAGCGCACGCCCTTCGTCGTTTTGGACGAAACAGACCGATTTCCCGTGTGGCCCCCTTTTCCCTTCCCATTCCGGGGCCGGAAGGGCGACTTGGTGCAGAAAGCGGCGGTCCTTTGACCTGCGCGATAGCGGGCCTATCCTTGAGGGGATGAGATCCTTGCAAAAAACCTGATCCAATCCTCACAGACTGGCACGCTCCGGAAAGGACACAGATCTCAGGACGTGACGCAGCAGGACGGCACCAACGTCCAACCCTTTGCAGACCACATTCGACACCCGCCCCCAGAAAGGAATGACATCATGAGTTGGAACCCGACCCAGAACCCTGACTGCCCCTCAACAGGGTTGGAGGCGCTGGAAACCCTGATCATTCCGCGCGCCCGGGATCTGGGAGGGTTCGAGGTGCGCCGGGCCCTGCCCTCTCCCAAGCGACAGATGGTCGGCCCCTTCATCTTCTTCGACCAGATGGGGCCAGCAGAGTTCATTACCGACGGTGGCATAGACGTGCGCCCCCATCCCCACATCGGGCTTGGGACGGTCACTTACCTGTACCAGGGCGAATTCGAACATCGTGACAGTCTGGGCACCCATCAGATGATTTATCCGGGTGAAGTCAACTGGATGGTTGCGGGGCGCGGCGTGACCCACTCTGAACGCACCAGCGCAGAAACCCGCGCAACGCGCCACAAGCTTTTCGGGATCCAGACCTGGATCGCCCTGCCCGAAGATCGCGAAGACATGGCACCGGACTTCGAACACCACAAGAAAGACGCCCTGCCCGCGCTTCAGGACGGCGGCGTGCAGGCCAAATTGATCCTGGGGTCGGCCTATGGTGCATCCAGCCCGGTCACCATGCAGTCCGAAACCTTTTATGTTGATGTCCACTTGCAGCCCGGCGCACAATTTCCCCTGCCCGACGATCATGAAGACCGGGGGCTATATGTGACCGAGGGATCGATCGAGATCGCCGGTGACACCTTCGAGGCGGGACGCATGATGGTCTTCCGTCCTGGTGACAAGATCACCGTGCGCGCTGGCGAAGGGGGCGCGCGCCTGATGGCGCTTGGCGGCGAAACGATGAATGAGGGTCGGTACATCTGGTGGAATTTCGTGTCCTCATCGCGCGATCGGATCGAGGAAGCCAAGGAGGCCTGGAAAGCCGCTGATTGGAAGAATGGCCCATTTCGCCTGCCCCCGGGCGATGACGGCGATCATATTCCGATCACTCCCGAACTGGAGCGCGGCATTCCCCGAAATCCGAAAGCCCGGTAAGTCTGACCTTCACCTTCACCCCGGTGATCACCCCACAACAATTGCGCACAGAAGCCGCTTTCTTGATAGGCTTTGGGGTCCTTGCGCCGTCACGTCTGGACCGTTCAGCCCAGATGGGAGTTAGGTCGCCGAAACATCAAATTAGCTCAGAGAGTTGTCGGAAAGCACCGACCGCATCTTGATGGGTCGACATGGAGCGACTTCTGAACACAAGAAAAAACCACCGCTCGATCAGAGCGGTGGCTTTTTTACACTTTCACAGCTTTCGCGGCTTGTAAGGCCGCCATCAGCCGCATTTGGAATGGCCGCAGCTGCGGCAGGTCATGCAGCCTTCGACCATCTGCATGTCGAACTGACCGCAGCTGGGGCAGGCTTTGCCGCGCGGCGCATCCAGGTTCACCACTTCCGCCTTCGGGTCGGACTTCAGCCCCATGCCTTCGCCCTCCAGGAAGCCGGTGGCGACCATGTGGGTTTCGATCACGCCGCCGATGGCCGCTAGGATGGAGGGGATGTATTTGCCCTGCACCCAAGCCCCGCCGCGCGGGTCGAACACGGCTTTCAGCTCTTCTACCACAAAGGACACGTCGCCGCCGCGGCGGAACACGGCCGAGATCATCCGGGTCAGCGCAAGCGTCCAGGCGTAATGCTCCATGTTCTTGGAGTTGATGAACACCTCGAACGGGCGGCGGTGGCCGTTGATGACGATGTCGTTGATGGTCAGATAGATCGCGTGCTCGCTGTCGGGCCACTTCAGCTTGTAGGTATGCCCTTCCAGCGACTGCGGACGGTCCAGCGGTTCGGACATGTAGATGACATCGCCGCCATCCACCTCATGCGGCGCGCTGGCGCTTTCGCCCGGTGCCGCCTCAGAGCTTTCCGACACGGTCAGGACCGATCCGGTCACATCATTCGGACGATAGGTGGTGCAGCCCTTGCAGCCCTGATCCCAGGCCTGCATGTAGACGTCCTTGAACTCATCAAAGCTGATGTCTTCGGGGCAGTTGATGGTTTTCGAGATCGAGCTGTCGATCCATTTCTGCGCCGCCGCCTGCATCTTGACGTGCTCGGCGGGGGCCAGGGTCTGGGCGTTGACGAAATAGTCCGGCAGGTCCTTGTCGCCAAACTTGTCGCGCCACATCTGCACGGCGTAATCCACCACTTCCTCTTCGGTGCGCGAGCCGTCTTTCTGCAGCACTTTGCGGGTGTAGGCATAGGCAAAGACCGGCTCGATCCCCGAGGACACATTGCCCGCGTAAAGCGAGATGGTGCCGGTGGGCGCGATCGAGGTCAGCAGCGCGTTGCGGATACCGTGTTCGCGGATGGCGTCGCGCACATCGTCATCCATCGCCTGCATGGTGCCGGAGTTCAGATAGGGCTCGGCCTCGAACAGCGGGAAGGCGCCCTTTTCCTTGGCCAGCTCGACCGACGCCAGATAGGCGGCGCGGGCGATCGCTTTCAGCCAGGCTTCGGTCTGGGCTGCCGCCTCGTCCGAGCCATAGCGCAGGCCCATCATCAGCAGCGCATCGGCCAGGCCGGTGACACCCAGCCCGATGCGGCGCTTGGCCTGGGCTTCGGCGGCCTGTGCATCCAGCGGGAATTTCGACGCATCAACCACGTTGTCCATCATCCGCACGGCGGTGGCGACCAGATCCTGCATCGCGGCTTCGTCCAGGGCCGCGTCGGCCTCAAACGGATTGGACACCAGCCGCGCCATATTGATCGAGCCCAGCAGGCAAGCGCCATAGGGCGGCAGCGGCTGTTCACCACAGGGGTTGGTGGCGGCGATGGTTTCGCAATAGCTGAGGTTGTTGGCCTTGTTGATCCGGTCGATGAAGATCACGCCCGGTTCGGCGTAATCATAGGTCGCCTGCATGATCTTGTTCCACAGATCGCGCGCCTGCACGGTGTGATAGACCTTGTCACCAAAGGTCAGCTCCCACGAGCCATCGGCCTTGACCGCTTCCATGAAGTCATCGGTGACCAGCACCGACATGTTGAACATGCGCAGGCGGGCCGGGTCGGATTTGGCGGTGATGAACTGTTCGATATCGGGGTGATCGCAGCGCATCGTCGCCATCATCGCGCCCCGGCGCGAGCCTGCGGACATGATGGTGCGGCACATGGCGTCCCAGACATCCATGAAGCTGAGCGGGCCGGAGGCATCCGCCGCCACACCCTTCACATCTGCGCCGCGCGGACGAATGGTCGAGAAGTCATAGCCGATGCCGCCGCCCTGTTGCATGGTCAGCGCGGCCTCTTTCAGCATGTCGAAGATGCCCGCCATGCTGTCAGGCACGGTGCCCATGACAAAGCAGTTGAACAGGGTCACCTGACGCGCGGTGCCGGCGCCTGCGGTGATGCGGCCTGCGGGCAGGTATTTGAAGTCTTCCAACGCCGCATAGAACTTGTCTTCCCAGGCTGCCGGATCCTTTTCGACCTTGGCCAGATCCCGCGCGATCCGCCGCCAGCTGTCTTCGACCGTCAGGTCGATAGGCGCGCCATCGGCCTTTTTGAAACGGTATTTCATGTCCCAGATCTGCTCGGCGATGGGGGCGGCGAAGCGGCTCATATGGCGAATCCTTCTCGGCTTGTCAGGCGGGTTCGATACTACAGGCATCCCGAAATCCTCAACTCGGAATTCACCATTTAGCGAGGATTTTTGTACAGGCAAACACAATACCTTGAAGCAGGCCGTCAGTAAACTACAATATGATGGTGAAGCTCGGGACGACTCTGGGGATGACCTGTGGATAAGCATATCAATCTGGTAAAACTGTCCGTAGGGTCGGAAAGCGTGGAAACGCTGGCCGCCTGGCAAGAGATGCGGATGGCGGAATTGCCCGACGGCCTGCCCCGGCATGTGACCCGCATGTGGCCCAAGCGCGAGACGGAAATCCTGAACGGTGGGTCGATCTATTGGGTGATCAAGGGATTGATCCAGTGCCGCCAACGGGTTCTGCGTCTGGATGAGGTGATTGGGCAGGACGGGATCCGCCGCTGCGCCATCATCCTGGACCCGGAACTGCACCGCACCCAGACCGCCCAGAAGCGCCCCTTTCAGGGCTGGCGCTACCTCAAGCCCGAAGACACGCCCCCTGACCTGCCCGAGGGCCGCGCACAGGAAGACACCCTGCCGCCCGAGCTGAACCGGGCGCTGGCCGAAATCGGAGTTCTGTAAGCGGGCTTGACCCGTGAAGGGGCGGAAACCTAGGCTTTTGGCAGTCCAGCGAAAGCCATACCATGTCCCAATTCCCGTCCCTGCCCGAAAACGCCCATTTGACTGATCTGTTGCAGCGGTTCCCCAAGACCGTCACGCCCCTGATGGGCTATCTCAACGCCGTTCTGCGCGGCGACGGCGAACTGACGCTTGCCGAGCGCGAAATGATTGCCGCCTATGTCTCGGGCCTGAACGCCTGCACTTTCTGCTTCGGCTCGCATCTGATCTATGCACACGCCTTCGGCATCCCCGACGGCATGATCGAGGACCTGTTGCAGGATCCCGACCGGGCAGAGCCGAAATGGCGGCCCCTGCTCGCCTATCTGCGCAAGCTCAACAGCTTGCCCAGCCGCCTGACAGAGGCCGATGCCGCCGCCGTTTTTGCCGAAGGGTGGAGCGAAGAGGCCCTGTTCGAAGCGATCGAGGTTGCTGCGGCCTTCAACATGATGAACCGCATGGTCGAAGGCGGCGGGGTGCGGTTCGATTATGCCCAGGACCCGCAGGCGCATTCCATTGCCAAGGCAGACCCCGGCGCGCTGGAGGATTCCTATGTCAAATACGGCCAGCGCATTCGGGACGGCGCCGGCTGACCGGCGCCGAGGCGGTTATTGCAATTTCGCCAGCAGGTCGCGCAGGATCGCCTTGTCCGCGTTGTCGGTGCTGGCAACACGGCTGCGCCACAGGGTGGCCTGCGACTTCAGCACCAGCCCATCCGACAGCAGCTTCAGGTGATTGGCGCGCAGGGTTTCACCGGTAGAGGTGATATCGGCCACCATCTCTGCGGTCTCATTCTTGACGGTGCCTTCGGTCGCGCCCTGGCTGTCGACCAGTTGGTAATCGGCCACCCCTGCATCGGTCAGGAACTCACGCACAAGGCGGTGATATTTGGTGGCGATGCGCAGACGGAACCCGTGCCGGGTCCGGAAGGCCGCGGCGACCGCGTCCAGATCATCCAGGCTGTCCACGTCGATCCAGCAGTTGGGAACCGCAAGGATCAGATCCGCATGACCAAAGCCCAGCGGCGCGATCTCTTCGACCTGCTGTTCCCAGCGGGGCAGCTTGTCATGCACCAGATCGGTGCCCGTCACCCCCAGGTGGATCCGGCCAGCGGCCAGTTCACGCGGAATTTCACCAGCGGACAACAGCACCAGGTCCACACCGTCCACGCCATCCACACGGCCCGCATATTCGCGATCAGACCCGGTACGCGACAAGGTGATGCCGCGCTTGGCAAACCAGTCAAAGGTCTTTTCCATCAGCCGCCCTTTGGACGGCACACCCAGCTTCAGCGTCATGACCGGCTCTCCTCAAGCTCAAGGATCAGATCCGGGCGGATCACCCCGCCGACGGCCGGGATCTCGGCCCCGTCGCCCAATTGCCGGGTCAGCGCGTCATAGCGACCACCGCTGGCAATCGGAGGCAGATCCGGGCGGCTTTCGGCGTAGAACCCAAAGACGAACCCGTCATAATATTCCATCGAGGTCCGGCCATAGGACGCCTCGAAATCCAGATTTTCCACATCGACGCCCCGCGCCTTCAGCGCGGCGATGCGGGCTTCCAGACGGTCCAGCGCGGGGTTGATCGACGGCAGGTCCACCGCCACATCCCGCAGCTGCTCAATGGCGAAAGGCACGGTTTCGCGCACCGCCATCAGGGTTTCCAACGCGTGGATCTCGGTCTCGCTGATCGGCGGCTCTGCGGCATCGCTGCGCAGCAGTTCAATCCGTTCGCGGATTTCCGCAGCCGAGCGTTTGCCGATCTGCACGGCGGATCCCGTCAGGTCCCCGGCGCTGGTCAGCAGTTTCTGGCGTGCTTCCGGGATCTGGCTGCGGCCCGAGTAGCGGTCCAGCAGCGCGCGAAAGCGGCGCGGACGCCAGACATGGCGGCGCAGGGCAGACTTGCGCTTTTCGGTCGTCCGCAGGCCATCGACGGCGGCCATCAGGATGCCGATATCCCCGGTCGCAGCGCGCAGGGGCAGCCCCCGCAGCTGCAGCGCGAAGAGCGAAAACACTTCGGCGTCCGCATCCGCCGGATCATCGCGCTCGAACAGCTCATACCCAACCTGCACGTATTCATTGGAACGGTCGGGATCATGCTCCTGACGCCGGAACACTTCGCCGGCATAGGTATAGCGGGCGGGCTCTGCGCCTTCGCTCATGTGCATCTGAACCACCGGGACCGTGAAGTCCGGGCGCATCATCTGCTCACCACGCAGCGCGTCAGAGGTGACATAGGCGCGGGCGCGGATATCTTCGCCGTAGAGATCCAGCAAGGTGCCCGCAGGCTGCAACAGCGGCGGATCCACCACCTGAGCGCCTGCCGCCTCGAAGCGCACGCGCATCTGCGCAGCGCGGGCGGCAATCTGTGAACGATCGGTCATGACTTACCCCTGGCCGTCCAGAATTTCGCGCACCTTGGCGACCAGCTGATCGCGCGGCACTTCGAATTGGCTAGGACGTTCCTTCCACTCTTCCAAAGTGGCGCTCTGTGCAATCTGCGCCCCAAGGATCAGGTCCTTGATCTGCACGATGCCATTGGCCTTCTCATCCCCACCTTCGATCACCGCAACCGGAGAGTTCCGCTTGTCCGCATATTTCAGCTGATTGCCAAAGTTCTTGGGGTTGCCCAGATAGACCTCGGCGCGGATGCCCGCATTGCGCAGCTCGGACACCATCGCCTGATAATCCGCCATCCGGTCGCGATCCATCACGGTCACAACCACCGGCCCTTTGGGCTGGGCGCTGATCCGCCCTTTTTCACGCAGCGCCGCCAGCAGGCGGTCCACGCCGATCGACACGCCGGTCGCCGGCACTTCCTGCCCGGTGAAGCGCTTGACCAGATCGTCATAGCGACCACCGCCCGAAACAGACCCGAACTGCCGCTTGCGGCCCTTGTCGTCGAGGATCTCAAACGTCAGTTCCGCCTCGAACACCGGTCCGGTGTAGTAGCCAAGGCCCCGCACGACCGAAGGATCAATCTCGATCCGGTCCGAGCCATAGCCGCCAGCGGCCAACAGTTCCCCGATCTGTTCCAGCTCGGCCACGCCTTTGGCGCCCATCTCGCTGGTGCCGATAGCGGCACGCAGGTTGGCGATGGTGCCAGCTGCATCCGCCGCCTTGGACGTCAGGAAGGCCAGCACCGGCGCCGCCTGATCCTCGCTGAGACCCACACCGTCGATATAGGCACCGGAGGCATCCAGCCGCCCCTTGGTCAGCAGCTCGCGCACGCCCTGCTCTCCCACCTTGTCGAACTTGTCGATGGTGCGCAGCACGTTGTCGCGCGCAGCCTGATCGTCGCCCAGGCCCATGACCTCAAGCACACCATTCAGAACCTTGCGGTTGTTCACCCGCACCAGATAGTCGCCGCGCGGGATGCCGACAGTTTCCAGCGTATCCGACAGCATCGCGCAGATCTCCGCATCGGCGGCCATCGAGGCCGTGCCCACGGTATCCGCGTCGCACTGATAGAACTGGCGATAACGCCCCGGCCCCGGCTTTTCATTGCGCCAGACCGGCCCCATCGCAAAGCGGCGATAGGGCGTGGGCAGATCGTTGCGGTGCTGGGCATAGACCCGCGCCAGCGGCGCCGTCAGGTCATAGCGTAGGGCCATCCAGTCGCCCTTGTCGTTCTCGTCAAACTCCTGCCAGGCGAAGACGCCTTCGTTCGGACGATCCACATCGGGCAGAAACTTGCCCAGCGCTTCCACCGTTTCCACGGCCGAGCTTTCCAGCGCTTCGAACCCGTAATGATGGTAGACGCCCGCAATCGCACGCAGCATTTCGGTGCGCTGGGTGACTTCGGCGCCGAAATAATCACGAAAGCCCTTGGGCGTCTCTGCCTTGGGGCGCGGGGTCTTCTTGGGTTTGGCCATCTCGGCCTCCTCGCATCGCTACGGTTGTATTGTCGCCGCGGGGTCTAGCCGATGGATGTGACAACGGCAAGGCGCTGCCTCTGTTTCACATGCCGCAGCAACCGGGCCGGATTGGCCTGGCCCACCCTGCGGCGAACGCCATTTTCGTGATTTCAGGGGTGCGATTGCCTTTAGATGTCCTGAAAATCACCGGAACGCCCCCGCCCTGCGGCAAACCGCGCCGCGCCGTCACGCCCCTCTTGCACAAACGCTTGGGCCGAGGCCCATTCCCGCCGCAACGCCGCCGCCAGATCCGCCGGGGCCAATCGGGCAGACAGGTGATCGGCGCGCATACAGGCCTGCGGATAGCGGGTCAGATCCCGCGCCAGTTCTGTCGCAACCTCCAGCGCCTTGCCAGCAGCGCACAAGCGATCCGCAAACCCGATCCTGTGGGCCTCGGCCCCCTCTACCGGACGTCCGGTCAGGATCAGATCGTTTGCCCGCCCCTGCCCCAGTATCGCAGGCAGACGCACGGTGCCGCCATCGATCAGCGGCACCCCCCACCGGCGACAGAACACGCCGGTCACCGCGGTTTCCGCCATCACCCGCATGTCGCACCAGGCGGCCAGTTCCATGCCACCAGCCACGGCATGGCCTTCAATGGCTGCGATCACCGGTTTCGTCAGCATCAACCGCGACGGCCCCATGGGTCCGGGGCGCGGTTCGGCCATCGGGTCGGACCAGTCCGCGGGAATGTCCAGCCCCGCGATCCATTCATCCGAGGCGCCGCTGCCCGCCGATTTAAGGTCAAACCCGGCGCAGAAATAGCCGCCGTCCCCGGTCAGGATCGCAACCTGCGCGGTCTCATCCGCTTCGAACCCCAGAAACGCATCATATAGCGCCCGTGCGGTTGCCGGGTCGACACAATTGCGCACGTCGGGCCGACAGATCGTGATGGTGGTGACGCCGTCTTGGGTGGTGGTTGTTACGGTCATGCCAATCTCCCCTTCCTGCTCAGCCTGACCCGTCGCCCGGTGGACCCGCAAGACAATTGCGATTATGACGTGGCGACCAGACCGGAGTCCTTATGCAGCACCTCGAAGAACGTATCGCCCACCTGACCCGCAGCGTCGAAGAGCTGAGCGATGTTGTCGCCAGACAGCAAGACCAGATTGACGTGCTCACACGCCGGGTCCAGATGCTGATGGAACGCGAAGCCGCCCGCGAGCAGGAAGGCACCGGAGGCGTCGTTCTGGGCGATGAGCGCCCGCCGCACTATTGAAGCGCACGCCTTCGCGGCGGTTCAGACATGCAGAACGAATTTGCGGAACTGCTCTCCTGACAACTGAACAAGCCCCACCTGCCTGGCCCCAAGGCGATCCAAGGCGCGCAGATGCTTGCGCGACATCGGCAACAGGAAAGTCACCGTCCGCAATCGCGGATCTGAACGGGCGAACTCCAGCGCGGCGCGGGTGATCTCTGCCCCGCGTCCGAACTGATCGGCGCAGAGCACCAGACCATAGTCCCACTCCGGCCCTTCCTTCTGGAAGCCACCCCAGCCCGCATAACGATCCCCAACGTAAATGCCGCAATGCCCCAGACCATCCCGGGTCCAGTGGCGTTCTTTTTCGGCAACCAGCGCGCGGGTCTGGGCTTCGGTCCACGGTCCGGTGAGCAAGGGCAGATGCTCGGCCAAACGCGCATCCGACATCTGCGCGGTGATCAGCCGCTCCGGCACCTGCATCAAACGCACAAACCGAACGCGTCCGGCCTCAAATCCCTGCACATTGCCCCCCTTGTTCGCGCCCAGACACCTTAACCCGATCAAGGCACAGATGGCAGGCCCCCGGCATCACGAAACAGTGCGCCGGGGTGAGGTGGGACGGCGGTGGGTCTCACACCTCTTCGACGTCCAGCACACCATCCAGCGACTTGAGTGCGCCCTTGATCTGCGGGTTGATCGGGAAGACCTGTTTCAGATCCATCTCGACATCGCCGGGCAGGCCCATGTCCTGCAGCAACAGGAACACCTCACCCCGCGCGGTCTTGGGCGCGGCTGCCTTGGCATCCGCCAGGACCTTTGCCACCGTCCCGATGGCCTGCGCATCATTAACCCAGATCCGCAGGTTGGAGGCGCCGGCCTCAGCCGCGACCGCATCCACCGGGGCAACCGAGCGTCCCAGCAGTTTCAGCTGATCAGACTCCATCGACGCTTCGGCCGTGACCACAACCTTGGCGCCGGTCTCCAGGTATTCGCGGCTTTTCTCCAACGCCTCGGAAAAGAGCGTCACCTCATAGGCACCGGTTGTGTCGCTGAGCTGGGCAAAGGCAAACCGGTTGCCACGGGCCGACTTCCGCTCCTGACGTCCTGCAACCACGCCAGCCATCTTGGCCAGGAAGGGCCCGCGCTCGGCTTTGGCGGTCACCTCATCCAGCGTCATCACGCCTTTGCGCTTCAGCGCGGGCATGTAGTCATCCAGCGGGTGCCCCGACAGGTAGAAGCCGATGGCCTTGAATTCCTCGCCCAGCCGTTCGGCCGGCAACCAGTCCGGCACCGGCGCCATGCGGGGCTCCGGCAGGTCGTCGCCCGCTTCCCCGAACAGCGACACCTGGTTCGAGCTTTTCTGCTCGTGGATCGCGGCCGAATAATTGACCAGCGCATCCAGGCTTTCGAAAACCCGTCTGCGGTTGCTGTCCAGCTGATCGAAGGCCCCGGCGCGGGCCAGCATCTCCAGCGGGCGCTTGCCAACCTTCTTCATGTCGACCCGGCGGGCAAAATCGAACAGCGTCACGAAAGGCCGATCGTCGCCATCGGCCTGACGGGCAGCAACCACCAGCCGCATCGCCTCGACACCGACGTTCTTGAGCGCGCCCAGCGCATAGACCAGTTCCCCGTTGACCACATTGAAGGTGGCCAGCGACCGGTTCACGCAGGGCGGCACATATTTCAGCCCCAGCCCCTTTTTGACTTCCTCGAAATAGATAGCCAGCTTGTCGGTCAGATGGATATCGCAGTTCATGACGCCGCCCATGAACTCGACCGGGTGGTTCGCCTTCAGCCATCCGGTCTGATAGGACACCACCGCATAGGCCGCCGCGTGCGATTTGTTGAAGCCGTAGTTGGCGAATTTCTCCAGCAGGTCGAAGACTTCGCTGGCCTTCTTCTTGTCGACGCCGTTTTCGCCCGCACCCTTTTCGAACTTCGGGCGTTCGGCGTCCATTGCCTCCTTGATCTTCTTACCCATCGCCCGGCGCAGAAGGTCAGCGCCGCCAAGGCTGTAGCCCGCCATCACCTGAGCGATCTGCATCACCTGTTCCTGGTAAACGATAATGCCCTGAGTTTCTTCCAGGATATGGTCGATCAACGGGTGGACCGAGGTGATTTCCTTCAGCCCGTTCTTCACCTCGCAATAGGTCGGGATGTTTTCCATCGGACCGGGACGATACAGCGCCACAAGTGCAACGATGTCTTCGATACAGGTGGGTTTCATGCGCTTGAGCGCATCCATCATGCCGGTGGATTCCACCTGGAACACGGCGACGGTCTTCGCGGCGGAATAGAGCTTGTAGGTGGCCTCGTCATCCAGCGGGATGGCGTTGATTTCATTCACCGCACCTTCCGGCGGTTCATATAGCTGGGTGCCATCCTCGGCCACATGCAGATCGCGCCCCGACTGGCGGATCAGGTCCACAGCGTTCTGAATGACGGTCAGGGTTTTCAGACCCAGAAAGTCGAATTTGACCAGCCCGGCCTGTTCCACCCACTTCATGTTGAACTGGGTCGCGGGCATGTCCGATTTCGGATCCTGATACAGCGGCACCAGCGCATCCAAAGGCCGGTCGCCAATCACCACCCCCGCCGCGTGGGTCGACGCGTTCCGCAAGAGCCCCTCGACCTGCTGGCCATAGGTCAGCAGCCGGTCCACGACCTCTTCGCTGCGCGCCTCTTCCCGCAGACGCGGCTCATCCTGCAGCGCCTTTTCGATGCTAACCGGTTTAACCCCTTCGACCGGGATCATCTTGGACAGGCGGTCCACCTGACCATAGGGCATCTGCAACACCCGGCCGATGTCGCGCACGGCGGCCTTGGACAAGAGCGCACCGAAGGTGATGATCTGCCCCACCTTGTCGCGGCCATATTTCTCCTGCACATATTTGATCACCTCTTCGCGGCGATCCATGCAGAAGTCGATGTCGAAGTCCGGCATCGACACCCGTTCCGGGTTCAGGAAGCGTTCGAACAGCAGCGAATAGCGCAGCGGATCAAGGTCGGTGATGGTCAGCGCATAGGCCACCAGCGACCCCGCACCCGACCCCCGCCCCGGTCCCACCGGGATGTCGTGATCCTTGGCCCATTGGATAAAGTCCGCAACGATCAGGAAGTAGCCGGGGAACCCCATCCCCTCGATGATGCCAAGCTCAAAGTCCAGCCGCTCCTGGTATTCTTCAACGCTCACCGCATGGGGGATCACCGCAAGCCGCGCCTGCAGCCCTTCGTTGGCCATCCGGCGCAGTTCCGCCACCTCGTCATCGGCAAACTTCGGCAGGATCGGATCACGACGATAGGCCATGAAGGCACAGCGCTTGGCGATCTCTACCGTGTTCTCGATCGCCTCCGGCAGATCGGCGAACAGCGTCACCATCTCCTGCTGCGACTTGAAGTAATGCTGCGCGGTCAGGCGGCGGCGACCGTCCTGCTGATCCACATAAGCCCCTTCGGCAATACAGATCAGCGCGTCATGCGCCTCATACATCTCCGTCTTGGGGAAATAGACATCATTGGTGGCGACCAGCGGCAGATCCATCGCATAGGCCATTTCCACATGCCCACGTTCGGTCAGCCGCTCGACCTCGGGCTGGCCATCCTCCCCCGGATGCCGCTGCAATTCCACATACAGCCGATCAGGGAAGATCGCCTTCAACCGCTGCATCAGCTCTTCGGCCGCAGGCCGCTGGCCCTGTTGCAGCAGCATGCCCACCGGCCCGTTCGTACCACCTGACAGGCAGATCAGGCCACCGGAGTTGTCCTCCAGCTCCTGCATCGTGACCTGCGGCAGCTGGCCACCCTTGTCGACATAGAGACAGGAGCTCAGCTTCATCAGGTGCTCATAGCCTTCCTCGCTCTGCGCCAACAGAACCACCGGCGCGGGCGGAACCGGCTTCTCTCCCGGTGCGGCGGTCTGATAGGCCAGATCCACCTGACAGCCCAGGATCGGCTGGATCCCCGCCCCGCTCAGCGTCACCGAAAACTCGAGCGCCGAGAACATGTTGTTGGTGTCGGTCACGGCAATGGCCGGCATGTCCGCCTGCTTGCACAGATCGGGCAGCTTCTTCAGCCGCAGCGCCCCTTCCAGCAGGGAATATTCCGTGTGGGTGCGCAGGTGAATGAATCGGGGAGTGCTTGTCATGAGCGAAGCTTACTGTACCGGCCAAACAGGATGAAGCCGTCGCCGCCGAAACGGGATAAAAAGAATTTCCAGCCTCCGATGTTTCAAAAACCTGAAAGCGGACCGCATTATTCGCTTGTTTTTGAAAGTCCTTCGAACGACAGGCACCCCCATGCCGCAAACACTTGCATTTCAAGGCTTTCTTGCCCCCAAACCCGCCTAATCCTTTCGCAGCCACACCAACTTTCTGCACCGCAGAACGAGTTTTCCTTGCCAGAAACCCGCCCGCTTCCCTAGGCTTTCAGACAAAACAGGCCCGCTTCTCTTTCTACGTCGCATCGAAGGAGGGCATTCCGGGTCCAACAGGGTAAGGCGACGGGTTTCAGCGGATGAAGATCACCTTTCTTCTGAACGGAGAGAGCGTGCAGTTGGAGGATGTGCCTCCAACACGAACCCTATTGGACTGGCTGCGCGAGGACCGTGGCCTGACCGGCACCAAGGAAGGCTGCAACGAAGGCGACTGCGGGGCCTGCACCGTGATGGTCACGGACGCAGAGGGCGCGAAGGCGCTGAACGCCTGTATCCTGTTCCTGCCGCAGCTGGACGGCAAGGCTGTGCGCACCGTCGAAGGGGCCGCCGGCCCCGATGGCACGCTGCACCCGGCGCAACAGGCGATGATTGACCTGCACGGCAGCCAATGCGGCTTCTGCACACCGGGATTCATCATGTCGATGGTTGCCAGCCACGCCAATGGCGCCACCGACCATGACACGCAACTGGCGGGCAACCTCTGCCGCTGCACCGGTTACGCCCCCATCATCCGGGCCGCCGAAGCCACCGAAACGGCCCCCGTCCCGACATGGATCACACAAGACCGCTCTTTCATCTCGCCCGAAAAACTCCGGGGGGAGGCCGCAGGCCGGGGGGCAGAGCCCCCCTCCAACCCGCACATCCCGCAAAACGCAGATGAGTTGGCAAAGGCCTATGCCAAACACCCGGATGCCACATTGGTGGCTGGCGCAACCGATGTGGGCCTCTGGGTGACCAAGCAGCTGCGCGATCTGGATCCGGTGATCTTCCTTGCGGGGTGCGAAGACCTGAAGGACATCACCGTCACCGACAACGAAATCCGCCTCGGCGCCATGGCCGACATGACCGCCGTGCGCGAAGTGATCGAACCGCTGCACCCCTCTTACGGCGAGATGATCCGCCGCTATGCCAGTGTTCAGGTGCGCAACGCCGCCACCATCGGTGGCAATGTGGCCAATGGATCGCCCATCGGGGACAACCCGCCCACGCTGATCGCGCTGGGGGCAACCCTGCATCTGCGCCATGGCGATGCGCGCCGGTCGATGCCCATCGAAGACTTCTTTATCGACTACGGTAAACAGGACCGAGCGCCCGGTGAATTTGTCGAGGCGATCACCATCCCGCGTCAGGCCGACACCCTGAAGGTCTACAAACTTTCCAAGCGGTTTGATCAGGACATCTCTGCCGTTCTGGGCGCGTTCAACATCACGGTTGAAAATGGCACCGTCACCTCTGCCCGCATCGCCTTCGGCGGCATGGCGGGCACTCCGAAACGGGCCACCCATGTGGAGCAGGCCCTGACCGGCCAGCCCTGGACCGCCGCGACCATTGCCAGCGCGCAAGCCGAATTCGACAGGGACTTCACCCCGATGAGTGACATGCGCGCCTCGGCGGAATACCGGCTTGAAACGGCCCGCAACCTGCTGGCCCGCTGCTACGCTGAGATGAACGGCGAAACCACGTCTGTGCTGGCGGTGTCGGCATGAGCGTGACAAAGCCCCTCCCCCATGACGCCGCCAAACTGCATGTGACCGGAACCGCGCGCTATGTGGATGACATTCCGACCCCGCGCGACTGTCTGCACCTGGCCTTTGGTGTGTCCCACGTCGCGAAGGCGCGGATCACTGCGATGAACCTCGAAGAGGTGAAAAGCAGCCCCGGCGTGGTTGCGGTTCTGACAGCGGTTGACCTGCCGTTTGCCAATGACGTTTCCCCCTCGATCCATGATGAACCCCTGCTGTCTGACGGCACGGTCAACCATCTGGGCCAGCCGGTGTTTCTGGTGGTCGCCACCAGCCATCGCGCCGCGCGGGTTGCCGCACGCAAGGGGCAGATCGACTATGAGGAACAGGAGGCCCTGCTGACGCTGGATCAGGCGCTGGCCGCCGACAGCCGCTTCGAGGAAGGCCCCCGCATCTACGCCAAAGGCGATGCGAGCGCCGCCATCGCCGCCGCACCGCGCACCGTCGAAGGGCAGTTCGAACTGGGTGGGCAGGAGCATTTCTATCTGGAAGGTCAGGCCGCACTGGCTCTGCCGCAGGAAGGCGGCGACATGTTGGTGCACAGCTCCACCCAGCACCCGACCGAGATCCAGCACAAGGTTGCCGAGGCCATCGGCACCCCGATGCATGCCGTGCGGGTCGAGATCCGGCGCATGGGCGGCGGGTTTGGTGGCAAGGAAAGCCAGGGCAATGCGCTGGCCGTCTCCTGCGCCGTGGCCGCGCGTCTGACCGGCAAGCCCTGCAAGATGCGTTATGACCGCGATGACGACATGACCATCACCGGCAAGCGGCATCCGTTCCGGATTTCCTACCGCGCGGGCTATGACGACGAGGGCAAGCTGCTGGGGGTCGAGTTCCTGCATCTGGTCAACTGCGGCTGGGCCCAGGATCTGTCGTTGCCCGTGGCCGACCGCGCCATGCTGCACGCCGACAACGCCTATCGGATCCCGGCGATCCGCATCGAAAGCCACCGGCTGAAAACCAACCTGCAGAGCTTCACCGCCTATCGCGGATTTGGTGGCCCGCAGGGCATGGTCGGGATCGAACGGGTGATGGATCACATCGCCCATGACCTTGGGATGGATCCGATCGAGCTGCGCCGCCGCAATTACTATCTTTCGGCTGCGGAGATGGGGGGCGCTGCCCCCGTCGCCATTGGCGCTCGGACCAATGGCGCACCAATGACGCCCCCCCAGAGTATTTCGGACGAGAAGAAGAACAATACCACGCCATACGGCCAACTGGTCGAGGATTTCGAACTGCATGAGATGACGGCGCAGTTGCTGGAGAGCAGCGACTATGCCGCCCGCAAGGCCGAAATCGCCGCGTGGAACGCCGGTCAGGACCGCTTTGCCCGCGGGCTTGGCTTTTCGCCGGTGAAATTCGGGATCTCCTTCACGCTCACCCATCTGAATCAGGCGGGCGCGCTTGTGCATGTCTATCAGGATGGCTCGGTCCACCTGAACCATGGCGGCACCGAGATGGGTCAGGGCCTGTTCCAGAAGGTGGCACAGGTTGCCGCCAGCCGCTTTGGCATCCCGCTGGAGAAGGTCAAGATCACCGCCACCGACACCGCCAAGGTGCCCAACACCTCGGCCACGGCGGCCTCTTCCGGCTCGGACCTCAACGGCATGGCGGTCAAAGCCGCCTGCGACACGATCCGCGACCGGATGGCGGCGCATCTGGCCGAACGCTACCAGACCGAGCCCGCCAATGTGCGGTTCGACGATGGCCAGGTTCACATCGGCGACGAGGTCATCAGCTTTGATGAGGCGGCAAACCTTGCCTATCAGGGCCGGATCAGCCTGTCGGCCACCGGGTTCTACAAGACACCCAAGCTGGAATGGGACCGGATCAAGGGCCAAGGGAGACCGTTCTTCTACTTTGCCTATGGCGCTGCGATCACCGAGGTCGTGGTGGACCGGCTGACCGGCGAAAACCGGATCCTGCGGGCCGATATCCTGCATGATGCGGGGGCCTCGCTGAACCCGGCGCTGGACATCGGTCAGGTCGAAGGCGCCTATGTGCAGGGCGCCGGATGGCTCACGACCGAGGAACTGGTTTGGGACGGCAAGGGCGCGCTGCGCACCCATGCGCCCAGCACCTACAAGATCCCGGCCTGTTCCGACCGCCCGGACGTGTTCAACGTGGCCCTTTATGACGGGCAGAACCGTGAGGAGTCGATCTATCGGTCCAAGGCGGTGGGAGAGCCGCCCTTCATGCTGGGGATTTCGGCTTGGCTGGCGCAGAGCGCCGCGGTCGCCAGTTTTGGCGCGACCTATCCGGCCATGGATGCGCCGGGCACCGCAGAAGAGGTCTGGCGCGCAATCCGGAGGGTGCGGGATGGGGTTTGATCTGATCGACCTGAAGGCCGCAGTAGAGGCGCATGGCCGTGTCACCCGCGTGGTGATTGCCGACATCAAGGGCTCCTCCCCGCGCGAAGTGGGGGCGGCCATGCTGGTCTGGGAAGCCGGGCAGTCCGGAACCATCGGCGGCGGCGCGCTGGAATTCGAAGCCACGCAACGCGCCCGGCGTCAGACCCGGGACCGGGTTCTGAGCCGCCACGCGCTGGGTCCGGAGCTGGGTCAATGCTGTGGCGGGGCCGTCACGCTGGTGAGCGAGATCTATGACGCGGACCGCGTCGAGACGCTGGATGCCGAGCTGATCGTGCGTCATGTCAGCGGCCCGACAGAACAGCCGCTGGCCCTGCGCAAGGTGCTGAAGGCGGCCCGCAACGCCAACCAGCCGCCGGAACCGCAGCTGATTTCGGGCTGGATGGTGGAGCCGGTCCACACACCCGCCCATCCGCTCTGGATCTGGGGGGCCGGGCATGTCGGACGGGCGCTGGTGGATGTGCTGGCCCCGATGCCGGACTTCGACATCACCTGGATCGATACCGGTGCCGACCGGTTCCCGGCGGCCATACCAGCCAATGTGACCTCCCTGCCAGCCGCGGACCCTGCGTCATTGGTGCGCCATGCACCTGAAAACGCGAAACATTTGATCCTGACCTATTCCCATGAGCTGGATCTGGGGCTATGCCACGCCTTGCTGAGTCACAGGTTTGGTTTCGCAGGCGTTATCGGATCGGCCAGCAAATGGGCGCGATTCCGGTCACGCCTCACGGCTTTGGGGCATCCCCCCGGCCAGATTGATCGTTTGACCTGCCCGATCGGTGATCCGGCTCTGGGCAAGCACCCTCAGGCCATAGCGGTCGGTGTCGCAACGCAGTTGCTGCGCCACGCCGCGGCCATTGAGACAGGAAAGGAGCGCCGCGCATGACCGTGCCGTTGTTGCGTCTGCAAGGCCTGACCAAAGCCTATCCGGGCGTGGTTGCCAACAACAACGTCTCTTTCGAGATCGGCCAGGGCGAGGTCCACGCCCTTCTGGGCGAGAACGGAGCCGGGAAATCCACGTTGGTCAAGATGATCTATGGGCTGGTCAAACCTGACAGCGGCACCATGGAGTTGAACGGGACAAAGTTCGCGCCCTCGGAGCCCCGCCAGGCCCGCGCCGATGGCATCGCCATGGTGTTCCAGCATTTTTCGCTGTTCGACGCGCTGAACGTGGCCGAGAACATCGCGCTGGGAATGGAAAACCCGCCAGCCATGCGCGACCTGGCCAGCCGGATCCGCGAAGTGTCCGAAACCTACGGTCTGCCGTTGGATCCCTATCGCACCGTTGGCGACTTGTCGGCGGGGGAACGGCAACGGGTCGAAATCATTCGCTGCCTGTTGCAGGACCCAAAACTGCTGATCATGGATGAACCAACCTCGGTTCTGACCCCGCAGGAGGTCGAAATCCTGTTCATGACGTTGCAGAAGCTGCGCGCCGAGGGCACCTCGATCCTGTATATCTCGCACAAGCTGGAAGAGATCCGCACGCTCTGTGATCACGCCACCATCCTGCGTCTTGGGCAGAACGTCGGGGAGTGCATCCCCTCTGAAACCTCGGCCCGTGAGATGGCGGAACTGATGGTTGGCTCCGCCCTTCAGACCCCGGAACGCAGCCGCCGCACGCCCGGTGAGGTGGTGCTCGACATCTCGGGCCTGTCGGTCCCGGCCCCCTCCGCATTCGGCACCCCGCTGAAGAACCTGCACATGACCGTC
This sequence comes from Paracoccaceae bacterium, assembly GCA_022763485.1. Lineage (GTDB taxonomy): Bacteria > Pseudomonadota > Alphaproteobacteria > Rhodobacterales > Rhodobacteraceae > Aliisedimentitalea. Next base: position 32,656 of record JALEGX010000062.1, on the reverse strand, counting down.
CGCAAGGGTGAAATCCTTGGCATTGGCGGCGTGGCGGGCAACGGTCAGGATGAACTGCTGGGCGTGCTGTCGGGTGAAACGCTGGTGGAACCCGATGCGATCAAGTTCGAAGGCCGCAAGATCGGCGCACTTGGCCCCAACGCCCGGCGCGGGCTGGGGGTGCTGGCCGCCCCCGAGGAGCGCCTGGGCCACGCCGCAGCCCCGGATATGAGCCTGACCGAAAACGCCATGCTGACCGGCGCGGTGCGCGAAGGTCTGGAAAACCGTGGTTTCCTGAACTGGGGTGCGGCCAAGGAATTTGCTGACCGGATCATTGAGCGTTTCGACGTCCGGACCCCCGGTCCTGAAAACGCGGCCCGCTCGCTTTCCGGCGGCAACCTGCAGAAGTTCGTTATCGGACGGGAAGTTCTGCAAAATCCGCAGGTCCTTGTGGTCAACCAGCCCACATGGGGCGTTGATGCCGCTGCGGCCGCGTCGATCCGGCAATCGCTGCTGGATCTGGCCGCCGATGGCACCGCCGTCATCTGCATCAGCCAGGATCTGGACGAACTGATGGAAATCGCGGACAGCTTTGCCGCGCTGAACGAAGGCCGGCTGAGCGCTCCGCGCCCCACCGCCAACCTGACCGTCGATGAGATCGGCCTGATGATGGGCGGCGCCCACGGTATGGAGGTGGCCCATGTCTGATGCACCTGCCTCGCGTCCGGCCCTGCGGCTAGCGCTCCCCGACAGCAAGACACAAGGAACCGCGTCATGATCCGGCTTGAAAAACGCCCGCAGCCTTCGCGCGTCTGGTCGCTGATCACGCCGGTCTTCGCCGTTCTGGCCACAATGGTGTTTGGCGGCATCCTGTTCGCGATGCTCGGCAAGAACCCGGTCGAAGCGATCCAGACGATTTTCTATGACCCGCTGTTTGGCGAGTTCGCCTTCTACTACCGGCCGCAGCTTCTGGTGAAGGGCGCGCCTTTGGTGCTGATCGCCATCGGGCTGAGCCTTGGGTTCCGCGCCGGGATCTGGAACATCGGCGCCGAAGGTCAGTACATCATGGGCGCCATCTGCGGCGCCGCGGTCGGGCTGGCCTTCTACCCGCTGGAGGCGGCTTATATCTTTCCGCTGATGATCCTTGCAGGCGCGCTTGGCGGCTGGATCTGGGCGATGATCCCGGCGTTTCTGAAGGTGCGCTTCGGCACCAATGAGATCCTGGTCTCGCTGATGCTGGTCTATGTGGCCGAACAGATGCTGGCCTCGGTCTCGCTGGGCCTGCTGAAGAACCCGCAGGGCTTCGGCTTTCCGGGGTCGCGCAACCTGCAGCAATATGACAGCGCCCATAATGCGGAACTCATCACCGGAACCGGTATGCACTGGGGCGTGGTTGCGGCCTTTGTTGCGGTGATCTTTGCCTATGTGCTGCTGAACCGGCATATGCTGGGCTTTCACATCCGCTTGACCGGTGAGGCCCCCCGCGCGGCGAAATTCGCAGGCGTCCACCCTGCCCGGCTGATCCTGTTCTGCCTTGGCATCTCCGGAGCCCTGGCCGGTTTGGCGGGGCTTTTCGAGGTCTCGGGCCCCTCCGGCGTGGTGTCGATCGACTTCAACGTGGGCTACGGCTTTACCGCGATCATCGTGGCCTTCCTGGGCCGGTTGCATCCGGTGGGGATCCTGCTGGCCGGGGGGCTGATGGCGCTGACCTATATCGGCGGCGAGATTGCTCAATCCCGCCTGGGCCTGCCCTCTGCCGCGATCCAGGTGTTCCAGGGGATGCTCCTGTTCTTCCTGCTGGCGCTGGACCTGCTGACCAATTTCCGCATCGCGATCCGTAAACGCGGGGTGGCGTGATGACCAGCTTCAATTCCGCATCTGACGGCCCAATGATCACACTGGTTCTGAGGTAACGACATGGATCTTTCTGCAATCAACCCGGTCCTGCTGATCGCCTCGCTCATGGTTGCCGCAACCCCGCTTTTGCTTGCCGCGCTGGGGGAGCTGGTGGTGGAAAAGGCCGGGGTGCTGAACCTTGGCGTAGAAGGAATGATGATCGTGGGGGCCATCACCGGCTTTGCGATCACCGTCGAAAGCGGCTCACCTTTCCTTGGCTTCGTGGCCTCGGCCATCGGCGGGGCCCTGCTGTCGCTGCTGTTCGTGGTCCTGACGCAGTTTGCCCAGGCCAATCAGGTCGCGTCGGGTCTGGCCCTGACCCTCTTTGGTCTGGGGCTGAGCGCGCTGATGGGGCAGAGCTATGTCGGCGTCAAACCGCCCTCGACCCCGAAGCTGGATATCCCGGTTCTGAGCGATCTGCCCGTTGTTGGTCCGATCCTTTTCGGCCATGACATGGTGCTCTACTTCGGGATCGCGCTGACTGCCGCGGTCTGGGCCCTGCTGAAATACAGCCGTGTTGGCCTGATCCTGCGCGCCGTGGGCGAAAACCATGATGCCGCCCACGCCCTGGGCTACAAGGTCGTGCGCATCCGTATCCTGGCAATTCTGTTCGGCGGCGCCTGCGCAGGCTTGGGTGGGGCCTATATCAGCCTGGTCCGCGTCCCGCAGTGGACCGAAGGCATGACCGCCGGTGTGGGCTGGATTGCCCTGGCTCTGGTGGTGTTTGCCAGCTGGAAGCCGTGGCGCGCGTTGCTGGGTGCCTATCTCTTTGGCGGTGTGACAGTGGTGCAGCTGAATCTGCAGGCCGCAGGCGTTGCCATTCCGGTCGAGTATCTGGCAATGTCGCCCTATCTGATCACGATCATCGTCCTGGTCATCCTGTCAGCGGACAAGAGCGGCGCTCCGGCGGCACTTGGACGAAACTTCCACGCCTCTCGCTGAGGGGCCAAATCGAAAAACCAACTGGGGGAACCTCAATGAAACTGACTTCTCTGTTTGCCAGCGCCGCCGTGGCGCTGGGCCTGGTCGCCGGCGCGGCGGCAGCCGACACCACCAAGGTGGGCTTTGTCTATGTCGGCCCCGTCGGCGACGGCGGCTGGACCTATGAGCACAACAAGGGCCGCCTGGCCGTTGAAGAAGCCTTTGGCGACAAGGTGGAAACCGTCTACGTCGAATCCGTCCCGGAAGGCCCGGATGCCGAGCGCGTCATGACCCAGATGGCGCTGGAAGGTGCAGACCTGATCTTCACCACTTCCTTTGGCTACATGGATCCCACCATCAACGTGGCGAAGAAATTCCCCAACGTGAAGTTCGAACACGCCACCGGCTACAAGCAGGCCGAAAACGTGTCGGTCTATTCCGCACGCTTCTATGAAGGCCGCGCGGTTCAGGGCCACATCGCGGGCAACATGACCAAGTCGAACATCATCGGCTACATCGGCTCCTACCCGATCCCCGAAGTGATCCGCGGCATCAACTCTGCCTTCATCCACGCCCGCAAGGTGAACCCGGATGTCCAATTCAAGATCGTCTGGGCCTACACCTGGTTTGACCCGGCGAAAGAAGCCGACGCGGCCAAGGTTCTGATCGAACAGGGCGCTGACGTGATCCTGCAGCACACCGATTCCACCGCGCCGCAGGCCGCCGCACAGGCCGCTGGCAATGTTGTGACCTTTGGTCAGGCCTCGGACATGAGCGAATACGCCCCCTTCCCGCGCGTTTCCTCGATCATCGATGACTGGGCGCCCTACTACATCGCCCGCACCAAGGCTGTCATGGACGGCACCTGGACCTCGGTCAGCACCTGGGACGGCATCGGCGCAGGCATGGTTGGCATCGGCGAAATCTCGGACGCGGTTCCTGCCGACGTCAAAGCCGAAGCGCTGGCGCTGAAGGACAAGCTGGCCTCGGGCGAATACCACGCCTTCACCGGTCCGCTGAAGAAACAGGACGGCAGCGACTGGCTGGCCGCAGGCGAAACCGCGGATGATGGCACCCTGGCCGGCATGAACTTCTATGTCGAAGGCCTGGAAGGCGACATCCCGCAGTAAGCGGCCCAGCGGTACGGGTGCTTTCACCTGACCGTGTGAACAAAACCAAGCCTGTCACGCCCCGCGTGGCAGGTTTTTCTTTTGACCTCAGCCGCTGCGCTTGTCGCCGAACACCTGCCATGCCAGCAGAACGCGGGACGCCGCGGTCAGCAGGCACAGCCCGCCGAAGATCCAAGCCATTGCGGCAAAGCCCGCCGGGAAGAGGCACAACAGTACGAAGAACGCGATGGTTTCGCCCCCTTCCAGCAATCCTCCGGTGAAATAAAGTGCTTTCTGCCCTCGAGCGCTGCTTTTCATGCCGTGTTTTTCGGCCAGCACCGCATAGCCCAGAAAGCTGCCCCCGTTGATGTAGAAGCTGGTCAGCAGGAACGCCCCGGCCGCGCCGTTGGCCGGTGGATCCAGCAGCACAAATCCCAGCGGCACCGCGCCATAGAAGGCAAAGTCACAGGTGATATCCAGAAAGCCGCCGAAATCGCTGCCACCCGTCTGACGGGCAACCGCGCCGTCCAGCCCGTCCGCCAGTCGCGACAGCAGCAAAGGCAGCAGCGCGATCCAGCTGCGGTCAAAGCTGATACACACAGCCGCCAGAAGGCCGAACATCAGGCCAATCAAGGTGACCTGATTGGCCGAAACACCGAAGCGGGCCACCATGGCCCCCAGCCTGTTCAGAGGCGGGTCGATCAGCGGTCGTAGACGAGCATCAAACATGCCCTGCTTCTACGTGGGCAGCGCCACTTCTGCCAATCACAATTCGGCGTAAGCTCGGCCTGGATGCAGGCCGGAAACAGGCGCAGGATTCCGCTTTCCCTGTCTGTGCGTCTTGTGCAAATGTCCCGCCATGACACCCATGACACCAAAGCTCTCAACCCTTGACGGGACCCCGGCCAGCGCTCTGGCCTTCGGGGCCATGCAATTCGGCAGCCGGGCCGATGCCACCGCTTCGGCGGCAATGTTCGACGCCAGCCTGGAGGCGGGCATCAACCATTTTGACACGGCCTATGTGTACACCGACGGTGCCTCGGAAACGATCCTGGGCCAGTTGATCAGGGACCAGCGCGACACGCTGTTGATCGCCACCAAGGCCGGCTATTCCGGCGGCGCGGGTGGGGCGAACATGCGCGCCCAGTTCGACATCTCGCGCAAGCGGCTGGGGCTGGAGATGGTGGATATCCTCTATCTGCATCGCTTCGATCCGCACACCGATCTGCGCGACACGATGGAGGCTTTTGCCGCGCTCAAATCCGAAGGGGCCATTCGCTATGTGGGCCTGTCCAATTTCGCGGCCTGGCAGGTGGTCAAGGCTGCGTGGGCGGGTGCTGATCTGGGCGTTGCGGTCGATATCCTGCAGCCGATGTATTCGCTGGTCAAACGCCAGTCAGAGGTTGAGATCCTTCCGATGTGTGCGGATCTGGGCATCGCGGTTGCGCCGTATTCGCCGTTGGGCGGCGGATTGCTGACCGGTAAATATGCCGACGGCGGCACCGGTCGATTGCTGGAAGATGACGGATACGCCAAACGCTACGGGCCGTCCTGGATGCATGAGACCTCACAGGCTTTGGCGCGTCTGGCCCAAGAGCAGGGCGTCGATCCTGCAACGCTGGCCGTGGCTTGGGCCGCGGCCCACCCGTCCCGGCCGACGCCGATCATCTCGGCCCGCTCTCTGGAACAGCTGCGGCCGTCTCTTGCCGCTTTGGAGTTTGAGATGACACCGGAGCTTTACGATCAGATTGAGGCGCTGTCGCAGCGCCCGGCCCCGGCAACGGACCGGTTGGAGGAAAGTCAATGAACGCGGATTTCATCATCATCGGCGGCGGCATTGCCGGGCTGAGCGCCGGTGGCCGCCTGTCTGAGCATGGCAAGGTTCTGGTGCTCGAAGCTGAACATGCCGTGGGCTACCACGCGTCAGGCCGTTCGGCCGCCATGTTCGAAGAAAACTACGGCAACCGCTCTACCGTTGCGCTGAGCCGGGCCAGCGCCACCTATCACGAGACCCACAACGGCGGTTACCTGACGCGCCGCGGACTGCTGCTGGTGGCCGGAGAGGCCCAGAAGACCGCCTATGAGGCCGATCTGGATGAGCTCAGCCTGCACCCTGTCAGCCTTGAAGAGGCGCTGGACATGGTGCCGATCCTGAACCCGAACGCGGTACAGTTTGCCGCCCATCACGATCACGCCCGCGATCTGGACCCGGACCGGATGATGCAGGATTTCGCCAAGCAGATCCGGCAGGGTGGCGGGCAGGTCCTGACCCGTCATGTGGTCAGCGGTATCGAGCGTTTGGACGGCAAGGGCTGGCGCGTTCTGGTCGGCGATCAGAGCTTTGAGGCCCCCATTCTGGTGAATGCCGCCGGTCCCTGGGTCGATGAAATTGCGGCCATGGCCGGCATGGCCCCGATCGGCATCCAACCCAAACGCCGCTCGATGGCGCGCCTGCCTGCGCCGGGCGGGCTGGATGTCTCCACATGGCCGATGCTGATGGGTGTGGGCGAAAGCTGGTACGCAAAGCCGGATGCAGGCAAGCTGCTGGTGTCGCCAGCCGATGCAGAGCCAACAACGCCGCATGACACCTATGCCGATGACATGGTGCTTGCCGAAGGTCTGGCGCGGTATGAGGCGATGGTCACAGAACCCGTCACCCGGGTGGAAACCAACTGGGCCGGGCTGCGCAGCTTTGTCGCCGACAAGGCGCTGGTGCTGGGCCCCGACCCCGCCGACCGTTCCTTTGTCTGGAGCGCAGCACAGGGCGGCTATGGCTTCCAGACTGCACCCGCTGCGTCCCGCCTTGTAGCTGATCTGGTTACAGGGGCGCCCCCGGAACTGGACGCCGCGACGCTGGCGGACCTGTCACCGGAAAGGCTGCGCTGATGCCTGTAAGGTCCGTTCCCGGCAGCGCCTCTGTTGCTGCGCAGGAGGGAGAAAAGCTCTTTGCCCCCTCCGCCGCCCGCAATGCCGCCGCAATTACCGAGCTTCTGCTCCAGATCGCCCCGGCAGAGGGCCGCGCGCTGGAACTGGCCAGCGGCACGGGGCAGCATGTGGTGGCCTTTGCCACGGCAATGCCTGCGCTCAGCTGGCAACCAAGTGAGGCCGATCCGATCCGGATGGCATCGGTGGACAGCTACGCGCGGGACGCCGGGCAGCCGAACATCCGGCCCGCCCTGCAACTGGACGCCACGGCGCCGGGGTGGGGCCAGCGTCATGCCGGTCAGACCCTGATCGTGCTGTCGAACCTCTTGCATCTGATCAGCGATGCTGAGGCCGAAACCCTGATTGCAGAGGCCGCACTGGCGTTGGCGCCGGGTGGCCGCCTGGTGATCTATGGCCCCTTCATGCGGGGCGATGAGCTGACCAGCGAAGGGGACCAGCAGTTCCACGCCAGTCTGACCGCCCACGATCCCGAGATCGGCTACAAGGACGATTTCGACACCATGGACCTGATGCAGGAGGCCGGGCTGGAGATGGTGCAGGTCGTGGAAATGCCCGCCAACAATCTGGCTCTGGTCGCGGAAAAACCCGCATTCTGATTTGGATCAAAGAGGCCGCCTGCCGGGCGGGCAATACATGTTCTCAAATCGGAATATTTAAGGAATCCAAGACATGAGCTGGCAGGCGAAACTGACCGACACACGCAAGGGGCTGCGCAACCTCAACGGCGCAATTCCCGAAACCGCACAAGCCTTTGGCGGGCTTGGCAAGGCGGTCAAATCCGGCGGTGTGCTGGATTTCAAGACCAAGGAATTCATCGCCCTGGGAATCGCCGTTTCCGACCGCTGCGAGCCGTGCATTTCGCTGCATGTCGAAGCACTGGTCAAGGCAGGCGCAACCCGCGAAGAAGTTTCGGACGTGCTGTCGATGTGCATCCAGATGGGCGGCGGCCCGGCCATGATGTATTCGGCCAAGGCGCTGGAATGCTACGATGAGCTGACCGCCTGACGGTAAAAGAGAGCTAACGCAAAGCCCAACCCAATCGGGCTTTGCGTCACACAGTCGGCCTATGACGCGCCCCGCAGTTCCCGCAGACCGGTCAGCACCTCCTGTACATGCACCATGTTCGGGTTATCCTGTTGAAACAGTGCCTTGCAGCTGATGCTGATAGGCTTTGCTCCCGTGACCTTATGCAGCTGGCCTGACGCAAGAAACGGCGCAATCATGTTGTCCGGGAAGTATCCCATGCCGCCGCGTTTCAGCAGATAGCGCAGTCCCATAAGGGCATTTCCCAGCACGATGTGCTGTTGCGATCGGACCGGCAGGACTTGTTCCAGCTGCGCGTCATATTCGGTCCCGAACTCCAGATTGATGAACAGTGGCAGATTGTCCTTCCGCAGATCCACCGCGCGATGGCTGACCAGCGTCAGGCTTTCCGGCGGCAGATCCGCGGTCCCCAGCCGAGTGCCCGAGGGCAGATCACTGACAATTGCCACGTCCAGCAGGTGCTGCTGCACGGCCTCGGCCATGTTGAGCGCGTGATCATAGTTCAACACGAAGGGCACCTTGCCCTCTTCGCGCTCCAGCCAGACCGCAACATCGACCAGCAGCTCATCCCAGATCGACAGCTGCGACCCCAGCCGCAGCGAAACCCGTCCGCGCATCGCCCCCGACAGATCGGATTGCACCACTTCCCAGCTGCGCAGCATCTGTTCGGCATAGGGTTTCAGATGCCGCCCCGCCGCGCTCAGCCGTGTGCCCCCCGGCCCCCGCTCAAACAGCGACGTGCCCAGGCTGGTCTCCAACGCGCGGATGCGTGCGCTGACAGCGGTCTGGGTGATGTTCAGACGCCGTGCAGCGGCATGAAAGCTGCCCGATTGGGCGATGGCCAGAAAGGTTTCCAGGGCGTTCAGCTGCATGCGAACAATAATCAGCATCGGTTTGATAAAATCAATTCGTTTTACTGATCACATACCGCCCATTACGCTGATCAGGATCTTAACAGAGGACGCGCGCATGCTGGACAAAAGCCACAAGCCAACCTGGACCAGTTTCACCGAAGCCACCAAAGCCGACTGGGACGCGGTGATGGAGTATGAAGAGGCCTATAACGCCGCCCTGCCCGACCGCATTCTGGATGCGATCCGGTCGCTGGACGAAGACTGGACGCCCTATCCCGTGAACCGCTATCAGCATTCCCTGCAGGCCGCGACCCGCGCCTGGGAAGACGGGGCCGACGAAGAAATCATCGTGGCCGCCCTGATCCATGACACCGGGGACATCCTGTCGCCCTACAACCACGGCGAGCTGTCGGCGGCGATGATGAAACCCTATGTCAGCGAAAAGACATATTGGATCCTCAAACATCACTGCGTCTTCCAGGGCTACTACTACAACCACCACCTGGGCGGAGACCGCCACGCCCGCGACAAATACCGCGACAGCCCCTATTGGGAAGATTGCCGCTATTTCTGCGAAAAATACGATCAATGCGCCTTTGACCCGGACTATCCGACCAAGCCCCTTGAGTTCTTTGAACCGATGCTGCGCCGGGTGCTGACCAAGGGCGGCGGTCATATGGAGCTGAATGAGACCAGCCAGGACTGACGCGCGGATTTCCGCAGGTCCCGCCGCTTTACAACTTGGGCATTGCACCTGCACGCCAAGCAATGTGACCCTGAAGCCAGATCTGGTTTCAGGGTTTTTCATGTTCAGACTTTTCTTCGTGATTTTGCTTTTGTGCGCCGGCCCAGCCTTCGCACAAGTGCCCAAGGGCTTCGGCGATTCAGACCCGGTGGTGTTCAACGGCAAGCCCCCCAAACGCTATCCCGTACATGGCATTGACGTGGCCCGCTTTCAGGGGGAAATCGATTGGCGACGGGCACGGCGCGCTGGCGTGCGCTTTGCCTTCATCAAGGCCACCGAAGGCGGCGATTACCTGGACCCCAGTTTCAAACGCAACTGGCGCGGCGCAGCTGGCGCCGGCGTTCCGCGCGGGGCCTATCACTTCTTCTATTTCTGCACCTCCGCCGCCAAACAGGCGCGCTGGTTCATCCGCAACGTGCCACGGGTGCGCGGGGCTTTGCCGCCGGTGCTGGACATGGAGTGGAACGCCTATTCCCCCACCTGCAACAAGCGCCCCTCGGGGCCCACGGTCCGGCGTGAGGCGCAGATCTTTCTGGACATGGTCGAACGCCACTATGGTCAGCGTCCGATCCTCTACACCACGCCTGAATTCTACCGACAGACCCGGATCGGCCGGATCCGCAATACCGAGTTCTGGTTGCGTTCAACCGCCAAGACACCGGCGCAGGTCTACCCGAAACAGCATTGGCGGTTCTGGCAATACAGCGGCACCGGCATCGTTCCCGGCATTGAAGGCCCGGTGGATCTGAACGCCTTTTCCGGAACCCGCCAGTCCTGGCTACAATGGCTGAAGCGACGACAACGCAAATAGATGCCCAGTCTTGTGCAACAAAAAAGCCCCGGCCATTGGCCGGGGCTTCGTTTTGGTCTGAAAGGACCCTTAGCCGTCCTTGCGGATGGTTTCGTTCTTCGGGTCGTAGGGGCTGTCGCAGGTGACGACACCGTCCCACAGCTTGTCCTGGATTTTGACCTTCACCTTGGTGCCTTCAACGGCCAGTTCCGGCGGCAGGTAGCCCATGCCGATGGACTTCTCAAAGGCCACCGAGTAGCCGCCCGAGGTCAGACGGCCCAGACGGGTCACGCCATCTTCGGCATAGATCGCTTCGCGGCCCCAGGGATCGGCATCCGCCGGTCCGTCGATCAGCAGGGTGCAGCACTTCACGCGCACGCCGGTCTCTTCCAGCTTGGCTTTGCCGTGGAAATCCTTGGACAGGTCCACAAAGCGCGGCAGGTCGGCTTCCAGCGGGGTCGCGTCGCGGCCCAGTTCGGTTCCGAAGGCACGATAGGATTTCTCCTGACGCAGCCAGTTCTGGGCGCGGGCACCGACCAGCTTCATACCGTGCTTCTCGCCAGCTTTTTCCAGCAGGTCAAAGAGGTAGTTCTGCATCTCGATCGGGTGGTGCAGTTCCCAGCCCAGCTCACCGGTGTAGGCAACGCGGATCGCGTTCACCGGGCACATGCCCAGTTCAATCTGCTTGGCCGACAGCCAGGGGAAGCGCTTGTTGGACAGCGCGGTTTCCGGATCCGCATCAACGATCACCTCTTTCAGCACGTCGCGGGACTTGGGTCCTGCGATGGCGAAGACGCCCCACTGGCTGGTGACATCCTGGATCTCGATGTAGCCGAACTCTTCCATCTTGTCTTCGGCCGCCTTGCGCAGGAAGTCGGCGTCATATTCCGACCAGGCACCGGCGGAGACCAGATAGTAGTTGTTCTCGCCGTTGCGGACGATGGTGTATTCGGTGCGGGTGGTGCCAGCAACGGTCAGCGCGTAGGTCAGGTTGATGCGACCAACCTTCGGCAGCTTGTTGCAGGTGAACCAATCCAGGAACTGGGTGGCACCGGGGCCTTTGACGACATGCTTGGTGAAGGCGGTCGCGTCGATCAGGCCAACGCCTTCACGCACGGCTTTCGCCTCTTCCACGGCATATTGCCACCAGCCACCACGGCGGAACGAGCGGGCGTCCTTGTCGAAGGTCTCTGGCGCGTCCAGCGGACCGAAGTAGTTCGGACGTTCCCAACCGTTGACCCAGCCGAATTGTGCGCCGCGCGCTTTCTGACGGTCATAGGCGGGCGCGGTGCGCAGCGGACGGCAGGCTTCGCGCTCTTCATCCGGGTGGTGCAGGATGTAGACGTGCTCATAGCACTCTTCGTTCTTGCGCGCGGCGAATTCGGTGGTCATCCAGTTCGAGGAGTAACGCTTGGGATCCAGGGACGCCATGTCGATCTCGGCTTCGCCATCGACCATCATCTGCGCTAGGTAGTAGCCGGTGCCGCCTGCAGCGGTGATCCCGAAGCTGAAACCTTCGGCCAGCCACATGTTGCGCAGGCCCGGCGCCGGACCCACCAGCGGGTTGCCGTCGGGGGTGTAGCAGATCGGGCCGTTGAAATCGTCTTTCAGGCCGGATTCGGCACAGGAAGGCACGCGCTCGGCCATCGCCATGTACTGTTCTGCAATACGGTCCAGATCCAGCGGGAACAGGTCGGCGCGGAAGCTGTCCGGAACGCCGTGCTCGAACTGCGCGGGCGCGCCGTGCTCATAGATGCCCAGGATCCAGCCGCCGCGCTCTTCGCGGGCATAGGATTCATTGTCGGCGTCGCGCACAACCGGGTGCTCTGGGTTGCCGGCTTCACGCCATTTGACCAGCTCGGGGTCCTTGTCCATGACGATGAAGGTGTGCTCGACCGGGATCGCCGGCATCTTGATGCCCAGCATCTTGGCGGTGCGCTGTGCGTGGTTGCCCGACGCGGTCACAACGTGCTCGGCGGTGATGACGACCTGCTCATCCGACGCAACCAGGTTGCCGCCCTTCTCGACCATCTTGGTGCAGGTGACTTCCCAGTGGGTGCCGGTCCAGTGGAAGGCATCGGCCTGCATCTTGCGGACGATTTCCACACCGCGCTGACGGGCACCCTTGGCCATCGCCTGGGTCACGTCGGCGGGGTTAATGTAGCCGTCCTCGGTGTGGTAGATGGCGCCCTTCAGGTCGCCGGTCTCGATCAGCGGCCAGCGCTCCTTGATCTGCTCAGGGGTCAGCCATTCGTAGGCAACGTCGCAGGTTTCGGCCGTCGACGCGTAGAGCATGTATTCGTCCATACGCTCCTGGGTCTGCGCCATGCGCAGGTTGCCCACCACGGCGAAGCCGGCGTTCAGGCCGGTTTCTTCTTCCAGGGTCTTGTAGAAATCGACCGAGTACTTGTGGATGTGGGTGGTCGCGTAGCTCATGTTGAAGAGCGGCAGCAGGCCCGCAGCATGCCATGTGGAACCGGACGTCAGTTCGTCCCGTTCGATCAGCATGACATCCTCCCAACCGGCCTTGGCCAGGTGATACGCAATCGAGGTCCCGACGGCACCGCCGCCCACGACCAGCGCTTTGACTTGGGTTTTCATTATCCCGCTCTCCGGATTAGATAGATTCTTGGCATTGATTTATGCCCAAGCCGAACAAGTCGCGCAAAAGCCATCCGACCCAAAAACCGACAAAACCGACCTTCCGCGCCATTCATGACGGGTTTGAAAGTCGGAAACGTCGGTTTTTGAGTATTTTTAACGAGAAGAAGTCAGGGGACCAGAGATCGAACTGCGCCCTGCTGTGTTGAGTGTGAGCGGTTTCATCATGCCTTGGCGGATCGGCGCTGTTCCAGATCAGTCGGGGTTTGCCACCAGCGTTTGGACGCTGGTGACTTCAACTTGCTACATCTCCACGATCTTGCCGGGGTTCAGAATGTTGTCGGGGTCCAGTGCCGCCTTGATCGCCGCCATGTAGTTCACCGCGTTGCCAAGCTCTTTCTTCAGATAGGGCCGTTTGCCCTGGCCGATCCCATGTTCGCCGGTACAGGTGCCTTCCAGCTCAATCGCCATATTGTTCAGCCAGGAGACGAAGACTTCGACGGCGGCAAGCTCTTCTTCGCTTTCCATGTCGATCAGCGGCAGCGAGTGAAAATTGCCGTCCCCGACATGCCCGACGATGGGCGCCAGCAGGCCAAGCTCTTCGGCCTTGGCCTGGGTCCGTGTCACCGCTTCGGCCAGCCGTGAAATGGGCACGCAGACGTCGGTGGAGATCCCCTTGGCCCCCGGACGCAGCTGATGAGCGGCCCAATACATGTCATGGCGCGCCTGCCACAGCTTGTTGCGCTCTTCGGTCGAAGTGGTGGCGGCAAAGTCGGATCCGCCGAATTCCTCGGCAATGGAGCCGAACATCTCGGCCTGTTCGGAGACGCCGCCTTCGGACCCGTGGAATTCCAGCAGCAACAGCGGTGTCTCCGGCAGATCCAGCTTGGAATAATCGTTTGCCGCTTTCACGCTCATCTCATCCAGCAGTTCGATCCGGGCCACGGGGATACCGTATTGTATGGTCATCATCACCGCCCGGCAGGCCGCATCCACGGTGGGGAAGGTACAGCGGGCCGAGCTGATGGCCTCGGGAATGCCCTGCAAACGCAGGGTGATTTCGGTGATCAGGCCCAGCGTGCCTTCGGAGCCGACCATCAGGCGGGTCAGGTCATAGCCGGCCGAGGATTTCTTGGCCCGCTGCGCGGTGCGGATCACCTCACCGCTGGCCATCACCACCTCCAAGGACAGCACATTGTCCTTCATCGTGCCATAGCGCACCGCATTGGTGCCCGAGGCGCGTGTCGCGGTCATCCCGCCCAGCGAGGCATTGGCGCCGGGGTCGATCGGGAAGAACAAGCCCTGATCGCGCAGATGAGTGTTCAGCTGCTCCCGCGTGACGCCCGGTTGCACCACGACGGTCAGATCTTCGGCCTGCACGGCGATGATCTGGTCCATGCGGCTCATATCGACCGAGATACCACCTGCGGGCGCGTTCACATGCCCCTCCAGCGAGGTGCCGGTGCCGAAAGGAATGACCGGAACATGGTGGGTCGCGCAGGTCTTTACGATCTGCGTGACCTCTTGGGTGGATTCGGGAAACACCACCGCATCCGGCATCTGGTTGTGGATGTAGGTTGTCGTATGACCGTGCTGTTCGCGGATTGATGCACCTGTCTGCAGACGATCACCGAACTGCTGTTTCAGAATGCCAACGACGGTTTCAATGCCGCCTTCGTTGCGGGGTAAGGCAGTTGCCTGAACCATGTGTGTCTCCTCAATCTCGCGACAGGATAGGTAGATCGGCGGTCAAATCAACCGCTGCTCACCCCCCGAAGGCCACGCCTTCGCGTCGCGGATCGGCCGCACCGCTCAGGCCCGATCCGATCTGGATGGCGTGCAGGCCGGAGTTGAGATCACGTTCATTGACCTTGAACCCCATGTAAGCCAGCGGAGCAGCCAGTTGCGCCGCATCGGTGCCGGCTTCAACATCATAGGTGCCGAAACGATTGACCGCATGGGGCAGTGCCACGGCCTGCTGAATGTCCATGCCCCAATCCGCCCAGGCGATGATGGATTTCGCCACATAGCCAATGATGCGGCTGCCGCCCGGCGAGCCGATGACCAGAACCGGTTTTCCGTCGCGCAACACAATGGCTGGTGCCATCGAAGAGCGCGGCCGTTTGCCGGGTTCCAGACGGTTGGCAATCGGCACCCCGTCGCGATGGGTCCGGAACGAAAAATCCGTCAGCTCATTGTTGAGCAGGAACCCGTTGGTCATCAGTCGCGAGCCAAAGGCGTTTTCGATGGTCGTCGTCATCGACAGCGCATTGCCGTAACGGTCGACGATGGAGATGTGAGAGGTCGAGGCGAATTCCAGCGCCTCATCATCAGCCCAGTTCAGGGCATGATCGAACTGCGGACGGCCCGGCGCAACCTCGGTCAGCGCCACGTCGCCTGACAGCAGTTGCCCCCGTTTGGTCAGGTAGTCAGGGTCGACCAGTCCTTTTGTGGGTACGGGGACAAAATCACTGTCAGCCATGTAGCGTCCGCGATCCGCAAAGGCCAGGCGCGAGGCGTCCCCGATCAGGCGCCAGCTTTCGGGATTGGTCGGACCCAGAGCCGCCAGATCATATTGATCCAGCTGTCCAAGGATCTGTCCAACGGTCAGCGCGCCCGAACTGGGCGGCCCCATGCCACAGACCTCATAGGCGCGGTAGGTGGCGCAGACCGGCGCGCGCTCCTTGACCTGATACAGCGCCAGATCCATCTGCGACAGCAGCCCGGGATTGCCCGCGGCATTGCGCACGGTCTGAACGATCTCAGCCGCAATGGGACCGGTATAGGCGGCGGTCGCGCCCTCTTTGGCAAGCGCCCGCAGCGTGGCGGCATACTCCGGGTTCAGCAGGGTTTCACCGGCTTGCAACGGTTGTCCGCCCGGCAGGAAATAGGCGGCCGTGGCCGGGAAACGGGCCAGACGGTCGGCATCCCGCGCCACCAGCCCCGCCAATCTGGGCGAAACCTGAAACCCACCCTCCGCCAGGTCAATCCCGGCCTCAAAGAGCGAGGGCCAGGGCGCGCGGCCCCATTTGCGATGTGCGGCCTCCAGCAAGGCCGGAGTTCCGGGCGTGCCGACCGACCGCCCGCCGACCACGGCATCAAAGAACTTCAGCGGCTCCCCGGCGTCGTCCTGAAACAGACGTGGCGTCGCCTCCAGCGGGGCGGTTTCGCGCGCATCCAGCGTGGTCAACTCACCCGTTGCGCCGTCATACCAGACCAAAAAGGCCCCGCCGCCCAGACCCGAGGACTGTGGTTCCACCAGCCCAAGCACGGTCTGGACCGCAACCATCGCGTCCGCCGCGCTGCCCCCTGCCCGCAGGACATCCGCCCCGGCCGCGACCGCGTGTGGGTTGGCCGCAGAAATCATCCAGTCCTGTGCAGTGACCGGAACACCTGCGTCCTTCGCGGCCAGAGAGGCTTCGACCTGAGCAGGCCATCCGGACGCTTCTGCTCGGGAGGCCGAAACACCGCTTTCGGGCGCAACCGCATCTGCGGCCTCTTGCGCCTCAACCAGCCCGGCACCCAGCGCCAGAGCGCCGGCCATTGCATATCCACCAAACTTCATGTGTTCCTCCCCTACGCACGCATATGTGGCAAACGGTAGCCCGCGGACCGGGCACGGGCCAGAGGGGATTCCCTACTTGACCGCACAGGTCATTGTGAATTTCCTGAGGGTTGATCAGGTCCAAATCGGTATTTCAGATGCACAAGCTATTGCCCGCCATCGCCCTTGTCGCCGGAGTTGCCGTAGCGCTGCCCGCCATCGCCCAAAGCCCCAGACTGCCCAGCGGCGCGCCAAAGATCATTTCCGATTTTCACAGCCGTCTGGGCGTGAAAGGCAAGCGCCGCAGCAGCAAACATCAAGGCATCGACATCCCCGGCCCGGTGGGACAGCCGATCATCGCCGCCGCACCGGGCGTGGTGGTGGAAACCGATATCGGCACCTGTTGGGGGCCGACGGTGGTGATCAATCACGGCAAGGGCAAGGACGGAAAACCGCTTATCGCCGCCTATGGGCATGTGGGGGATATCCTGGTGCGTCCAGGGGATCGCGTCGCGCGCGGACAACTGATTGCCAGACTGAGCAACAACCAGAACAGGTTTCGCTGCATCTCTGGCGTGCGCCACCTGCATTTCCAGCTGGGGCGCAAACATCGGAGCGGCAGCAAGGGCTCCTATTGGGGGCACGTCAAATATCTGGTGGACGGCAAGAAAGGCGTGAACCCGCACCTATATTGGGCGGATGGCCCCGGCAACGTGACCTGCTTTTCGAAATCCAAACGCTATCCGGCCGGGACCCTAACCTATCCGGTGCCCTGCCGGTAGTCCGGAAGGGCACCCGCAAAGCGCGCTTTACAACATCGATGGCACGACCTGATCGGGCGGGCGGTGTCCGTCTTCGAAGGTCTTGATATTGATGATGACCTTTTCACCCATCTCGATCCGGCCTTCGATGGTCGCCGACCCCATGTGCGGCAGCAGGACGACATTCTCCAGCTCACGCAGGCGCGGATTGATGTCCGTGCCATGCTCATAGACGTCCAGCCCCGCGCCCGAGATTTCACCGGCACGCAACATGCGGGTCAGCGCGTGTTCATCCACCACTTCGCCGCGCGAGGTGTTGACGATCACGGCCGAGGGTTTCATCAGCTTCAGACGGCGCGCATTCATCAGGTGAAAGGTTGAAGGCGTGGACGGGCAGTTGATCGATAGCACATCCATCCGCGCGACCATCTGGTCCAGACTTTCCCAATAGGTCGCCTGCAGGTCTTCTTCGATCTCACGCCGCAGGCGGCGCCGATTGTGATAGTGCACCTGCATGCCAAAGGCCGCAGCCCGGCGGGCGACCGCCTGACCAATCCGTCCCATGCCCAGAATGCCAAGCCTGCGCCCCCCGATGCGGCCCCCCAGCAGCGCGGTGGGGGCCCAGCCCTGCCACTCGCCCTTCTGCATCACGGCCAGACCTTCGGGGATCCGGCGGACAACGGCCATGATCAGCGCAATGGTCATATCCGCCGTATCATCGGTCAGTACGCCGGGCGTGTTCGACACCAGAATGCCCCGCTGCCGTGCAGTCGCCACATCGATGTGATCCACACCCGCGCCATAGTTGGCGATCAGCTTCAGACGGTCGCCCGCCTGGCCGAGCAGCGCCGCGTCAATGGTGTCCGTCACAGTGGGCACCAGAACGTCCGCATCCCGCAGCGACGCGGCAAGTTCCTGCCGGGTCATCGGAGCGTCATCTGCGCGCAGCTTCACATCGAACAACTCGCTCAACCGCGTTTCCACCGGTTCCGGCAACCGTCGCGTAACAACAACACTCAGACGTTCTCTTGCCACTTGTCCTCTCCCACTTCTTTTCAAACTGACCGACTCCATGGCATCGTGACGCAGGATCCGGGGGGGTACAAGAACCAACCGGCGCTGCGGCGATTTTGCCTCAGTTTTTCGTACTGTGCAGGGCAAGCGCAGGCGGATGTTCAGAAACAGAGCCACCAAAACAGAGTGGCCAAACAGAGCGGCGAGCAGGCTGTGACAGGACAGGTATCGAAACTGCGCCACGCGGTGGCAGCATTGGTTTGTGGCATCGCCCTGACGGGCAGTGCCCTTGCGGAAACCCGACGCGGACCGGTGACGAATCTGCCGCTGCCGCGCTTCGTGTCGATGAAGGCCAGCGAAGGCAATGTCAGGCGCGGCCCCTCTTTGACCCACCGGATCGATTGGGTGTTCAAGCGCCGCGACATGCCGTTGCAGGTCACCGCAGAATATGGGCACTGGCGACGCGTGCAGGATCGTGACGGGGCTGGTGGATGGATCCACTATGCCCTGCTCTCTGGTGCCCGCACCGTGCTGATCGAACAAGACATGCTCCCCGCCCACACACGACCTGACCCGCAAGCGCCGGTGGCGGTGGCGTTCGAATTGGGCGTCGTCGCCCGGCTGGGCGATTGCGGCCCCGAATGGTGTGAGGTTTCGGCCGGCGGCTACAGCGGCTGGGCCAAGAAGAAGCACCTCTGGGGCGTACGCCCCGATGAGCTGCGCGACTGACACATTCATAGTGATGGAAACAAAGAAAAAGCGGTTCCCAGCCAAGTGAGAACCGCTTTTCAGAATGTGGCGAAACTGCCTTACTTGCTACCCCCGGAATGCGGCACAATTGGGGCACACTCCGGGACACACGCACCCCTTCGGGATGCAGAAAAACCTCAGCGCAGGATCGGGCCCATCTTGTCCGCAACAAACTGGGTCAGCGGTTCACGCTGCATTACCCAGGCACCGGCCTGTTCCACGACGGTGCCCTGTTCCAGGCGCTCAACGCGTTCGTCGTAACCAGCGATACCGATGTTGGCGAGCATGAAGCCCTTAAAAACAAAGAACGCCAGCAGGAAAATGATCACGGCACGCCCCGACACCGCAGGGGCAGAACGCTTGGGTTTGATGACGATCAGACCGTCCGCTCGCATGTGGGCATCATACCCACGCGACATGGCGGTGTGCTTGCGCTCAAGGCGGCGCAAACGTTTTTTAAACTCAACAATGTCCTGGCTCATGGCAGCCTCCAACTGGCCCCCACCAGCGGATGAGACAAAGTTAGGTCTGAAATGTGGCAGAAATGGGGCAAGCGCCTCAAATGCCCCTAAAACCCGCCCTATTTACGCCTTTTTCTGCAACAGCAGCGTAGTCCAGTCACCAATCTGCTGACGCTGCACCAGATTGTTTCCGTTCTCTTGATAAACCTCGATCACCGACTCGGCCTGTTCGTTCAGAATTCCCGACAGAATGGCATAGCCCCCGGGGCGCAGATGGGCGGTCAGATCCGGGGACAGCGCCACCAGAGGGCCTTTCAGGATGTTGGCAAAGATCAGGTCATAGGGCGCGCTGCCCTTCAGATCGGGGTGATCAAAACCCGCGGCCTCGATGCATTTGACGGCTCCGGCCATGCCGTTGGCGTCCAGATTGGCCTCGGCCACCTCGACAGCAACCTGATCGATATCGGACGCCAGGAAGGTCCCTTCCCAGACGCGGGCCGCCGCCATGGCCAGAACGGCGGTGCCACAGCCGATGTCGGCCAGCTTGTCCGCCTTGAAGCCTTCGCTGATCAGATGGTCCAGCGCCTTGAGGCACCCGAGCGTGGTGCCGTGGTGGCCGGTGCCGAAGGCCATCGCCGCCTCGATCAGCAGCGGGATCTTGTCGGCGGGCACCTTGTCCGCATCATGCGATCCGTAAACAAAGAAGCGGCCCGCTTCGACCGGGGCCAGTTCGCGCTTCACGTGGGCCACCCAATCGGTTTCCGGCACTTCGGAGACGACAAACGGTTTGGCTTCAAACGCCACGGCCAGAACGGCCAGCGCGGTTTCATCCGGCGTTTCGGTGAAATAGGCGCCGACCTCCCACAGGCCGGATCCGTCTTCGACCTCGAACACGCCCACACCGGTCGGTTCGGGGATCAGGCGTTCCATGGCTTCGCCCAGCTTTTCGGCTGGGGCTTTTCCGGTCAGGGTGGTCAGGGCGGTAAAGGTGGGCATCAGCGTCTCCGAAATCTGTCAGCATGCGCGTAAGGACGCGGCGGGGCGAGGTCAAGCGGCGGCAGCGCCTGGCGATGCAGGCAGGTCACATAATGCCACCCCCAGGCGCAGGCGGCGAGGCCCACAAGGATGTTGCTGAACGCCTGGGCATAGATCACCCCCGGCGCGCCCATCCATGCGGCCATCATCATGGCAATGGGCAGGGTCAAAAGCCCGTCGCGGGTCCAGTTGCTGACCGTGGCACGGCGCGGTTTGCCCAGCGCGTTGAAGGCCGCGTTGGAGACAAATAGCAACGAGGCAAAGACGAAGCCGCCCACCCCCAGCGTGGTAAAAGCGGTCAGCACCTCCAGCGACAGACCGTCGAGCTCGAACGCGCGGCCAATCATCGGCCCGGTCAGCGCCAGAATTCCCCAGGTCGCCAGCGTGTAGATCAGACCAAAGATCACCGCGTCGCGATAGGTGCAGCGCACCCGGTCATATTTCCGCGCGCCAAAGTTCTGACCAAAGATGCCGCCAATGGCTCCGCCCAGCGAAAAGATCCCGCCCAGCGCCACGACGGTCAGCCGCCCGACCACAGCCCAGCCCGCCATCGCCTCATCCCCGAAGGGCGCCATGGCAGCGGTCAGGATGAAGTTGCCCACCGGGGTGGCCAGCTGCGTCAGGATTGCGGGGACGGCAATGGCGAAATAGGGACGCAAGGACCCCCAGCAATCCCGCCTGCGCGGACGGGCCAGCAGGTCATGGGTCACGGTGGCAAAATAGATCGCGACGCCCAACATGACAAAGCGCGACAGCACTACACCGATCGCCGCGCCGTCCAGCCCCCAGCCCAGCCCGTAGATCATGATCGGATCGACAATGATCGCGAACCCGCCCGAGGCCAGCGTCACGGTCATCGACCGTACCCCGTCCCCTTCGGCGCGCAAGGCGGCATTGGCGATCATCCCCGCCGCCATCACCCCAAGCGAAGGCACCGTCATCGCCAGATAGCGCGCGGCCAGCGCCGCCGTTTCACCCGTCGCGCCCGACAGCGCCAGGATCTGATGGCGGAAGAGATAGATCAGCAGCCCCACAAGGCTCTGGATGACAAAGGCCAGCACCATGGCGCTGGTCGCCTGTCGTCGCGCCAACCCCCGCTTGCCCGCCCCAATCCCGCGCGAGATCAGCGCGGTCGCCGCGATCATCAGGCCGATCCCGGCGCTCACCGACAAGAACTGGATGGCAAAGGAAAAGCCGATGGCCGCCATCAGCTTGGGCTGGTCCAGCTTGGCAATCCAGAACAGGTTCGCCGCGTCCACCAGAAAGACAAAGGTGATCCCCATCGTCCCGGTCAGGGTCATGCGCACCACATGACCCATCGTGGATCCGGTCAGGAACCGCCCCTGCCCGGCCATTATTCGGCCGGGGCGGCGGAAGCGTATTTCCGCAGTATGGTCTCGTTACCCGGCTCGGGATGGCGCGGGATCAGCAGCGACAGCGCCAGAGAGGTCAGCGCCATGCCCGCCGCCAGGGCAAACACCGCACCGGGCGACACCACCCACAGAAGGCCCAGCAGCACCGGCAGGAACACGGCCGCGATATGGTTGATGGTGAAGGCCACCGCCGCGGTCGGCGCAATATCGGCCGGATCCGCGATCTTCTGGAAGTAGGTCTTCAGCGCCAGCGCAAAGCCAAACAGGATATGGTCGATCACATAGAGGATGGAGGCCAGCAACACGCCCCAGCCAAACCAGTAGATCCCGCCATAGGCCAGGAAAACGATGGTCAGCCCGACATATTCGAAGATCAGCGTCTTGCGCTCTCCGTATGTGCCGACCAGCTTGCCCAGAAACGGCGCGGCAATCATGTTGATCACCAGGTTGATCAGATAGAGACCGGTCAGCTCATGCACCTCGAAACCGAAACGCTCGACCATCATGAAGCCCGCAAACACCATGAAGATCTGCCGCCGTGCCCCTGACATGAACTGCAAGGCGTAATACAGCCAATAGCGCTTGCGCAGCACCATGGATTTGTTCTGCGGCACCTCTGCTTCGAACTGGGGATAGATAAACAGGCTGGCCAACGCGATCACCGCAGTTGCCAGACCCGCCGCCATGAACACCAGATTGTAGGACAGGTTCAGCGTTTCCCACATCAGCACGATCAGGACAAAGACCACCAGCGTGGTGGCCGAGGCCGCGCCCATCAGCCACCCCATCATCTGAGGCGCCTTTTCCTTGGGCAGCCATTGCAGCTGCAGCGACTGGTTCACCGTCTCATAATAATGAAAGCCCAGAGAGCTCAGGAACGTCAGGGTCAGGATCCCGGTCAGATGCGGAAACCAGGCGGTGAAGGCCGTCGCCACACCCAGCAAGGCAAGGGACACAAGGCCCAGCACCTGCTCCCGCACGAACAGCAGGATGGCAATCACCCCGATCGCGGCAAAGCCGGGGATCTCGCGCACCGTGTGCAGCAGGCCGATATCGGCACCGTCAAACCCGGCCGCCTCGATGACAAAATTGTTCAGCAGCGCGTACCACGCATAGAACGCGATGGGCATCGCCATGGCTGTGACAAACAACAGCGCCACGGGCCTGCGCCAGAGCGGCAGGTCCTTGGCCTGGGCAAGGGGAAGACTATGGATCATATGTCGCACATACGCCTGTCTGAGGGGCTTGGACAGGAAAAATTGCACAGCGCACAGCGCCTCTGCATCCATGCGCAGACCACCCGGCGTGCCGGTGCGCCCGGCCGGAACCTGATCCAAATCAAGGAGGCGGCGCCAACATTCAATTACATCGCGATCAGTGAATATCTATTCCGGGGGGAAACGCATGGATCTGGTTGCATTGGTCGAACGCATTGGCGAGGCCCCCACCGCTGCCCTCTTCGGGCTTCTGACCGGCATCGTCTTCGGCTTCGCGGCCCAGCGGTCCCGCTTCTGTCTGCGCGCGGCGACGGTGGAGTTTGCCCGCGGCAAGATGGAAGACAAGGTTGCGGTCTGGTTCCTCACTTTTTCCACCGCGCTTGTCTGGGTGCAGGGCGCGCAGCTTCTGGGCCTGATGGAAAGCGCCGATGCCCGCATGATGGCCGTCCCCGGCAGCTGGTCCGGCGCGGTGATCGGCGGTCTGCTGTTTGGCGCCGGCATGGTTCTGGCGCGTGGCTGTTCCGGGCGCCTCCTGGTGCTGGCAGCCACCGGCAACCTGCGCTCGGTCGTGTCGGGGCTGATCTTCGCCGTGGTCGCACAAATGAGCCTCACTGGCCTGCTCTCCCCGCTCCGCGACCGGCTGGCCTCGCTCTGGATCACCGATGGTGGCCGCAACATGGACCTTCTGTCTGCGGTCGGTCTGCCCCAGCAGGCGGGTCTGATGATCGGCGTTGGCTTTGCCATCGTGGCGCTGATCCTGTCGCGCAGACAGCGGATCGGCGCGGCGCGGCTGATCTTCGCCTCGGGCGTGGGGTTCGCCGTGGCGCTGGGCTGGGTGCTGACCTATGGGCTGTCGACGGTGGCCTTCGACCCAGTGCAGATCGAAAGCGCCACCTTCACCGGCCCCTCGGCCCATACGCTGATGTTCTTCCTGGACCGCAATGCCGTGCTGGAATTCGACGTGGGGCTGGTCCCCGGTGTCTTCATCGGGGCGATGATCTCTGCCGGTCTGGCCGGCGAAATGAAGCTCCAGGCCTTCGACGGCCCCGTCACCATGCGCAAGGCCATGATCGGCGCGGCGCTGATGGGGTTCGGCGGCATGCTGGCGGGCGGCTGCGCCATCGGTGCAGGCGTGACCGGAGGCTCGATCTTTGCAGGCACCGCCTGGGCCGCGCTCTTCTTCATGTGGATCGGGGCCATGATCACCGACTTCCTTGTCGATCAGCGCGGCGCAACGGTCTCGGCCTGATCCTCAGCACCGGAACCCAGAGCAGCTCACGCGCGACAGCTCCCTTTTTCATCTCGCCCGGAAACTCCGGGGGTGAGGCCTGAAAGGCCGAGGGGGCAGCGCCCCCTGCCCGCCTTCCGCTTCAATAGAAGCTCTGGGGATCGATATCGACGCTCAGACGCAAATCCCCCTTCAGGCGGATCGGTGCCAACCAGCGCGAGATCGCATCCTGCAACGCCACCCCTTTCGGAGCCTTCACAAGCAGCCGCACCCGATGCCGGCCGCGCACCCGCGCAATCGGGGCCGGTGCCGGACCAAACAGCTGCGCTCCGATCTGACGCAGCGCCCCGTCATTGCGGGCCAGCGCATTGCCAAGGTCGAACACCTGCGCCACATCGGGGCCGGACAGGATGATCCCCGCCATCCGCCCATAGGGGGGCACCCCGGCCGCCTGCCGTTCTGAGGCTTCGACCTTCCAGAAACTTTCCTCATCCCCCGACAGGATGGCCCGGATCACCGGATGCTCCGGCTGAAAGGTCTGCAACATGGCCTGCCCGGGTTTTTCCGCACGCCCTGCGCGGCCTGCGACCTGCCGCATCAGCTGAAAGGTCCGCTCGGCGGCGCGCAGGTCCGATCCCTGCAACCCCAGATCCGCGTCAATCACCCCCACAAGGGTCAGCTGCGGGAAATTGTGCCCCTTGGCCACCAGCTGCGTGCCCAGAATGATGTCGGCCTCCCCGGCTGCGATCTCCTCGATCCGCTGTTTCAGCGCGCGGGCAGAACCGAAAAGATCCGAGCTCAGAACCGCGATCCGCGCCTCCGGGAACAGGCTGGTGGCCTCTTCTGCCAGCCGTTCGATTCCGGGACCAACGGCGGCCATCTTGCCCTCCACCCCACAGGAGGGGCAGGCTTCGGGCATGGGTTTGGTTTCGCCGCATTGGTGGCACATCAACCGTTTCAGAAAGCGATGCTCCACCATCCGGGTGTCGCAGTGATCGCAGGCCACCTGTTGCCCACAGGCCCGGCACAGCGTGACCGGCGCGTATCCCCGCCGGTTCAGGAACAGCAGCGATTGCTCCTTGCGCTCCATCCGGGTCTGGATCGCGGATTTGAGGGCCGGGGAAATCCAGGTTTGCGAAGCCAGCTTTTCCGCCCGCATGTCGATTGCCGACATCTCTGGCAGTACTGCGGGGCCAAATCGGCTGACCAGATTCAGCCGGGTGTATTTCCCGGCTTCGGCATTGGCCCAGCTCTCCAGCGACGGCGTGGCCGAGGCCAGGATCACCTGTGCCGAACACATGGCGGCGCGCAACACGGCCATGTCGCGCGCATTGTAAAGGACACCGTCCTCCTGCTTGTAGGAGGTGTCATGCTCTTCATCGACGATGATCAGGCCCAGATCGCGGAACGGCAGAAACAGCGAAGAGCGTGCACCAACCACCAGTTGCGCTGCCCCCTGCCCGGTCATTTTCCAGACCCGTCGCCGCTCGGTCATGGTGACGCCCGAGTGCCATTCTGCGGGTCGCGCGCCAAACCGGCGTTCCACCCGCGTCAGGAATTCGGCCGTCAGCGCAATTTCCGGCAACAGCACCAGCGCCTGGCGCCCCTTGCGCAGACAGGCGGCAACCGCTTCCAGGTAGACCTCGGTCTTGCCCGAGCCCGTCACCCCCTTCAACAGCGTGGTGCCATATTGGCCGGAGGCCACGCCCGCGCCCAGCTTGCCCGCCACGTCGGCCTGTTCCTCTGTCAGCACCTTGCCCGGCAGCTCTGGGTCCAGCTTCGGAAAAGGCTGGTCCCGCGGTGTATCCTCTTCGCGCAAGGCCCCCGATTTGACCAGCCCCTTGACCACGGACGAGGTAACGCCCGCAGCCTCGGCCAGCTCGGCCGTGGTGAAGGCCAGCCCGCCATATTCCTCCATCGCCTCCAGCACGCGCCGGCGGGCATCGGTCATGCGGTCCGGTTCGCCGCTGCCCCGGCGCAGGATTTTGCGCATGGAGGGCGGATCGCTCAGCCCCGGCGCGCGCGTCGCCAATCGCAGCATCGCGGGCATCGGCGTCAGGGTGTAGTCGGCCACGCGGCCCAGGAACTGGCGCATCTCCCCGCGCATGGGGGCAACCTCCAGCACCCGGATCACCTTGCGCAGCTTGGCCGAATCGAAGTCCCCGGTGCCCGGCCCCCAGACAACGCCGATCACCTTGCGCGGACCAAGCGGCACCTCAACGAATGCCCCCAGAAAACAGCCCCCCTCTGGCGCCCGATAATCCAGAAGCCGGTCAAGGGGTTGCGTGGTCAGCACCGCAACCCGTTCGCCGTGGTCGAAAAACTCCTGCCCGCTCACTACGCCCGCCTTGTTGTCCCGTTCTTATACATGAGGTAAAGGCTGGCGCAGCCAAGGCCAACCCATTCAGAGGACTGCCACATGAAATTCTTCGTAGACACCGCCGAGATCGACGCCATCGCCGAGCTGAACGATCTGGGCATGGTGGACGGCGTAACCACCAACCCGTCGCTGATCAAAAAATCCGGCCGCGACATCATCGAAGTCACCAAGGAGATCTGCGATCTGGTTTCGGGTCCGGTTTCCGCCGAAGTGACCGCCACCGATGCAGAGACCATGATCGCCGAAGGCCGCAAGCTGGTCGAGATTGCCGAGAACATCGCCGTCAAAGTGCCGCTGACCTGGGACGGTCTGAAGGCCTGCAAGGTGCTGAGCGATGAGGGCCACATGGTCAACGTCACCCTGTGCTTCTCGGTCAACCAGGCGATCCTGGCCGCCAAGGCGGGCGCGACCTTCATTTCGCCCTTCATCGGGCGTCTGGACGACATCAACCTGGACGGGATGGAGCTGATCGAGGACATCCGCACCGTTTATGACAACTTCGGGTTTGAGACCCAGATCCTGGCCGCATCCATCCGTTCGGTGAACCACATCGCCGACAGCGCCCGCATCGGCGCGGACGTGATCACCGCCCCGCCGGCCGTGATCAAGTCCATGGTCAACCACCCGCTGACCGACAAGGGCCTGGCGGCTTTCCTGGCCGACATCAAGGCCGCGGACATCAAGATCCTCTGATCCGGTCGCCAGCCAACGGCACGGTGCAGCCCGCCTGCACCTGCTGCGCCACAGACCACCCCGAAGCAAAGTCGCCGCGCATTTGAAGAAAATGCGCGGTTTCACTTTCTTTTCCGCCCCCCGATTTTTTGGCGGCAAAGAACAATTCTCATGCTATAACCGCGACAAGAACACACGAGGCGAACATGAGCAGCAGCCCGAAACTGGAAGACCATTTGCGCGATGCCATCATCGCCAAGCCCGATGCCGTGCTGGATGACACGGGCATCATGCATGCGCTGATCGCCGCCAACGAAAAGGCGATGGGCGGCAATATCATCGACCTGCGCGGCATCGCGATGGAACGGCTAGAGGCCCGCCTGGACCGTCTGGAAGACACTCATAAGTCGGTGATCGCCGCAGCCTACGAAAACCTTGCCGGCACCAATCAGGTCCACCGCGCCATCCTGCGCATGCTGGACCCGATGGAGTTCGAAACCTTCCTGCATGATCTGGGCGGCGAAGTCGCCGACATCCTGCGCGTTGACGCCATGGCGCTGGTTCTGGAAACCGCACAGGATGACAACCCGGAATCGATCCGCCGTCTGGACGGTGTCCTGCGTGTTTCCCCTCCGGGATTTGTAGACGATTATCTGCAATCAACACATGGCGGCCCGCGCCGCACCGTCACCCTGCGCCAGGTGCAGAAAGGTGACGCACGTGTTTATGGCGAAAAGGCCGCCTGGGTCCGCTCTGAGGCCTCCCTGCGGCTGGATCTGGGCCAGGGGCGTCTGCCCGGCCTGCTGGTCATGGGGGCCGAGGACCCGCACCAGTTTTCCCCTCAGCAGGGCACCGATCTGTTGACCTTCTTTGCCGGCGTGTTTGAACGGTCGATGCGCCACTGGCTGACATGATCCAGATTTCGCCAGCCTGCAGGGACGCGCTGCAGGACTGGTTGCAGGGTCAGAAGGCCCTGCGCGATGCCTCCGATCACACGATTTCGGCCTATCGCACCGATGTAACCGGCTTTCTGAGCTTCATGACCGAGCATCACGCCGCGCCCCAGGGGCTGTCGGCACTGCAACGGATCAGCGTGGCTGACATGCGCGCGTGGCTAGCGCATTGCCGCAACGGCGGGATCGGGTCCCGCTCGCTGGCCCGCAAGCTTTCGGCCGTCAAGACATTCTATCGCTGGCTGGCCGAACGCGAAGGCTTTGAGCCCACCGCCGTTCTGTCAGTGCGCTCACCCAAGTTTCAGGCCAAGCTGCCACGCCCGCTGGCCGAAGATGCAGCAAAGGCGGTGCTGGAAACGGTTGAGCTGCAAGCCTCCGAGCCCTGGGTCGCCGCACGTGACGTCGCGGTTATAACCCTGCTCTATGGCTGCGGGCTGCGCATTTCCGAAGCTCTGGGGCTGAAAGGCGATGTGGTTCCTCTGGGGTCGTCGCTGAACATTCTGGGCAAGGGCAAGAAAGAGCGGATCGTCCCCGTCATTCCCGCCGCCCGGCATGCCGTTTCCCACTATCTGGATCTCAGTCCATGGCCGGTTGAACAGGATGGCCCCCTGTTTCGCGGAGTGCGTAGCGGGCCGCTGAACCCGCGTCAGATCCAGGGTGTCATGGCCCGCACCCGGGCACAGCTGGGGCTGCCCGCCTCCGCCACACCACATGCATTGCGCCACAGCTTCGCAACCCACTTGTTGAAGGCGGGTGGAGACCTGAGGGCGATTCAGGAGCTTCTGGGACATGCGTCGCTGTCCACAACCCAGGCCTATACCGCGGTTGATACGGCGCATTTGATGGAAGTCTACAACCGGACCCATCCAAAGGCCTGAGCGTGTACCCGCTCAGGTAGGCTCAAATCCGTCTGCTTTGCGCCCGCGCGTGCAATCCGTTTGCGCTCCGCTCCGAATTGGGTCATGACAGGGGCATGACACCACAAATTCGCGCGCTTTCCGTTCATCTCTTTACCGCAACCGGGGCAGTTTTCGCCATGCTGGCAATGCTGGCAGCGGTCGACGAAAAGTGGAGCTTGATGTTCCTGTGGCTGGTCGTGGCCTTTATCGTGGATGGCTTCGACGGGCCGATGGCCCGCAAGTATCAGGTCAAGCAATATGCGCCGGAGTTTGATGGTGTGCTGCTGGATCTGATCATCGATTACCTGACCTATGTCTTCATCCCGGCCTTTGCCCTGTTCAAATCCGGACTGATGGACGGCTGGACCGGCTGGTTCGCCATCATCGTGATCACCTTTGCCAGCGCGATGTACTTTGCTGATACACGTATGAAAACAAAGGACAACTCCTTTTCAGGCTTCCCCGGCTGCTGGAACATGCTGGTGATCGTGATCTTCGCGCTGGAGCCGAATTTCTGGATCAGCCTGATCCTGGTGACCGTGCTGGCCGTGGCGATGTTCCTGCCGTTGAAGTTCATCCATCCCGTCCGCACGGAGCGCTGGCGCAATGTGTCGTTGCCCATCGCCGTGGCCTGGACCTTCTTTGCCGGTTGGGCCGCCTGGGTCGATTTCCACCCGCAAAGCTGGGCCCATTGGGGGCTGGTGGTGACCAGTGTCTACCTGCTGTTTGCCGGAATCGCCCAGCAGATCATTCCCGAGCGTAGACCAGCCAATCCCACGTAACCCCGTTGCGCCTGTTGCCCAGTTGGTGGGACGGAAGTCCCGTCACCAGATGACAGAGGCGATGACCCGCCTGCTGCACCTCCGCAACCAGCACCTGGGTCGCGACAGGATACCCGGGACGGGACGGCGCCGTGGGCCCGTGGCGCAGTGACAAGACCACCCGCCCGCCCGGCGCCAGCCACCGGGAAAGTGTTCTGAGGGCCCTCCGCTGGTCCGCCGGCGCAAGGTGATGCAACACCCCGTTCAGAACGATCAGCTGGAACGCCTGCATCGCCGGGGAAAGCCCCTCCAACCCCGGCAAGAGCGCGTCGCACCATGTGATCTCTTGCCGCTCGTGCAGGCGCTGTCCCGCCTCCCGCAGCGCTGTGACGGGTTCAACAGCCACCACATCGAAACCGAGCGAGGCAAACCAGGCCGCGTCACGGCCGGTTCCCGCACCAATATCCAGAACCCGCCCCGGCGGGGACGGGAGAAACGCTTTTACAGGTGCAAACAGCCTGGCTGACGGGATCGCCTCAAACGGTTCAACCAAGCGCGTGGCATCAGCCGCGTATCCGGCCAGAACCGGATGGCGCGAAGTCACAGAACATCTTCGATTTCGAAGTCCTGCCCGTTGTGGGTAAAGACGTCGCCGGCCTGCAAACCGGCCATGGCCTTGTAGATCGGGCTCTGGGTCGAAATGCCCATATACGTCTCACCCTCGACTTTGAAGCGGGTGGTCGACACGGCCACCACGAAGCGACGCTTGTTGAAGAACACCACCGCCCCCGGCTGCACCTCATCGGTCAGCGAGAAGTCCAGGTTCTCGATCACATCGACCTTGGCATGATGCGCCTGAACCGGGTGGTCGAACGCCGCGGCCAGGTCCTGATTTTCGCGCGACACCGCCAGCTCATCCTTGTCGTGCCCTTCGCGGTCATCCAGTTGCGAGTCCCGCAAGAAGGCCTCGTAATGCGCGATGGCCGCTGCAAGCTCTTCCGCTTCCAGAGACATCAAGCGGCTGCATACGGCCTGTTTCAGCGCTGCGCGTTCTTTTGTCACCGTCATCTCCGTCCTCCATCTTGACCGGGAAATGCCCCTCGCCCCACGCGGTCCACCGCGGCCAGGCAACGGGTCTCACCTTATGGTAGCGCAGCTTTGGCGACAGGGATCTGTTCTAGATCAACAGGCCCGCCGCCCCTTCGTGGCGCAGCAGCGACACCTTGGTTTCCACGCCTCCCATGCCCGAAAACCCGCCCAGTCCCGTGGCGGACAGGACCCGGTGACAGGGGATGATCACCGGGATCGGGTTACCACCGCACGCGTTGCCAACCGGCTGTGGCGGCGCAGACAGGTCCCGCGCGATATCGCCATAGGTGCGTGTCTCTCCGAACGGGATGGCCAGCATGGCATCACATACGGCGCGCTGGAAGTCGGAGCCATCGACCTGCAACGGCAGTTCGAACACTTCGCGGCCCTCTTGAAAATATTCGCGCAGCTGATCCATGGCCCGGTCCAGCAGGTCGGAGCGATCAGTGCCTTCATACCGCCAGCCAACGCGCACGATGGCGCCATCGCGTTCTTCGACGCTCAGCGGGCCGATGGGGGTATCAAGGGAGGCAACGGGCATGACATCACCCTGCCCCGCGCGCCCAAAGGGCGCAAGCCGGAATTCATCATGAATTCCGGCCCGAAATCCGACACGGATTTCCGGTCCCGCCAGGCGGGACCCCGGTTTCCGCGCCGGAAACCGGGCCGAATTCCTCGCAGGAATTCGGGTCTCAGCCCAGCGCGTCGTTGCAGCGTTTGCAGGTGCCGGCGTGGGCGTGCTGGCCAACATCGGGCAGGATCTTCCAGCAGCGCTGACATTTCTCGCCATCGGCCTTTTCGAACACCACCGAGACGCCATCCACTTCCGGCATCCGGAAGGCTTCGGCGGGGGCAGGATCACCGCTCAGCACGATGTCGGAGGTGATGCAGATATCGGCGAAGTTCACCGATTGCAGCGCCTCCAGAACTTCGGCTTCCCGCACATGCACCACCGGCGCGGCCTCCAGAGAGGCACCGATCACCTTGTCGCGGCGCTGAACCTCCAGCGCGGCGGTCACCACGCGGCGGCCCTGGCGCACCTTGGCCCATTTGGCGGCCAGCGGCTCGTTCAGCCAATCGCCCGGCGTCTCAGGGATATCGACCAGGTGGATCGAGCTGTCATCGCCCGGATAGCGCTCCAGCCAGACCTCTTCCATGGTGAAGACCAGGATCGGCGCCAGCCAGGTGGTCAGCCGGTGGAACAGGATGTCCAGCACGGTGCGCGCCGCGCGGGCATTCAGCGTGTCGCCATCGCAATACAGAGCGTCCTTGCGGATATCGAAATAGAAGGCCGACAGATCCACGGTGGCAAAGTTGAACACCGCCGAGAACACGCCCTGGAAGTCGAACGACCGGTAGCCGGTGCGCACAACGTGATCCAGTTCGGCCAGTCGGTGCAGCACCCATTGCTCCAGCTCGGGCATATCCGCCACATCCACGCGCTGATCTTCGCGGAAATCCCCCAAGGACCCCAGCATGAAGCGCATGGTATTGCGCAAACGGCGATAGCTGTCGGCCACGCCTTTCAGGATCTCGGGCCCGATGCGCTGGTCGGCGGTGTAATCGGTCTGGGCCACCCACAGGCGCAGGATATCGGCACCATATTGCTTGACGACCTCTTCCGGCACGATGGT
>JALEGX010000061.1 GCA_022763485.1 Paracoccaceae bacterium | reverse complement strand
TTGTCGGCATGTGGGAATACCTGCTGGCGCTGCCCGGCATGATGTTCCGTGTCTATTCCGGTGACGGGACAGGTGGCGTTGCGGACAAGCTGGAAGGCTGGCAGGGGGCCTGGTCTGTCTTCTACTGGGCCTGGTGGGTTGCCTTTGCGCCCTTCGTTGGTCTGTTCCTGGCGCGCATCTCGCGTGGCCGGACCATCCGCGAGTTCGTGTTGGGTGCGCTGATCGTTCCCGCCATCATGTGCTTTGTCTGGTTCTCCTTCGCAGGCGGCACCGCCATCGAGATGGAAATGTCGGGCGTGGCCGGTGGTCAGATCTTCGGCGCAACCGACGGCGACAAGATCTTTGCCATGACCGGCCTGATCCTGGGGGACGTGCTGGGGTGGGGCATGGCGGTGATCATCGTGATCCTGCTGATGACCTACCTCGTGACCTCGGCGGACTCGGCCGTTCTGATCGTCAACACGATCAACGCGGCAGGCGACGAAGGACCCAAGGCGCGTCCGCATATCATCTTCTGGGGGGTGGCCCTTGGAGCGGTGGTTGCGGCCCTGTTGCTGGTTGGCGGGCTCAAGGCGATCCAGACCGCGATGGTCATTGGCGCCTTGCCGTTCTCGCTGGTCATGGTGCTGATGTCGGTCGCGTTGATCAAGGCGATCTATCGCGATGGCAAGCGTGAAGCGGCCAATATCCCGACCACTGCACCGGGTGAGTGATTGCAATCAATGCGCAAGCCGGTCCTTCCGGCTTGCGCTCTCAACCTGCTGGGCCGCGCCCTAGTTTTTGGAGTCTTTCCAGTTCTGCAGCTCGTCTTCGTCCCAGAAGCCCAGATAAACCCCATAATCCGCGTCATTCCGGCATAGCGCCGAGTTGATCTTGGCATCTGAAATGGCGACGCGATTGTGTTGCCGTCTGGTCCAGGCAAACATCATTTCGCGCAGGCGATCGATCTGCGGCGCATGTTCAGGTGCAGCCCCCAGATCATGCAATTCCTGCGGGTCGGCCTCCAGATCATACAGCATCGGGCGATGGCCCTCGACCCAGACCATTTTCCAGCGTCCGTCAAAGATCATGGTCAGTCCACAGGTCTTCGTATCCTGACCAAGGTGGCGCAGATGCGGGCGGGCGGAATAATCGTATTCCGACACCACGAAATCACGCTTTGCCGCGGCTTCCCCGCGCAGGCCGGGCAGCAACGACCGACCCTCCAGAATGTGGTCGGGAATGGCGCCGCCCAGGTAGTCCACAAAGGTGGGCGCAAGGTCGATGGCTTCAGTCAGATCGCTGTTGACCTGGCCCCGCGTTGCATCCGCCAGTTCCGAAGGATCCACCACGATCAACGGGATGCGGGCCGAGGCATCGTGAAACAGCTCTTTCTCACCCAGCCAGTGATCGCCAAGGTAATCCCCGTGGTCCGAGGTGAAGACGATCAGCGTTTCTTCCATCTGACCGCTGTCTTCCAGGTATTTGACCAGCCGCCCGATCTGATCGTCGATCTGGGTGATCAGCCCCATGTAAGCCGGTATGACAGAGTTTCGCACGTCATCGCGGCTGAAGGCGTGGCTGTAGCGGTGGTTGAAATAGCCCGCCAGCAAGGGGTGTGGATCTTGCTTTTCCACCTCGCTGCGATTGACGGGCTGAATGTCATCGGGCCCGTACATGTCATGATAGGGGGCGGGCACGATGTAGGGCCAATGGGGTTTGATGAAGCTCAGGTGCAGGCACCAGCTCTGCTCTTTGGCGCCTTCCATGAACTCGATCGCGCGGGTGGTGGTATAGGGGGTCTCGGATTCCTCTTCGGCCACGGCGGCGGGTTCCGAGGCGTGTTTCAATAGCCAGCCGGACAAGATTTCACCATCGTTCCCACGTCCCGAATTGGCCCATTGGTGCCAGGGGTTCGGCCCGTCATAGCCAAGCTCGGAAAGGTGCTTGTTATAGTGGCTGGGCTGCTTCTTTGCGCCATCCGGCACCACACCGTCGTTGCGGTCCCAGATCTCGAACCCGCATTCCGCCACCAGCGCGCCTATGCCGGTGGAGGCATCGATCCCCAGCCGCGCCATGCCTTCGACATCTGCGGTCATATGGGTCTTGCCGCATAGAACCGTGCGGGTGCCAAGCGGGCGCAGGTGGTCGCCGAGCGTCATTTCACCGACCCGCAACGGATGTTCGTTCCAGTAGGAACCATGCGAGCGGACATAGCGTCCGGTGTAAAAGCTCATCCGGCTGGGGCCACAGATCGTCGATTGAACATAGGCGCGGTCATATCGCACACCGCGCGCCGCCAGCGCATCAATGTTGGGGGTGCGGATTGTCGGGTGTCCGGCGCAGGCCAGGTAGTCGTGGCGCAGCTGGTCACACATGATGAAAAGGATCTTCTTGGGCATCGGGGTCTTCCGCTTGATCAGTGGGACATCAGAATCGGCACGCTCAGCGTCTGGGTCATCTCCTGGGTCACGCCGCCCATCAGGTCTTCGGACCAGCGGGAGTGCTCATAGGCGCCCATCACCAGGGGCGAGGCGTTTTCCTGCTGGCAGAGTTTGAGCAGCGTGGCGGCGGTGGATCCGGCGGGTTCCAGAATGCGGTGTTCCAGTGGCAGCTCATGCCGCCCAAGGATCCGCGCCAGGTTGTCGGGGCTGACAAGCGCATTGCCGCTGCGGCCCTGATCAATGGTGGCCAGGATCACCCGCTTGCGCCGTCGCAGGATCGGCATCGCATCAAAGAAGGCCCGCGCCGCCCGCCGTCCGCCATCCCAGGCAACCACGGCGGTGTCGGACTGCGCCTGTGCCATGTCCATGTCGCGCGGGATCAGCAGGGTCGGGCGGCCGCTGGCATAGGCGATGCGGTCAGGGTGCAACACCAGCTCATCGGCGCCCAGCAGGTTTTCATACTGGCCGACGATAGTCAGGTCATACAGCCGGGCAAATCGCGCCACCGCCTGATCGGGCTCTTCGCGGACATCCAGCCAGTGCAGACGTTCCGGGGGGATCCGACCTTCGGTCGCTGTTTGGAAGGCCCGGGTCAGTTCAGCGATCCGGTCATCCATGATGTCGGTCAGCGAGGATTTCAGCGATTTGGTCAGCCAGGCGGGGATCTTCTGGGTGAATTGCGATGCGCCATGCGCGAGGATTCCGGTCAGATGCGCCTCATGCTGTTCGGCCAGCCAGAGCGCGAACTCCAGCGCGGCAGCGGAACCTGCGCCGCCATTGTAGGCAACCAATACGTTTCTGAAGGTCATCCGGGATCCTCCCCATCGTGATGTTCTGCTGCGGTCAGGGCACCGCGGCCCGCAGTCCGGGCGCTGCTGCGTCAACCGTATTCCATGACAAGTCATAAATTTGTATTGCATATAAAACAAGGTTTGAATTATAAAACAAAGTGGGAGGAATCGCGTATGGGCTTGAACCGTCGCTTGAAGGGCATCGAACTGGGCCACGTGCCGCAGGGCGTCAGCCTGTTGGCTGTCGCGGTGTATCGGCTGGCCCGCTCGCTCCGGTCCCAGGTCACTACAGTTGTCGCCCGCGAGGAGGGGATCCGGCTGGTGTCCTGGCGGATCGTCATGGGGCTGTCCGAGGTCGAAGAGGCGACCCAGAAAGAGCTGATCGAATACTCCCGCATGGAGCAGGCACAGGTCAGCCGAGCGCTGAAGGAGATGCTGGATCAGGGTCTGATCGGCACCCGGCCTTCGACGACCGACCGTCGGACCCGCCTGTTCTTTCTGACCGATGGCGGTCGGGCCAAGCAGCAGGCCCTGCTGCCCCGTGTGGCGCATCTGTCCAATGCCATCGACCAGGCGCTGTCGCCGGAAGAACAGCTGCAGTTCCTTGAGATGTGCCTGCGCATCGAACGCGCCGCCAATGGCGCTGCGGCCGAATTGAATGATGTCGAGCCGGTTGGGTCGACCCCCGCAACACAGAGTTTCCCTGAGGAGGTAGGAACATGAAGTTTGGATTGAAGCTTGCAGGTGCCCTTGCGGGTGCTGTTCTGGCGCTGGCCAGTGCCGTGAATGCCGAGGAATGGAAGCCCAGCGGGACGCTGAAGCTGCAGATCGGGTTTGGCGCGGGTGGTTCCACCGACACCATCGGTCGCGTTATCGCAAAGGTGATGAAGGACCAGACAGGGTGGAACATCATCGCGGAAAACAAGACCGGCGGTGGCGGTGTCGCCATGTTCACCGGCATTTCCAAGATGCCGCCGCGGGGCACGGTCATCGGGCTGGGCGTGAACATGCCGATCATGGTGAACCTGGTGAAGCGTGGTGATCAGCTGCCGTTCGACTTGAACAGCTTTGATTACCTGGGCACTGCATCGCGCGCGCAGCTGGCGCTGATCGCCCGCGCCGACGCCCCCTTCAATACGCTGGCGGAGATGGTTGAGCATTCCAAGGAGAACGACGGTCTGGCCATCGGGTTTGGGGCGCCGCCGCAGAAGCTGTTGATGGAAGTGGTCAACCGCGAAGCGGACGCGGGCTTCCGGTTCGTCTCGACCAAGGGGGAGGCCGAGACCCAGAAGCTGTTGCTGGGTGGTCAGGTCATGGCCGGCTTCTCCTCCGGAACCCATATCAAGTATCTGGAATCGGGCGATTTCAAGATGATCGCGGTGGCGAATGATGCGCGCCATGACTATTCGCCCGAAACGCCGACCGTGCGCGAATCCGGTTATGGTGCCTATGTGGATCCCTACTATTTCTTCGCGACCACCGCAGGAACCGACCCGGCGGCGCTGGCTGCGCTGACCCAGGCGCTGGACAATGCCATCAACTCGGACGAGGTGGCAAAGGTCATCCAGAACGCCGCCGTATCGAACCCGTTGAACCTTGGCCCCGAGGGCACCAAGAAGATGATGTTCGACGGTGTTGAGAACGTGAAGGTCCTGTTCGGCGAATAAACCGGCAGATGCGCCCGCCACCTGATGTTGGCGGGCGTTCTTTTTGAGGGGGGTATGAACATGAAAACGACCGCAGATCGGGCGACGGGCGGCTTTTTCCTGCTGTTTGGTGTGCTGCTCTATTTTGTGATCATCCCCAAATACGTGGAAGTCGCGGACGGCGCGTGGCTGATGCCCAGCACCGTGCCGAATGCCATCGCAGTGGTGCTGTCGATCTGCGGGGCCCTGCTGATGCTGAAACCCACCGCCCACCGTGTACAGAACACTCGCGAGATGATGTTCGCCGGGCTCTATTTCACCCTGCTGGCCGCCGGGCTGCTGCTGATGTCCTATGTGGGGTTTGTTTACGCGGCTCCGGTTCTGGCGCTGGCTGTGATGCTGCTGATTGGTGAGCGTCGGCCCTTTTGGTTGCTGTTGGGAGTGGTCGGGCTGCCGGCCGGGATCTGGTGGCTGGTGGCTTATGTGCTGGAACGGGCGCTGCCCTGAAGGGAATGACGGATGGTTGATCTGGCTACGATACTTGCAGGCTTTGCCGACGCCTTCACGCTGTGGAACCTGCTCTTTGTCCTGTTTGGTGTTGTCGTCGGGCAGTTCGTCGGCGCGGTGCCCGGG
Source organism: Paracoccaceae bacterium (assembly GCA_022763485.1). Taxonomy (GTDB): domain Bacteria; phylum Pseudomonadota; class Alphaproteobacteria; order Rhodobacterales; family Rhodobacteraceae; genus Aliisedimentitalea. Next base: position 43,246 of record JALEGX010000061.1, on the reverse strand, counting down.
ATCGGCCCGGTCATGGCCATGGCGATTGCCATTCCGTTCACCTTCGGCCTGGACCCATTGCCCGCCATTGCGTTCCTTGTAGGGGTCAACAAGGGCGGCTTGGTCGGCGGGGCCGTGCCGGCGGTGCTGATGAACACGCCCGGCACACCGGACGCTGCGGCAACCGCAATGGACGGCTATCCGCTGGCGCGGGACGGCAAGCCGCTGAAGGCCACCAAGATGGCTTTGTTCTCTTCTGTGACCGGCGACACGTTCAGCGATCTGGTGCTGATCACCGTATCGGCGCCCCTGGCCGTGCTGGCCCTGCGGATGGGCCCGGTCGAAGTCTTTGCCCTGATGATCTTTGCCTTTGCCGTGCTGTCCGGCCTGATTGGCAATTCGCTGATCAAAGGGGTGATTGCCGCCGCGCTGGGTCTGCTCTGTGCGATGATCGGCAGCGACCCCGAGAATTACACGCCGCGCCTGTTGTTCGGGTATTGGGAGCTGTTTGACGGGCTGCCGCTGGCCTCGGTTGCCATCGGGATGCTGGCCATCTCCGAGATCCTGCGCCGCCTGTCCCAGATCCAGGGAGAGATGAAAGGCGCCATTGAGGTCCGTGATACCGGCGATCCGAACGACCGGCGGGTGACATGGGCGGAATATTGGGCCTGTCGCTTTACCATGCTGCGCGGCGCGGTGATTGGCACCATCCTTGGGGCACTGCCCGGTATCGGGTCCACGGCTGCGGCGTTCATGTCCTATGCAACGGCAAAGAGCACGTCGAAAGAACCCGAAACCTTCGGCAAGGGCAACCTGCACGGGATTGCTGCGGCTGAATCCGCGAACTCGGCGGTGGTCGGGTCAAACCTCATACCGCTGCTGACACTTGGCATCCCGGGCAGCGTTGGCGCCGCTTTGATCATCAGTGCCTTCATGATCCACGGGATCCAACCCGGTCCGCTGCTGTTTCAGGACCAGGGCCGGCTGATCTATGGCCTGTTCGGCGCGATGATCATGGCCAATATCCTGAACCTCTGGGTCGGGCAGGCGGGTCTGCGGTTCTGGGTCAAGGTTGTCTCGGCGCCGGAATCCATCATCTTCGCCTCTGCGCTGCTGCTGTGCATTGTCGGTGTTTCGATGGCGACCGGTGGCATCTTCGGCGTGGCGGTCATGCTGATCTTTGCGGGGCTGGGATATCTGATGACCAGCTACGGATATTCGGTGGTGATCTTCATCATCTCCTTCTTTCTTGGCCCCCGCTTCGAAGTATCCCTGTCGCAAAGCCTGGCCCTGATGAATGGGGATTGGACGCAGATCGTGAACTACCCGATCGCGCTGATCCTGTTTGTCCTGGCGGCGGTCACAACGGCATGGTTCCTGTCCCGGCGCACGCCTGAAGATCCCGGTGCCTCGGTCAGTATCGAAGACTGAAACTTGCAAGCATACATCAGGAGGCCATGATGGCGGACACTCTGGCGCAGTTGAAAGAGCTGCTAGGACCCGATGGATGGCTTCTGCCCGAAGATGGCGCGCATTTCCTGCAGGATATCCTGGGCACTGAAACCGCCTGCTTGCTGATCGCCCGCCCGGCGACAACCGAACAGGTTTCGGATCTGGTCCGGTTCTGCGCGGCCCATGGGATCGCGATTGTGCCGCAAGGGGGCAATACCAACGTCTGCGGCATGGCGGTTCCGCTGAGCGGGCAAAGTGCAGTGCTGCTGTCGTTGTCCCGGATGAACCGTTTGATCGAGGTGAACGCGGCAGCAAACACTGCAACGGTCGAAGCGGGGGTGCTGATGCAGACCCTGCAGGATGCCGCGGCTGAGGCGAACCGCGTCTTTGCGCCCGATTGGGGTGCGCGCGGGACCGCCACGGTGGGCGGTGCGGTGGCCACCAATGGTGGCGGGCTGAACGTGCTGCGCTACGGGACAACCCGCGAACAGGTACTGGGGCTGGAGGTCGTGCTGCCGGACGGCACGGTTTGGAACGGCCTACGTAGCCTGATCAAGGACAACTCCGGTTATGACCTGAAGCACCTGTTCATTGGGTCCGAAGGCACTTTGGGCGTCATCACCCGGTTGGTGTTCAAGCTGCATCCGCGCCAACCGGTGAGCCAGTCCATGATGGCAGTTTTGGATGACATGAGCCGGCTTGGCGAGTTCTTTGACATGGCGCGGGACATGGGCGGGCAGCAGCTAGTGGCCTTTGAACTGCTGCCGGGTCTTGGGGTCGAAAAAGCGTTGCTGCGTTACCCCGATCTGCAGCGCCCACTTGAGACGCGGGCCGATTGGTATCTGCTGCTGAAGTTCGCCGGGCGTGACGATGTCAGCGCGCCCTTGTTGGAGCTATTTGAAGCCGGGTTTGAGCAGGGGATCCTGAGCGATGCGGTGCTGTCGCAATCCTTGGCGCAAGAGCAGAACCTGTGGGAAATTCGCGAGCAGATGATCCCGCATCAATACTTCCAGCGCCCCATGCTGAAATGGGACGTTTCGGTTCCGGTGCACCGTATGGTGGAGTTTCTGGAATGTGCAGAAGTTGAGGTCCGTGCAATTGATGCCGACGCGATCTGCTATGCGGTGGGTCATGTGGGCGACGGCAACATCCACTACAGCGTTTTCCCAACCGAAGCCCGCGCCGATGAGGTCAGCTCACCGATCTATGCGCAGGTGGATGCGTTGATCTGGAGCCTTGGGGGATCGATCGTGGCCGAACATGGGGTCGGATCGGTTTTTGTGGACCGGATGCGTCGGCAGAAAAGCGATGTCGAATACCGGATGATGCAGATCCTGAAACACAGCTTCGATCCGCAGGGGATCATGAACCCCGGCAAGTTGCTGCAAGGGGACGATGCAGGCTGACCCACAGTGTTCTCAAGGCCGGGGCAAACCACGGCCTTGAGACGTTGCAGGACTATTCAAAGAACGTGGCATTCCTTCCGCCGACCACGATGTCGAAGCGGAACCCCTGATCCACATCGATGTCGGGGGTTTCATAGGGCTTGCCCAGATTGCGCTCGAACGCGTCGCCCATCAGGATTGCCATCGGATCCGAGGCGTTGTTCGGCTCACCCGGGAAGTACATCTGAGTGATCAGGCGGGATGATCCGCCGCTGACAGACAGGTGGATGTGCTTCGGGCGCCAGCGCCCGATGTCGGGGCGTGCCAGATAGGCACCTGGGCTGATCGTCCAGAACTTGTAGGTGCCGTTTTCATCGGTCAGCACGCGGCCCATGCCAAAGAAATTTTCATCCAGCGGCAGGCCAGAGCCGTCTTCGACATGGCGATAACGGCCATAGTGATTGGCGTTCCAGATCTCGATCAGGCCGTTGCGCACCGGGGCCCCGCTTTCAGTGCGAACGGTGCCCGTCACTTCGATGGGGGATCCGTCGGCACGCGGCCGATCCGGGGAGATCCGCGTCAGATCCCATTCATGGGCGCGGGTGGTGTAGCGGGCGGGCACATAGGGCACAAAGCTTTCTCGTGCGCTTTCCGGGATCAGCCGCAGCCGTTGGCGCGGCGTGCGCTGATCCGAGGTGTTGTCGGTCGGCCCGATGCCGATTTGGCGTCCTAGCTTGGTCATCTTGACCTCCTCCTCTCAGCTTTCGAAGTCGTCAAAAAACGGGGTTTCGCCGTCACCGGCCATGATGATGTCCAGCAGGTAAACCTCGGCCCCGTCCACCGTGCGCCCGTCGTGACGCGCGATCAGCTTGGGCCGGTCGGCTTCATCCAGTGCGGACAGCAAGGGATCGGTGTCATTGCCGGGCTGATCGGCAAAGAAGATCTGCGTCACGATCCGGTTGATCCCGTCCGAGAAGATCGTGACCGTGATGTTGGGGGCGCGATCTGCACTGGCGCCGGGCATGATGGTGCGGAACTTGTACGCTCCGGTATCCGACCTAAGGCGCCCATAGCCATCGAACCAGGGATCAATATCCGGATGTCCGGCGCTGGAGGGATTGCGATAGACGCCCTTGGCGTTCGCCTGCCAGAACTCCATCACTACGCCATTGGCCAGATCACCATGCCGGTCCAGCACCCGCCCGCGCAGGATGATGTGCTGACCGGACGCTCCAGCCAGAACGCCGGGGTCGATGCGGGTCAGATCCTCCAGGCTTTCATCCCGGAAATAGATCGGGAAATAGGGCCCACAGGTGTCTTCGTTCGTGGGCAGCAACGCGTTCTGCCCGTGCTCCTGCGTCATCGTGTTTCCTCCATTGCATATGAGGTGTTTTGCATGTAAAACGACTGAAAAAGAAGTCGAGAATAGTCGAGCCAGGAATGTCTGAATCCCCGAACCATGGTGTGTATTTTGTCCCGGGCCTGCATCGCGGCCTGCGCGTGCTGGAGATTCTGGGCGCTGCGGATCATCCAATGTCGCTGAGCGAGATTGCCCGCGCCATGGAGCTGAGCCGGTCGTCCGCCTTTCGCCTTGTCTATACCCTGCGACAGATGGATTTCCTGAAAGAGGCCGAGCAGAAGAACACCTATACGCTGGGCGCTCGGGTTCTGAACCTGGGGTTTGCCTACCTCAACCAACAGCCGATCACCGCCATTGCGCGGCCCTTCCTGTCCGCGCTGCGCGACAAGACCGGCGTCGGCGCGCACCTCAGCGTGCTGGAGGGGCACGACGTGCTCTATCTGGGCAGCCATCAGGCCCGCAGCGGCTTTGTCTCCAGCATGGTCACGGGCACGCGGACCCAGGCCTATGCCTCGGCCATTGGCTGGTGCCTTCTGGGCGACCGCACTGATGCGGAACTGCAGGCCTTCTGCGCCGATATCGAGATGACGCCCTTCACCGAACATACGCCTACCAGCTTTGAAGCACTGCGCCAGCGTGTCCAGGACGTGCGCGAAACGGGTTTCGTCTTTTCGCAGGGGTTCCGGGATCCCGGTGGCTCCAGCGTGGCGGTTCCGGTGCGCGACAACGGCGGCAAGATCGTTGCCTGTGTGAATATTTCGGGACCGGATACCGGCTTTGATTTTGACCGGATTGACGGCTTCTATGTACCCGAAACCCAGGCCACGGCGCTGCAGATCTCGCGCGAATTGGGGTATACGGGCACCTAGGCGGTTCACAGGGTCACGTCCAAAGACAACGGTCCGCGGAAGGTAAACCCGTACCATTCCACCGCATCAGCATCGACCAGCGCCATGTTCGGGAAGCGTTCGAACAGGGCGGGCAGCATCACCTGAGCCACGCTCATCCGTGACAGGTGGGTGCCCATGCAGAAATGCGATCCGTTGCCGAAGGAAAAATGCCGTTCTTCGCTGCGGAAGATGTCAAACCTCTCCGGATGCTCATACAGATCCTCGTCATGATTGGCCGAGGCCTGGATGGTTGAAACGCGTGTCCCCGCAGGCAGTTCAATCCCGCTCATCACCACGGGCTTCAGCGTTTTGCGCGGGCTGGTCTGGATCGGGGCGACCCAGCGGATTCCCTCTTCGAAGGCGCGCGCCATAAGCGCCGGATCCGCCACGGCCGCATCACGCTGATCGGGGTTGGTCAGCAGGCCAAAGATGGCGGTCAGCAGGGCATCACGCGGTTCGTTGACGCCGCCACCGATGGCCACCTTGATATTGCAGCGGATCCGCTCCAGATCCAGCGGGGCCTTGGCGTTGGTCATCGCGCTCAGCACGCTGTCATCCGGGTTCGTCCGGAAACGCGCCATGTTCTCATCGATCAGCGCGTTGATTTCGTCGTTCACCGCGTCGGAGCGGGCAAAGACTTCTTCGTCGCCCGCAACGTTTCCTGCTCCGTCGATCAGGACCTGGCTCCAACGGACCACATCATCGGCGCTTGCGCCGTGCAGGCCCAGAACCTCGCCCAGGATCGCACCAGCGTAGGGCGCGGCCAGCTCGGTAAACAGTTCCGCCCGATCGGCACCGGCCAGCTTGTCCAGGTATTCCCCGGTCAGCCGTTCCGACAAGGCACGCCAGGTGGTCTTGATCTTGCCCGCCGACAGGCCCGGCGCCATCGCCATGCGTTCAGCCCGGTGCTGGGCCCCGTCCTTGCGCATCATCGACGTTGCCTGAAATGCGCGTTCTGCCGGGGTGGTCGTATCTTCGGACGTAAAGGCGTCCAGATCTTCCTTGGCCCGGCGCACATCTTCGGCTTTGGTCAGCAGGACACGGCCGGTCGACTTCATCAGCGCCACCGGTGCTTCGCGACGCAGGCGGGCATAAATCCCCGTGGGATCACGGTGCAGGTCAGCGATGGAGATCCCTTCGATTACGGGAATGTCTGTCATGATGTCCTCGGTCATGTGTTCAGGCCCAGAATGGCGCGGGCGTCGTCAGGAGAGGCGATGGCCCCGCCCAGGTGATCAATGATTGAAACCGCTTTTTCGACCAGCTGCGCATTGGAGGTGCAGTGCTCGCCCTTCCGGATATAGGCGGTGTCTTCCATGCCGATGCGGCAGTGACCGCCCAACAGGAACGCCTGGGCCAGCATCGGAAAGGCCATCCGTCCGATCCCGAAACCTGCCCATTCCGTCCCGGCAGGCAGCTGGCTTGCCAGAAAGGCCATGGTTTCCGGGTTGGCCACGGCCCCGAAGCGGACGCCCAGCACCATTTGAACCATCAGGGGCGTCTTCAGCACGCCACGCGCCACGAAATCCTTGACCATATGCAAGTCGCCGGAATCGAAGATTTCGATCTCGGGGGTCACACCTGCCGCATAGATGCGATTTGCCATGATCTCGACATTGCGGGGGCTGTTTATGACGCTGGCCTGTCCTGACCACATCGTATTGAAATCAAGCGTGCAGATTTCGGGCCGCAGCTCTTCAACATGGGCAACCCGCTTTTCTGGCGCACACAGGGTCGAGCCCTGTGCGGCGATTTGCGGGTCGTCATCGGAGGGCACGAACCGCCCGCCCTCGCCGGTGGTCAGGTTCAGGATGATATCTTCGTTCTGTTCACGGATCCGCTCCACCAGTTCCCGGTAGAGGTCCATCCGCATTGAGCCCTTGGCGGTCTCCGGATCGCGCACATGCAAATGAACAATTGAGGCTCCGGCCTTTGCCGCGTCCAGCGCCTGTTGCGCAATCTGCTCGGGCGTGACGGGCAGGTGCGGGCTGATCTCAGGCGTCATCAGGTTGCCGGTGATGGCGGCGGTCAGGATGGTCTTCTTGCCCATGTCAGGCCTCCAGCGCGGTGGTAACAGCTTGGGCCAGAAGATCGACGATCAGGTCAATCTCTTCCGGTGTCGAAGTATAAGAGGGCGCAAGCAGGACATGATCCCCGGCTGTCCCATCGGCACAGCCTTGGGCCGGGTAGCACATCATGCCAAGCGCCTGCGCTTCCGCCTGAATGCGGGGGGCGAGCTTCTTTGCCGCCGGGAAGGGGGTCTTGGTGTCCTTGTCCGCAACCAGTTCAATGGTCCAGAACAGCCCCCGCCCGCGAATGTCACCCACGTGTGGATGCTGGCCGAAGGTTTTGTGCAGACCCGCCGCCAGCTGTTCGCCGCGCGCCCGGACGTTGTCCAGCAGCTTGTCCTCTTCGATCACGGTCTGGACGGCCAGCGCCCCCGACGTGGCGATGGCATGGGACATATAGGTGTGCCCGTTCCACAATGTGCCGCTGTTTTCGGCGATGGTGTTCACCACCTTCTCCGCCGCCATGACAGCGGCGATCGGCTGGTATCCGGCACCCAGGCCCTTGGCCATGGTGGTGATGTCAGCAGCAACGCCCTCCTGCTCCAGCGCGAACAGCGTGCCGGTGCGCCCCATGCCGCACATGACCTCATCCGCAATGTAGAGCACGCCATGTTCATCACAGATCTCGCGGATGCGCTGGAAGTAACCTTTGGGCGCGGGTTGCGTGCCCAGAGAGGCCCCAACCACCGGTTCCGCGACAAAGGCCATCACGTTCTCCGCGCCGATCTCCTGGATGCGGGCGTCCAGCAGGTTGGCCATGCGCAGGGCAAAGTCGGCTTCGGTTTCATCGTCGTGACGCAACCGGTAGTCATATGCGGCGTCGATGTGATCGACCTCCATCAACAGCGGCTGGAATGGGGCCCGCCGTCCGGCGTGTCCACCTGTTGCCAGCGCGCCCAGCGTGTTGCCATGATAAGAAGGCGCGCGGGCGATGATGCGCGTGCGCGACGGTTCATTCCGTTCCAGATGGTACTGACGGGCCAGCTTGAGCGCGGCTTCCATCGCTTCGGATCCGCTGCCCAGATACATGACACGGCCTGCGCCGGTGCCCTTGGGCGCTCGTTTGACCAGAAACTCGGCCAGCTCTTCGGCCGGGGCGTTGGTGAAGCTGCCGGTATGCGCAAAGGACACCTTGTCCAGCTGGGCCTTGATGGCATCACGCACCCGCGCATCGTCGTGACCCAGGCAGGACACCGCCGCGCCGCCGCACGCGTCCAGATAGCGCTTGCCGGTCTCATCAATCAGGTAGTTTCCCTCGCCGCCGACGGCGTGGGGGAGGGAGGTATTCAGGGAGCGGTGCAGAACATAGGTCATGTAGATATCGTCTTGCATACGGAACGGTGTTTTGTATATTAGACGAAGCTGCAAAGCGCAAGGGGCGTTGAAGGCGGCACACAGGTGGAATGGCAAAAACCATGGCAGGCGCGCTCGACAATCTGACTGTACTGGACGTCACGCATGTTCTGGCGGGGCCGTTCTGCACCTATCAGCTGGCGTTGCTGGGGGCGGATGTCATCAAGATCGAATCGCCCTCTGATCCCGACTGCGCGCGGGGGCGGGGGCCGGATGCCGACGCCAACGCACAGGGGCTTGGCCTGAACTATCAGGTGCAGGGTGGCAACAAGCGTGCGCTGGCGCTGGATCTGAAAACCCCGGAGGGGCGGAAGGTCATGTTGGATCTGGTGCGCCGAGCGGATGTTCTGGTGGAAAACTATCGCACCGGCGCGTTGGAGCGTCTGGGGCTGGGGTATGAGGCGCTCAACAAGCTCAACCCGCAACTGATCCATTGTTCGATCACAGGATATGGCGACACCGGGCCGGACGCCGAAGCGGGTGCCTATGACAATGTGATTCAGGCGATCAGCGGCACCATCGGGCAATGCGGCGGCGTCAAGCCCGGTGTGTCCTTCATTGACTACAGCACCGGGTATTCAGCCGCCTTTGCCGTAACATCAGCGCTGCTGCAGCGGGCCCGGACCGGGCGGGGATGCCATATCAGCGTTTCGATGCTGGAAGTTGCGATGCAGATGATGTCGCCCGAAGCGGCGGCGGCACTGCACCCCAGCCAAGTCCAGAGGGCCAAGGAGCCGGGCATTGCCGCCTATGACACCGCTGATGGACGCCTGATGCTGGGCGCGTTTCGTCCGCATCAGTATCGCACACTGGCGCGGCTGTTGGATGACCTGGCTCTGTCGGCTCCTGGCTTGGCCGATGTCGAGGATTGGCCGGATGTCTGGGCTCTGCCTGAGCAGGCGCGCAGAGATCTTGTGCAGGCCTTTGCGTCCCGCACGACCGCAGAGTGGATGGATCTTTTGCGGCAAGCAGACCTGCCAGCCGCCCCTGTGCAGGATCTGACGCAGGCGGTTCAGAACCCGCAGCTGGCGGACCGAGGGTACTTCCAGAAGATGCCTGCGGTAACGTTGCCCCTGACTGCGTTCCGCATGACCCAAGGTGGGCCCGCTTTGACCAAGGCGCCGCCCCGACATGGAGAGGACAGCCATGACATCCTCAGCGCTCTGGGGATGGAGCCGGAGCGTATTCAGGAGCTTTCAGACCAAGGCGTGATCAAATGATGCGTGATGCCCCGATCCTGACGGCCCAGCCTTTCACCACGTTGCCCGACGCCCTGCGCCATACCGGCGAGCCGTCGCCCTGGGCCAAGATGACCCGGCCGGGCCAGGCGATGCACTCCTTCCTGGAGGGCGCGTTCTTTGATGATGAACGGATGCTCTGGCTGTCCGATGTTCCCTATGGCCGCGTGTTTCGCGTGTCGCCAGAGGGGGAGTGGACCGTGGCGCATCAGATCGACGGAGAGCCACATTCCATGCGGATCGCGCCGGATAGGCGCCGTATCGCCGTGGACTATCGGCATGGATTGATTGAACTGGACGGGCACGACGGCTTCCGGGTTCTGAGCACCGGTTTGGACGGACAGCCGTTTCTGGGCCTGTCTGACATGTGCTATGGGCCGGATGGAACGCTTTGGTTCACCGACAGCGGGCGAACATCCTTTAGTGATCCGACCGGTCGGGTATACTGCCTGACGCCAGCGGGCGACCTGCGTCTGCTGCTGGAGTGTGTGCCTTATTCCAATGGTATCTGCACCTCGCCGGACGGGGCCTGGGTCTATGTGGCGGCGACACGCGCCAATCAGGTCTGGCGGTTCTCCTCCCGCCTGCCGGAGACAGGGCAGCCCATGGTCGGCACCTTCCTGCAGCTGTCCGGCGGCCTGGGTCCGGACGGGCTGGCGACCAATTCAAAGGGGTGGCTGGCCGTGGCGCAAGCTCAGGCGGGCCGCGCCTATGTGTTTGATGCGCTGGGGGACGCGATTGCCGAAGTCCGGCTGCCGCAGGGTCTGTGGACCACTTCGGTCACCTTCCACCCCGATGACGATCACCTTCTATACATCACGGATGCGCAGCACGGTGGCGTGTTCACCTGTGCGCTTCCCGACTGACGAGGACTGAGATGAAGAAAGAAGACCTGCACGGCTACGTCCCTGCAATCGCGACGCCCTTTGATGAGAAGGGCAACATCATGGAAGACGCTTTTGTCGACCTCTTCGAATTCCTGCTGAGCCGGGGCGCGACCTGTGTCTGTATCGCCGGTGACAACGGTGAAAGCTGGGCCTTGTCCGCAGAAGAGCGCGGGCGTCTGGTGCGGCTGGCCAAAGACACGTCCAAGGGGCGGGTGCCGATCATGATGGGCATCTCTGCGCCAACAATCGACGCCTCTCTGGCCTATGTCCGCGCGGCCGAGGACAATGGCGCCGACGTGCTGCTGTCCATGCCGCAGACCTATGTGCTGAAGGCGTCCGAGGCCGAGCTGATGGCCCGCTTTGACAAGGTCTCTGCCGCCACGGACAAGCCGCTGGTCCTTTACAATTCGCCCCGCCGTATGGGGTTCTCGCTGACTGTGGATCAGACGGAAAGATTGCTGAACGCCCACAATGTCATCGGCATCAAGGAAAGCCAGCGCGATTTCTTCTACCACACCCATCTGTTGCAGCGTCTGGGCGACAAGATGTCGGTGATGACCGGCCCGTGCCATTACATCATGCCGGCGTTCGGGCTGGGGGCGAAAGGCTTCATTGCAACGGGCCCCGAATTCACCGATCTGCTGCCCAAAGACATGGCAAAGGTCGGGACCACCGCCCCGGATGACACCTATCGCAAGGCGCATTACCAACTGACGGTGCTGTATGAGCTGCTGATGGGGACGGGCACGTGGCCTGCGTCCTTCAAGGCGGCGCTGAACCTGATCGGCCAACCCGCGGGCGTGCCGCGTGATCCGGTTCTGCCGCTGGCCGAGGCCGATATAGACAAGATCAAGCGCACCTTCGATCAGCTGGGGATCAGCTACGTATGATCCGACTGGTGCCAGACCAATCGCAACAGATCCGGCGCGCGGCGGAGGTGGAGTTCACCTTCGACGGGATGCCGGTCCGCGCGCATGTCGGGGACACCATTGCGGTGGCTTTGATGCGCGCGGGGCACCTGCATCTGCGCGATGCACCACAGGATGACGCCCCGCGCGGCGCCTTCTGTTGCATGGGGCTGTGTCAGGAATGCGTCGTGCGGATTGACGGAGGTCTGGTTGAAAGCTGTTGCGAGGCCGTTCGGGACGGTCTGGTGGTGCAGTCCCTGAAAGTGTCGGCACCATGACCGAAAGCTATGATATCGCCGTGATCGGTGCTGGTCCTGCCGGGGCCAATGCCGCCTTGAGCGCCGCGAAACATGGGTTCCGGGTCCTGTTGCTGGACGAACAGCCTGCGCCCGGTGGTCAGGTCTGGCGGGCCAAAAGCGCCGCGATCCTCAGCGCCCCGGCAACCCCGGAGAGCCGCGCAGGGAAGGCCCTGCGCGCGGCGGTCCGTGACAGCGATGTGCACCATCAGGGCAATACGCGGGTCTGGCAGATCGAGCGCCAGAGCGCAGGGTGGGACGTACACACTTTGACCGACGGGCAGACCGCGAAGGTCATGGCAAAGGCGCTGATCCTGTCACCGGGCGCGCGCGAGTTCGTTCAGCCCATACCGGGCTGGACCACGCCGGGCGTTATTGGTCTGGCGGGGGCAACCGCGCTCTTCAAACGGGATTTGTTGCTGCCCGGAAACCGTACCGTTGTCAGCGGCACAGGTCCGCTTGTGTTCTTTGTCGCCAGTGAGATCCGGCGCCTTGGCGGGCAGGTCGCGGCAGTGGTCACCCCCAACACCCGCCGCGATTGGCTGGGGGTCTTGCCAGCAATGCGGGGCCGACCGGACCTTCTGGCGCGCGGCGCGCTTTGGGTGGCGGATCTGATGCTGGCCGGTGTGCCGCTGTTGTGGGGGCATTCGGTAACGGCAGCGCAGGGCCAAGGGTCCGTGAGCGGTGTGTCCGTCCGCAAGCTGGACCGGAACTGGGAGCCCATTGGCGGAGAGCGCGGGATTGAGGCGGACAGCCTTTGCCTGGGGCACGGGCTGATCCCCAATGTCGAAGCCGCGCAGCTGGCGGGGCTGCCGCTGCATCTGCGCCCCGAGCTGGGGGGATGGGTGCCTGAGGTCGGTGCAGACGGCAGAACCCAGATCGACAACCTGTTCCTTTGTGGCGATGGCGCGGGCATTCGCGGTGCTGCGGCGGCAGAGATACAGGGTAAGATGGCCGGTTTGAACGCCGCCCGCCACCTGGGCGCTGACACGGCCGGGGCGATCGCCGAATTGCAGCAATCCTATGCGCGCGCGGCCCGGTTCGGTCTGGCGATGACAAAGCTCAGCCAGCCGCGTTCGGGTCTGTCTTCGCTTACCACGCCGGACACCGTTGTTTGCCGCTGTGAGAGCTTGAAGCAATCGGACATCCTGGCTGAGGTCGCCTCGGGCGCGGGCAGCACCAATGCGGTGAAATCCGGTTTGCGGGCCGGGATGGGCCCGTGTGGGGGCAAATACTGCCAGACCGCGATCGCCCGGATGATCGCCGCGGCGCACGACCGGCCAGAGGGTGACATCCCACCGCCCACGCCGCGCCCGCCGCTGCGCCCGGTGCCCGCCAGCGCCTTGGCCGGGGATTTCGACTATAATGATCTGCCAATTCCGAAACCTGCACCGCTATGACTGACCACTACGATATCGCGATCATCGGCGGCGGCATCATGGGCTGTGCCAGCGCGTTGCAGATGGCGGCGGGCGGCATGCGGCCCATTGTGCTGGATCAGGGGGATCTGGGGCAGGGGGCCTCTGGCGTCAATGCGGGGACGCTGTCCCTGCAGATCAAGCGCGTCAAGTTGATGCCCTACGCCTTGCGCGGCCATCATGAGTGGGAGGCCATGGGCGACGCCGTCGGGTTCCGAAAGACCGGGGGGTACACGCTGGCCTTCACCGAACGTGAGGTGGAGCTGCTGCACGAACGGCAAAAACTGAAGGCCGAGGCCGGAGCGCCGATCACCTTCGTGTCGAACAATGCGCTGCGGGCGGCAGAGCCGAACCTGACGCATAAGGTGCTGGCAGCCAGCTACTGTCCCGAAGATGGCTATGCCAATTCCTCGCTCACGGGCCAGTATTTCCGCGGCCGTCTGCAGGACGCGGTCGTGCCTTATCGCGAAGGCTGCCCGGTGACGGCAGTTGCGCGAAATGCCCAAGGCTTTGAACTGACCACGGCGCAAGGGTCCATCTGGGCGACCCGGCTGCTACTGGCGGCGGGGGCGTGGCTGAAACCCGTGGCGGCGATGCTGGGGGTCGACCTGCCGGTGAACGCGCGGATCAATACGGTGTCTGTGACCGAGCGTATGCTGCCTCTGACCTCGACGGTGATCGGCCATGCAACCGGGCTGTTGACGATGAAGCAGAAGGCGAATGGCACGGTTCTGGTGGGCGGAGGCTGGCAGGGCCGTGGCACCCCCCAAGAAGGCCGCGGGGAGGTCATGGCCGAAACCGTGAAGCCGAACATGGCGCTAGCACAATTTGCGTTGCCTGCGTTGGCCAAGGCCCGTGTTCTGCGCAGCTGGACGGGGTTTGAGGCCAATGTGCCCGATTTCTATCCGCTGGCGGGCGCACTGCCCGGCGTCGAGGATGCCTTTGTTCTGGGCTGCGTGCGCGGCGGTTACACCATCGGTCCCTATATCGGCAAGCTGATGGGGGATTTCATTCTGGGGCGCGAGCCCGATCTGCCCCTGTTCGATCCGGGGCGCGACTTTCACGAGGACTAGAAGAGATGAGCGATCCGGCACGTTTGGACGGAAAACTGGCCATTGTCACCGGCGGGGGCAGCGGCATTGGCGAGGCAACGGCGAAGATTTTTGCCGCAGCGGGGGCAACCGTGGTTGTCACCGGTCGACGGATGGAGCCGCTGCAACGGGTGGCCGCAGAGATCGGCGGCCACGCGATTGCCTGTGATGTGTCTGATCAGACCCAGGTCAGGGCGATGTTCGCCGAAGCTCTGAAAATTACCGGCACGGTTGACGTGTTGCTGAACAATGCAGGGGGGCCGGGGCCCATCGCCCCGGTGGCCGAGGTCGACATGGACGCCTGGGTTCAATGCATGAACATCAATCTTGTGGGCGCGATGTACTGCCTGCAGGAGGCCGCCAGGATCATGAGCGCGCAGAAATCGGGCTCGATCATCAACATGTCATCGCTGATGGGGATCCAGGGCTATCCGATGCGCTCGGCCTATGTGGCGTCGAAATTCGCGCTGATCGGGATCACCGAAACCATGGCACGCGAACTGGGCCCGGTGAATGTTCGTGTCAACGCCCTGATGCCCGGCGCCGTGTCCGGCGAAAACATGGATCGCATCCTGCAGCGCCGATCCGAAGCCGAAGGGCGCCCGGTCGAAGAGATCGAGCGCGAGAATTATACCGATGTGGCGGCCTTGAAGCGTTGGGTCGGTCCCGAAGAGGTCGGCCGGGCCGCGCTCTACTATGCGTCGGATCTCAGCTCGGCCATCACCGGGGACAAGATGAAAGTCGACTGCGGCCGGTTCTGACCCGGAGGGATCCCCGGGACCTGTTTCAGGCCCCGGGGGGTATCATCACGCACCGACGTTGACGACCATCTTGCCGAAGTTGCCGCCATCCAGAAGCTGGACAAAGGCATCGGGGGCGTTCTCCAAACCGTCGACCATGTGCTCCTTGTACTTGATGGAGCCGTCTTCGATCCAACCCATCATGTCCTTGCGGAACTCCTGATAGACCGAGGGCGGGAAGCTGTCGAAGATGATGAAGCCCTGCATCTTGACCTTCATTCGCAGCAGGGTGCCCATGATCGCGGGTGCCATGTCGGGGCCTTCGGGCAGTCCGGGCAGGTTGTACCAGGCCACGATGCCGCAGACCGGCATCCGAGCAAACGGGTTCAACAGCGGCAGAACTGCATAAAGCACCTTGCCGCCCACGTTTTCGAAATAGACATCGATCCCATCGGGACAGGCTTCGGCCAGTTGTCCAGCAAAGTCCGGAGCTTTGTGGTCGATGCATGCGTCAAAGCCAAGCGTATCAACGATGTGGGCACATTTTTCTGCCCCGCCGGCAATGCCAACAACGCGGCAGCCCTTGAGCTTGGCGATCTGACCCACCGTTGCGCCCACCGGCCCTGCCGCCGCCGCAACTACAACCGTTTCACCCGGCTTGGGCTCGCCGATCTTCAGCAGGCCAGCATAGGCGGTGTAGCCCGGCATGCCCAGGATGCCCAAGGCCCAGGACGAATTCTGCGGGTCTTTGCCCAGGTTGATCACCTCTGCCCCGTCAGAAACCGCGTAGTCCTGCCAGCCGCTCATATTCAGAACATAATCGCCTACTTCATAGCCAGCCAGGTTGGAGGTCACGACCTGGCCAACCACTTGGGCGGTCATCACCCCACCGATGGCCACCGGCTCGGCATAGGATTTGGCGTCGTTCATTCGTCCGCGCATGTAGGGGTCCAGAGACATATAGACCGTGCGCACCAGCATTTGATCGGGTCCGGCGACGGGAACGTCCGTGGTTGCCAGCCGCAGGGTGTTATCGGTCAGGCGGCCTTGGGGACGTTCGTTCAGAACGATCTGGCGATTGACATCAGCGGATTGGGGCATTGGTTTTTCCTTTTCAAGCAACGGGTTCAGTGTATGCACGACGCCAAACCCGAAAAATTTCTGTTCTGGGGCCCAGCCGCCGGTTGGGCATGGGCGATGGATCGGTTCTGACCCATTTCACGGTGTCCTGAGCAGGTTGGCAATGTATGCAGTGTCAATTCTCGCGCAGTTCTTCAAACTACGTTGCGTTTTCTTTGGTCTGTCCAGCGGTAACGATTTTCGCATGAACCGCTCGTCGTGCACGCGCGGCTGAACTATGGTGGCCGCATGCAGAAGAAGAACGCCGTCACCGAAGTACTGGTTCTGGTCACGCCGCATTTCAACCTGGCGGCCACAATGGCATTTCTGGACCCGTTTCGCGCGGCAAACTACCTTGCCGGGCGGCAGCTGTTTCACTGGTCTTTCGTCAGTGAGCAGGGCGGATTGTGCCGCGCCAGCAATGGGGTCGAGATCGCGGTTCAGGCCCTTGGGGACTTCAAGCAGGCGCATCCGGATATCGTTGTCCTGTCCAGCAGCTGGACCCCCGAAGCCTTTGCCAGCGAGGCGCTGCTGACGGCGTTGCGCAAATTTGCCCGTGCCGGGCGCTACATTGCCGGACTGGATACCGCGGCCTTCATTCTGGCGCAGGCGGGGCTGCTGGACGGAAAACAGGCCACCGTTCACTATGAGCACATCGATGCATTTGGTGAGAAATATCCCGACACGGGCATCAGCGAGGATCTGTTTCTTCACGAAGGCACCCTTGGAACCTGCTGTGGCGGTGCCGCGTCCGGAGAATATGCGCTCTTCCTGTTGCGCGGGTTGGTGGGGGACGCGTTGACCAATGATTGCGCAAAATACCTGTTTTATTCGACCCTCCGGGGGCCCGGCGCGCATCAAACGGACGATCATCTGGAGCCGTTGGGCAATACGGCACCTCCGAAAGTACGCAAAGCCATCGAAATCATGGAGCGCCATCTGGAGACGCTGATCAGCATCCCCGATCTGTGTCGGTTGGCCGGTGTGTCACAACGCCAGCTGAACCGTCTGTTTCAGGACTATGTGAAAACCAGCCCCCAGCTCTACTACCGCGATATCCGCCTGGACCGGGCCCGGGGGCTGGTCACGCAGACCGAATTGCCCTTGTCCGAAGTGGCTCTGGCCTGCGGGTTTCCAAGTCACGTCCACTTCTCCCGCGCCTACAAGGCGCGGTTTGGTGTGCCTCCGAACAAGGACCGCGTCGACGGCCGTGTCCCCTTCGAGTTTCGGGCATGGCCGATGTACAGGCCCTCACATTCGCCCTAAAACGGCGAATAAGGTTTATCATGTGGCTATTTGACTGCCTCTGAAACCTGCATTTGTGACTGATCATACTCTGACAACCACAACGGCAGGCAAAGGAGTGTGCGGCGTGACAGACCTACCCACCAAGGCTCAGTTCTCTACCATCGGTGACGGGTTCTCACCGGATGCCGGGAATTCGCAATCGCTGAAGGCGGACGCCTATGTGCAGCGAGAATGGTTCGCCGCCGATCAGAGTGAGATCATCGCTAAGACCTGGCAATGGGTTTGTCACGTGGAAAAGCTGCGCAACCCGGGTTCCTACGTTACCATCGAAATTGCAGGTCAGCCGATTGCCGTAGTGCGCGATCGCGAGGGCGATCTGCGGGCGTTCTACAACGTCTGCAAACACCGGGCGCATGAGCTGTTAAAGGGAGAGGGTGAAACCACCCGCATCATGTGCCCCTATCATGCCTGGGTCTACAAGCTGGACGGTCAACTGGTGCGCGCGCCGGAAACCGAACATCTGGAGGATTTCAGCACCGGCGACATCTGCCTGGATCAGGTCCAGGTCGAAGAGTTCGCGGGCTTCATCTATGTCAACCTTGACCCCACCGCTGCACCCCTGCGCGAGGTCTCGGGCGATCTGGAAACAGAAATCCGCCACTGGGCGCCCGATATCGAGCAGCTGACCTTCGGCCATCGGCTGACCTATGACATCAAGTCGAACTGGAAAAACGTCGTCGACAACTTCCTCGAATGCTATCACTGCCCCACCGCGCACAAGGATTTCTGCGATCTGGTGGACATGGACACCTACAAGGTGACCACCTACGGCATCTATTCCAGCCATATGGCCGAGGCCGGCAAAGGCGCCAACACCGCCTATGACGTGTCAAACGCCACCGTGCGCACCCATGCGGTCTGGTGGCTGTGGCCTACCACCTGCCTGATGCGTTATCCGGGGCGCTCTTCGATGATCGTGCTGAACATCATCCCCGTCGGACCAGACCGTACGCTGGAAACCTATGATTTCTTTCTGGAAACGCCCGAACCTGACGAAATGGAGTTGGAGGCGATCCGCTATCTGGACGAGGTGCTGCAGCGCGAAGATATCGACATCGTCGAAAGTGTGCAGCGTGGTATGAACACGCCTGCCTTCACCCAGGGGCGCATTGTCAACGATCCCACCGGGTCGGGCAAATCCGAACACGCGGTACATCATTTCCACGGTCTGGTTCTGGACGCCTACAAGATGGCGGACCCGGCATGAGGGGACACAAAGAAAATTCGTACGAATTTTCTTTTCCCAGTCCCGCCACGGCCAAATTTTTTTCAGCGAAAAAAATCTCATGACCCAGCCCAATATCGTTGTCATCATGGCTGACCAATTGGCCCCACACTGGACCGGGGCCTATGGTCATCCCATCGCCAAAACTCCGAATCTGGATGCATTGGCAGCGCACGGCATGCGCTTTGATGCGGCCTATTGCAATTCGCCGCTCTGCGCGCCTTCGCGCTTTGCCTTCATGTCCGGGCAGCTGATCAGCCGCATAGCCGCCTATGACAATGCCAGCGAATTCCGGGCCTCTGTGCCGACCTTTGCACACTATCTGAAAGCACTGGGGTATCGCACCTGCCTGTCGGGCAAGATGCATTTCGTCGGCCCCGATCAGAAACACGGGTTTCAGGACCGGGTCACCACGGATATCTACCCCGCCGATTTCGCCTGGACCCCGGATTGGGAGGCCCCGGATGAGCGTATCGACAAGTGGTATCACAATATGCAGACGGTCAAGGAAAGCGGTGTCGCCATCGCCACCTTCCAGACCGACTATGATGACGAAGTCGGGTTCGCCGCCCGTCGCTGGCTGATCGATCGGGGGCGTGAACGCGCGTCGGGACAGGCCACGCCGTTTTGCTTGGTGGCCAGCTTCATCCACCCCCATGATCCTTACGTGGCCAAGCCCGAATGGTGGGATCTTTATGCTGACGCAGAGATCCCGATGCCGGAATTCACCCCGGCGCTGGAGGATCAGGACCCGTTCTCGCGCCGCGTCATGGATGGGATCGAGGCCAGTTCCGTGCCTCTGAGTGAAGAGGAGGTTCGCCGCGCACGGCGTGCCTATCTGGCCAATGTCAGCTATTTCGACAGCAAGATTGGTGAGATCGTCAAAACCATCGACGATATCGGCGCCGCAGAGGACACGGTGATTATCGTCACCGCCGATCATGGGGACATGCTGGGCGAACGCGGGCTGTGGTACAAGATGAACTTCTTCGACCACTCCGCCCGCGTGCCGCTGGTGATCGCCGGTCCGGACATTGCGCAGGGCACAGCCGTCAACGCCTGCTCCCTGCTTGACCTGTTGCCCACGTTTATTGACCTTGCTGGCGGTGATCTCGACCAGCTTGGCGAACCCATTGACGGCCGCTCCCTGCTGCCGCTGGCACGCGGGGAGGCCGATCCGGTGGACGAGGCAATAGGGGAATACTGCGCCGAGATGACGCCCTACCCGGTTTTCATGATCCGGCGCGGGCCGCTCAAATACATCCATTGTGATCCGGATCCGCCGCAGCTCTATGATCTGGCCGCCGACCCGCTGGAGACCCGTAACCTGGCGCAGGATCCGGACTATGCCAAGGCCGCAAGCGCCTTTGCAGCCGAGGTCGCAGAGCGCTGGGACAGTGAGGCGCTCCGCCGCAACATCATCGCCACCCAGAAAAGCCGCCGCGCGCTTCATGCGGCGATGGAGGCCGGGGCGGGCGAGCATTGGGACTACAACCCGCCCTCTGACGCCAGCCAGCAATATGTGCGCAATCACATGGATTGGACTGTCGCCGCAGACCATTACCGACTGAACCCGGGGAAGATAGATGACAGGAATTCTTGAAGGCAAAACCGCGCTGGTCACCGGCGGACGCGGCGGTATTGGACACGCGATTGTGGCGCGCTTCCTGCGCGAAGGTGCGCGGGTTTATGCCGCCGACCTGACGCCTCAGGGGTCGCTCGCGGAACATGACGACGATGGCAGCCAATTCGTCAAACTCGACGTCACGCAGGAAGCCGACGCCATCGCCGCGATGGAGCGGGTCCAGGCTGAGACAGGAAAGCTCGACATTCTGGTCAACGCTGCCGGGATCGAGATCGAAAAGACCATCGAAGAGACCACGCTGGACGAATGGAACCGTAGCTTTGCAGTAAACTGCACCGGCACCTTCCTGACGTCGAAATATGCCCTGCCGTTGATGCGCACCGCCGCGAAGTCAGGCGCCAGCGCCAGCATCATCAATTTTGGCTCCTATGACGGGTTCATCGCCGATCCCGGCCTGGCCGCCTATTGCGCCACCAAGGGCGCAGTACATGCGCTGACCCGTGCCATGGCCTGCGATCACGGTCCCGAAGGCATCCGCGTCAACGCCATCTGCCCCGGCTATGTGGATACGCCCATGCTGCAAAGCTTCTTTACCGGTGATGGGTCGGGCGGTGGCGGCAAAACGATTGATCAGCTGCAACAGGCGGTGCGCGATGTGCATCCGATGCGCACCTATGGCACGCCGGACGATATCGCCAATCTGGTGAATTGGCTTGCCTCGGATGAAGCACGCTATGCCTCCGGTCAGCTCTGGGTTCTGGATGGGGGCCTCTCGGCCCAGGTGCAACAGATGCGGCTGTGAACCGACGCCAGAAAATTCTGCGAATTTTCTGATGCATTTTCTTCGCAGAAGAAAATGCCCCCCTCAAAGGAAGGACAGAGCATGGCCAAATCCGTCATCATCACCTGTGCCCCGACCGGTGGGATTCACACCCCAACGATGTCCGAGCACCTACCGATCACGCCCACGGAAATCGCCACGGCCTCGATTGAGGCGGCCGAGGCCGGGGCCTCGATCATTCACCTGCACGCGCGCGATCCGGAAACTGGCAAACCCGATGCGAACCCGGATCTCTTCATGGAGTTTCTGCCGCGCATCAAACAGGCCACCGATGCGGTCATGAATGTCTCGACCGGCGGCGGCCTTGGCATGACGCGAGAGGAGCGCCTTCGCGCCGCCACCCGCGCCAGCCCCGAAATGGCCAGCATGAATATCGGCTCGATGAATTTCGGCATCTTCCCGATGAAGGGCAAGTATTCAAACTGGAAACACGCCTGGGAGCCCGAGTTCCTGGACATGACCCGTGATTTCATCTTTCGCAACACTTTCGCGGATATCGAATATTGCCTCAAGGAGTTGGGTCAGGGGCACGGAACACGGTTCGAGTTCGAATGCTATGACCTGGGCCATCTCTACAACCTCGCCTGGATCCGCGATCAGGGTTGGATTGACGGGCCGATCTTCGTGCAGATGGTGTTTGGCATCCTCGGTGGGGTTGGCGCCGATCTGGACAACCTCATGCACATGCACACTATCGCCAACAAGCTGTTCGGGGACGACTATGAATGGTCCGTTCTGGCCGCCGGGCGGCACCAGATTCCCTTTACCACGCAAAGTGCGCTGCTGGGTGGCAATGTCCGCGTCGGGATGGAGGACAGCCTTTACATCGGGCCGGGTGAAAAGGCGGTGTCCAGCGCGCAGCAGGTCCGCAAGATCCGCGCCATCATCGAAAATCTGGGCCTTAGGGTCGCCACCCCAGTCGAGGCGCGTGCGCGTCTGGGCCTGAAGGGCGGCGATCAGGTCGCGTTCTGAAGAAAAGGGGAGAGCGATGCAGACGAACATGCTGATCAATGGCGAACTGGTCGCCGGGGATGGCGCCGCCTTGCCTGTCATCGACCCGGCGACGGGCGCTGAGATCGCTCAGGTTGCTGAGGCCAGCCCCGAGCAGGTCGAAGCGGCGGTCCGCGCATGTGAGAGCGCCTTTGAGGCGTTCTGGAGCAGCACGCCCGCCGATCGCGCCGCGCTATTGCTGGAGATTGCCGATTGTCTGGAGGCGCATCAGGACGAGTTGGCTGCGCTGGAAAGCCTGGACGTGGGCAAGCCCTGGCCTTCGGCCCGCGACGATGAGATGCCGCTGACCATCGACACGTTTCGCTTTTTTGCGGGCGCGGCACGGACCATGTCCGGCTCGGCCGCCGGGGAATACGTGGCCGGTCACACCAGCATGATCCGCCGTGACCCGGTTGGCCCGGTTGCGGCCATTGCGCCCTGGAACTACCCGTTGATGATGGCGTCGTGGAAGCTCGCCGCGCCGATTGCCGCCGGGTGCAGTGTGGTGCTGAAACCGTCAGAGCTCACCCCGCTGTCCACCTTGCGCGCCGCCGAGCTGCTGAATGACATCCTGCCCAAGGGCGTGCTGAACGTGATTCACGGCCCCGGCCTCACGGTTGGCGACCAGCTGATCAACAGCCCGGCGGTGGAGGCGATCTCGATCACCGGGAGCCCGGCCACGGGCATGGCTGCGATGCGCGCCGCCAGCCAGCAGATCCGCCATGTGCATCTGGAACTGGGCGGCAAGGCGCCCGTCATTGTGTTTGATGATGCCGATATCGACGCGGTGGCCGAGACCATCCGCTTTGGCAGCTTTTTCAACGCAGGTCAGGACTGCGCCCAGCCCTGTCGGGTGCTGGCGCAGGATGGGATCTATGACCGGCTGGTCGCCGCCATCGCGGATCAGGTCGGACAGATCCGTGTCGGTGCGCAGCGGGCCGAGGGAACCGAAATGGGGCCGCTCGTTTCAGCCGCCCAACGCGACCGGGTCGCAGGCTTTGTCGACCGCGCCAATTGCGAAATCGTGACCGGCGGCGCGGCTATCGACGGTCCGGGCTTCTTCTACCAGCCCACCGTGCTTGCCAATGTGGATAATGACGCGGAGGCTGCAACGAGTGAGATCTTTGGCCCGGTGGTCACGGTCTCTCGGTTTTCCGACGCCGAAGAGGCGCTGCGGATTGCCAATACAGGGCGTTACGGGCTGGCATCCTCCGTCTGGACCGCCAATGTGGGCCGCGCGATGCAGATGACGAGCCGCCTGCGATACGGCTTCACCTGGGTCAACACCCACGGCGTTGCGACGCCGGAAATGCCTTGGGCCGCGATGAAAGGGTCCGGCACCGGCTGTGATATGAGCGTTCATGCGCTCGACGCATACACTTCAATCAGACATGTTATGGTGGCACACGGATGAGACTGGTAGGGAAAACCGCTTTTGTAACCGGCGGCCGTCAGGGGATCGGCCGGGGCATCGTCGACGCCTTTCGGGCCGAAGGCGCGGCCGTCGCGACCTGTGGCCGGGGCGCACGACCTGAGGGGCTGGATGACAGCGTCACCTGGTACGAACTGGATGTTGCCGATGCCAAGGCCGTCCTTGCCATTGCCGAACTGACCAGCGGCACCGACATTCTGGTGAACAATGCAGGTGTGCAGGTCGAAAAGACCGTGGTGGACAGCACCGATGCGGATTGGGATCTGGTCATGGGGGCCAATTGCCGGGGCGTGTTCAATATGTGCCGCGCCTTCATCCCGGCTATGCCGCAAGGCGGATCGATCATCAATATCGGCTCAATCTCCGGCAAGGTCGCGGATCCGTCGATGGCGCTTTACAACGCCTCCAAGGCCTTTGTGCACGGGCTGACCCGCTCTATCGCGGTGGACCACGGGCCCGGCGTCCGCTGTAACGCGATCTGCCCCGGCTGGATTGAGACCGGGATGCTGGAGGCCGGGTTTGACCTTTCGAACGACCCGCAGGCCGCCCGCGCCGACGCGCTGGCGCGCCATGCGACGCGGCGGTTTGGCAAACCGGCGGATATTGCGGCGATGGCGGTCTGGCTTGCTTCGGACGAGGCTGCATTCGCCACGGGCCAGTTGTTCACAATCGACGGTGGGATGACCGCTGCTTCGCCAATCAACACGGGACTGTTCTGATGGCTGACACCTCTCATACCGCCGTTTTGGGTGCAGGCACGATCGGTGCCAGCTGGACCGCGCTGTTTCTGGCCTCGGGGCGCTGGGTGACCGTTTTTGATCCAGATCCCGGCGCGGAAGATGTGGTTCGGGCCTATGTGGATCAGGCCTGGGAAACGATGAGCCAGCTGGGCCTGACCGAGCGGGGAAATCCGGACAGGCTGACGTTTGCCTCCTCTGCCGCTGCGGCTGTCGAAGGGGCGGGTTTCGTGCAGGAAAACGTGCCCGAGCGCCTGCCGATCAAACATGCCACCTTTGCTGAAATCGAACCCGCGCTGGCTGCGGATGCCATCGTGGCCAGCTCGGCCTCGGGTCTGACGCTTGGGCAGATGCAGGGAGGCTGGTCCAATCCCGGCCAGTTCATTCTGGGTCATCCGTTCAATCCACCGCATCTGATCCCGCTGGTCGAGGTCATGGGTAATGACCGGACAAATCCGGGCGTCGTGCCAAGGGCCGAGGCATTCTACAAGGACATCGGCAAGGTGACCATCCGGGTGAACAAGGAAGTGCCCGGTCATGTTGCCAACCGCTTGCAGGCGGCCGTCTGGCGCGAGGCGATCCACCTGGTTCTGTCTGGTGTTGCCAGTGTTGGCGACGTCGACAAGGCGATGTCGGCCGGGCCGGGATTGCGGTGGGCGGTGATGGGACCCACCACGCTGTTCAGCCTGGGTGCTGGGGCAGGGGGGCTGCCTGCGTTCTGCGATCACTTCACGGACACGTTCAACGGCTGGTGGGATGACCTTGGCACGCCGCGGCTGACGCCCGAAGTCTCTGCAACGCTGGCTGCGGGACTGGCTGAGGCGACCGCTGAAGCGTCGGTGGCGGATCTTGCGGCGGAACGGGACCGCAAGATCGTGCGGCTGCAGCAGGCATTGAACGGACCCACCGACCCACCGAGTTCAGAAGAAGGTTAATCCGCCGCAGCGTTTTCATCGACGACGCGCGCTTATTGAAACTGTGCCAGGATCCAATCCTGAAAGGCCTGGCTGCCATAGCTGACCGGGCCCTCCGGACAGGTCATGTAAAGGGCCCGTTCCGAGCGTTTTTCCAGCGGAACGGATTGGATCAGCCGCCCGTCCGCCAGATACGGCTCTGCAAAGAACCGGGACACCAGCGCGTGCCCCAATCCAAGGCTGGCCATCTCCAGTGCGGCAATGCTCTGGTCCGCCTGCAGGGCCGGGGTCTGGGCCGGAAACTCCACGTTCTCCTGGCGAAAGAACTGCCGCCAGTTGTCGGCAACCCCGATGATTTCGATCAACGGGGCCTTTGCCAGTTCCTCCATACTGCCGTTGACGGGGCGCAGATCCGGGCGGCACAGCGGCAGGATCGGATCCCACTGCAGGAAATACGCCTGATGGCCGGGCCAGTCCCCATCCCCAAACCGGATTTCGATGTCCAGCTGATCGGTGTCAATCGCGCTGGCCCATGTCCCGATGTGCAGCTGCAGTTTGACCTCGGGATATTGTTCGCGGAACTGGGGCAGCCGGTGCATCAGCCAGATCAGGGCAAAGGACGGCAGACAGCGGATACGCACAGGCCGGGTTTCCCGCACGCCGAACACATCGGTTGTTCCCTGTCGGATCACGTCGAAGGACTTGATCACCCAAGGAAGATAGAGCTGCCCCATCGTGGTCAGCTCCATCGGGCGCTTCTTGCGTGAAAACAACGGGTAGCCCAGATGCTCCTCCAGCGCGCGCACCTGATAGCTGATTGCCGCAGGGGTCAGGCCAAGCGCGTCGGCCGCGGCGGTGAAATTGCGGTGCCGCGCAGAGGCTTCGAAGGCACGCAACCATGTGAGGGGCGGGAGGTCGTTCATGCCCACTTCATACTTCAAAAATTTTCACGTCTACATCAAAAAATTCTTTGTTTAAGGTTTCGCTTTTCCCCGTGCCACAAAGTTCGGACGCGAACAGAGGGCCCCATGGAGCATTTCGACTACATCATCATCGGCGCAGGTTCCGCAGGATGCGTTTTGGCAGAGCGGTTGAGCGCGGACCCCAAGAACCGCGTGCTGGTGCTGGAAAGCGGGCCAAGGGACCGCTCACCCTGGATCCACATGCCCGTGGGCTATGGAAAGCTGTTTTTCCATCCAAAGCTGAACTACGGGTATCATTCCGAAGCTCAGGAAGCACTTGGTGGGCGGCAGGACTACGTCCCGCGCGGGCGTGTCGTCGGCGGATCCGGCGCGATCAACGCGATGGTCTATTGCCGTGGGTTGCCAAGTGACTTCGATGACTGGGCAAAAGCAGGGGCAACCGGCTGGTCCTGGTCTGAGGTGTCCGGGGTGTTCGACAAGCTGGAAACCCAGGTGGCCCCGGATGGCTCGCGCAACGGGTCCGGCCCGATCCATGTCAGCGACGTCAGGGACCAGATCCATCCGCTGAACCGGCATTATTTCGCGGCGTTGACCGAATGCCAGATGCCTCAGACCGACAACATCAATGACCCCGAAAGCGAAGGGGGCACGGTTTATCGGATCAACACGCGCAACGGGCGTCGCTGGGCCGCGGCGCAAGCCTTTCTGCATCCCGCGCTGAAGCGCCGGAATGTGGACCTGCGCACGGAGACACACGTTGAACGCATCACCTTCGAAGGTCGCCGCGCCACCGGGGTGCAGGTACGTGACAAATCCGGCAAGCGGGTTCTGAGCGCGGGTGAGGTCATCCTGTCGGCCGGCGCAGTCAACAGCCCGGTTCTGCTGCAGCGATCGGGGATCGGGTCAGGTCAGTTGCTGTCGCAGCATGGGGTCGACGTCGTGCTGGACAATCCCAATGTTGGCGAGCACCTGCAGGACCACATTGGGCTGAACTACTACTTCAAATCCAATGAGCCGAGCCTGAACAATGTGCTGTCGCCCTGGTACGGCAAGGTATTGGCCGGGATCAGGTATGTGCTGACCCGCAAAGGTCCGCTTGCCCTGTCGGTGAACCAATGCGGCGGGTTCTTCCGCTCGTCCCCCGACGCGCAGGTCCCGGACCAACAGCTATATTTCAACCCGGTGACCTATACGACCACCACGATAGGAACGCGCAATGTGATCAACCCCGATCCGTTTCCCGGCTTCATCCTTGGCTATCAGCCCTGCCGCCCGACCAGCCGTGGCCGCATCGAGATGCGAAATGCCGATACGGACGCCCCTCCGGTGATCCAGCCCAACGCGTTGGATACGGAGGCGGATCAGCAGAGCGTGATTGCGGGCGGGCGCCTGTGCGCGCAGATCATGAACGCGCCGACGCTTCGCAAACTGGTCAAAGAGCCGATGTATTGTGATATCCGCGAAATGTCGGACGCCGACATCCTGAGCGATTTTCGCGCCCGCTGCGGCAGCGTCTTTCATCCGGTTGCGACCTGTCGGATGGGCGCGGATGCAAGCAGCTCGGTCACGGATCCGCAGTTGCGTGTGCACGGGATCGAAAACCTGCGAGTCGTGGATGCCTCGGTGTTTCCCAGCGTGACGTCGGGCAATACCAACGCCCCAACCATGATGCTCGCCTACCGGGCGGCTGATTTTATCCTGCAGACAGGAAGCTGACATGAAAATCCAAAAACTGGAAACCTTTGCCAATGAATTCGTGGGATTTGTGCGCCTGACAGCCGAAGACGGCTCGCAGGGGTGGGGGCAGGTGTCCACCTACAACTCGGACATCACCGCACAGGTGCTGCACCGTCAGGTCGCACCCTGGGCGTTGGGACGGGAGACCGATGATCTGGAAACGCTGATGTGCGAAATCCCGGAGCGCGAGCACAAGTTCCCCGGTTCCTACCTGCGCCGTGCAATGGCGGGTCTGGACACAGCGATCTGGGACTGGCGCGGCAAGAAGGCGGGCAAGCCCGTGGCAGAACTGCTGGGGGGGTCGGCGGGAAAAATCCGCGCCTACGGCAGTTCCATGGTCCGCGATATCACGCCCGAGGACGAGGCTACGCGCCTGGCCCGTCTGCGGGATGAAAAGGGCTTTGATGCGTTCAAGTTCCGGGTCGGGCGCGAAAACGGCCATGACGTGGACGAATGGCCGGGCCGCACCGATGCCATCGTGCCCGCCGTGCGCAAGGCCGTGGGGGACGATGTCGCGCTGCTGGTCGATGGCAACTCCGGCTACAGCGCCGAAAAGGCGATCGAGGTGGGCAAGATGCTGGAGCAGAACGGCGTCGAACACTTCGAAGAACCCTGTCCCTATTGGCTGATGGAGGAAACCAAGAAGGTGACCGACGCCCTGACGCTGGACGTGACCGGGGGTGAGCAGGATTGCGATCTGCAGCACTGGAAGCGGATGATCAACATGCGGGCCGTGGACATCATTCAGCCGGATATCCTGTATCTGGGGGGGATGCACCGCACGATGTTGGTGGCTGACATGGGCGCCAAGGCCGGGCTGCCCTGCACGCCGCATTGTGCCAACCTGTCGATGGTGACGCTGTTTACCATGCATCTGCTGCGCGCCATCCCGAACGCGGGCAAATATCTGGAGTTCTCGATCGAGGGGGACAATGTCTACCCGTGGCAGCGCGATCTGTTCGTCGAATGCCCCTTTGGGATCGAAGACGGCAAGGCAACGGTGACCGAGGCGCCCGGCTGGGGGGTGGAGGTCAATCCCGAATGGCTGGCCAAATCCATCTATCAGGTCAGCGAGGCAGAGGCATGAGCGCACAACAAATGGCAGATGCCTATCTGAGCGGCACTGCACTGGACCTGCCGGACGGGCATTTCATCAATGGCCGCTTTGTCGCTGGTCAGGGCGACCGG
This sequence comes from Paracoccaceae bacterium, assembly GCA_022763485.1. Lineage (GTDB taxonomy): Bacteria > Pseudomonadota > Alphaproteobacteria > Rhodobacterales > Rhodobacteraceae > Aliisedimentitalea. Next base: position 14,181 of record JALEGX010000061.1, on the reverse strand, counting down.
ATGGAGAGCGTCGACCCCGGTCTGGGCGAAGCCTTTGCCAGCTTTGCCCTGGGCGGTGCGGCCGAGATCGACGCGGCGCTGGACAGCTCACGCAAGGCGTTTGAGATGTGGCGCCTTGTCAAACCGTCGGATCGCACCGCGATCCTGCTGCGCTGCGCCAATGCGATCCGTGCAAATGCCGACCGGTTGGCTCTGGTGGAAGCGATCGACAGCGGCAAGACCCTGGCCGAGGCGCAGGGGGATGTGGCGAGTTCTGCCCGGCTTTTTGAGTACTATGCCGGAGCGGCGGACAAGCTGGACGGGCGCAGCGTGGATCTGGGGCCTGACTACACCGCATTTACCCGCCGTGAACCTGTGGGCGTGACCGCACATATCATCCCGTGGAACTATCCCACCTCGACCTTCGCGCGCGGGGTTGCACCGGCGTTGGCGGCGGGGTGTACGGTGGTGGCCAAACCCGCGGAAACCACTCCCTTCACCGCGCTGTTGCTGGCGGAGATCCTGACCGAAGCGGGCGTGCCCGAAGGCGTGATCAACGTGGTCACGGGGCTGGGTCGGGATGCAGGGGCTGCGCTGGTCAGTGACCCGCGGGTCAATCACATCACCTTCACCGGCTCGGTGGCGACAGGTGTGGCGGTCACACAGGCCGCGGCGCCGAATGTGACCCGTCTGACGCTGGAACTGGGCGGGAAATCCCCGCTGGTGGCCTTTGCCGATGCCGATCTGGAGGCCGTGGCCGATGGCGCGACCTGGGCGATCTTTTCAAACGCGGGCCAGATCTGTTCGGCGGGATCACGCCTGATCGTCGAGCGCGGGCTGCGCGATGATCTGCTGGATCGTTTGAAGGAGAAGGCGCAGGCCATCACCTTTGGGCATGGATTGCGCAACCCGGATATGGGGGCGATCAACTCTGATCTGCATCTGGGTCGCGTTGCGGCTCATGTGGATGCGGCGCGGGCGCGGGGCTGCAAAATCGTGACCGGCGGCAATGTGGCGACCGATCCGGAGAGCGGCAAGGGGTGGTTCTTCGAACCCACGATCATCGCGGATCTGAGCGCCGATGACCCGGCGGTGCAGGACGAAATCTTTGGTCCGGTCCTGTCTGTTCAGGTGTTCGACACCGAAGACGAGGCGATCCGCCTTGCAAATGGGACGGCCTTTGGCCTGATGGCCAGCGTCTATACGCCTGACCTTGGCCGCGCGATGCGCCTGACACAGGCCCTGGACAGCGGGCAGGTGACGGTGAACGACTATTGGGCGGGGGGTGTGGAGCTGCCTTTTGGCGGCAACCACAAATCCGGCTATGGCCGCGAAAAGGGGCTGGAAGGGCTGGAGGCCTATACCACCACCAAAAGCATCACCATCAAGAACGCCTCCCGATAGGCCCAAGCGTCGCTAAGTTGCCCTGGCCCGTCGGGACGTATCCGGAGTGGGCTAGGGCAGCCGGATCGGGAAATGCGCCCGCACGTCCCGGTCCACCTCATCACTGATATGCGTGGGCGGTGGTGCAGACAGCAATTCGCGGGTGCGGATTCGGGCGCGCTCCAGCAGATCCTTGTCCGGGGCGGCGGCCCATTCCTGCGGAGTTCGGCGGTCGGCCATCGCCGGATAGAAATAATCGCTTTCCATCCGGTTGATGGTTTGCGCATGTCCCAGGAAATGTCCGGGTCCACCGACGCAGACGTCCCGGATCGTTTCCAGGGACAGCGTTTCGTCAGAAACCTCGAACCCGCGCGTGGCGCGCATCACCGAACCGATCAGATCATTGTCCAGCACGAAGCTTTCAAGCGAAGCCCCCAGCAGGGAGCCGTACATGCCAGCCGCTTCGTAGACCAGATTTGCACCTGCCAGTGAGGCCAGAAGCTCGGTATAGGCTTTCTCGTACCCGGCTTGGAAATCCGGCATCTTGCTGTCTGTCATGCCCGCGCTGACGGCGCAGGGAATATCGTAGAACCGGGCCATCTGAGCGCAGGCGGCCATCAGAAGCCCTTGTTCGGCAGAGCCGCCGGACATGGCGCCGGTGCGCAGGTCACTGACAAAGGGCAAGGCGCCGAAGGTGGCCGGATGGCCGGGATTCAGCAGGTTCACATAGACGATCCCGGCCAGCACCTCTGCGGTCTGTTGTGCCACCGCCCCGGCCAACGGCGCGGGGCTGGTTGCGCCAGCCTGACCCGCAGAGACCAGTTTGAGCGGGATACCATGGGCCGCCGCGCATTCAATCACGCCCAAAGCCTCTTCCGCGAAGGTCAGCGGGGGCACGATGAAACAGGTGGAGACACAGACCGGCGGGCGGGCGCGCAGGGCATCAAGCCCGCCCATGATCACTGACAGCATATGCACCGCTTCCGCCATCACCTCAGGCGATCCGAAAGAGGTGCCGGTGGGTTTGCCGGTGCCTTTGAGGCAGGCATAAAGTGTGTTCAGATCCATCTCGCGCGGGTCGGTCAGATCCCGGGCCACCACTGTACGCTGAAACATGTGGATATTCGGCAGCTGCTCGGCCAGTCGGGCCATGTCATAGAGATCACGCAGCGTGGTGTCGCGGATGTCGCCTGTCAGGCTGTCCACGATATGGACCGCCGCGCCGGAGGTGCCAAAATGGGTGCGCGCGCCCGAGGGGGTAATGTCATGGATGGGATTGATCCCACAGAGCTTGAACCCACGCCCGGCAATCCGCAGCGTTTCGCGGACCAGGCTTTCCGGCATCAGCAGGCGGCCGTCTGACGTCAGGGTCCCGCCTGCGGCACAGACCGTTTCCACGCAGGCAGGGGTGGCGCCCTTGACCCCGATCTCTTCCAGAATCCGCATCGCGGTCTGATCGACCATCTGAATTTCGCGTGAGGTCAGAGGGGCATATTGCCCTCCCTCGATACCGGGCCAGATGGCTGACGTCGGGCCGGTTCCGGCCCCGTCGCTGCGTGACTGTCGCCGCGCGGCGCGGCCTCCGGATCGTTTACGCTGTTGCATGAGAGAACTCCTTGAAGAAGTCGGAAACATCGGGGGCGTCCGGCCAGTGCAGCAGCCGGGTGAACGTTTCGGCGGGCTGAGACGTCAACCCGGCGTATTTGGCGGCAAGTTGCTCAGGTGCCATCGGATGTTGCGACGCCCCAAGCGGATAGGTGCAAAGGGCCGACAGCACCGTGCCATCGCGCAGCTCGATCCGCAGCTCATCCGGTTGGTCCGGGTCATAGTTCAGATGCGGCCGACGCGCCGGATCGGCAGTGACCCGGGTGCGCCCGATCAGATGCTCAACTTCGGGCCGCATCCAGAATCCGGCCTCACTGTCCGCCAGGGTCAGCCCACCCGTGACCAGCGCCTGTCCCACGCAGGCCGGTATGGAAAACAGCGCCTCAGACCGGCTGGCAGGGTGAAGAAACGGCAGGATCGCGGCGTGAAAATCGGGCAAGCGCGCGTGGATCGAAACAATGTCGGCCAGCCGATCCCGCAGGCTTTCGCGCAGCTCCAGCGCGGCGGTCATCAAGCGATGGGTATAGCCGCAGGAGGGCCAGGGTTTCAGCACCAACCCATAGTCGCCCAAGGCCCAGGGCGCGCCCAGTTTTGACAGCGCGTCTTGGAACCGGTCTGGATCACAAGTGCCCATCAGCCCGGCAAAACCACGGGCGTGATCCAGCACCCGCGCCTGACCCGTGACGCCTTGTGCGGCCAGTGCCGCAGCCTCCAACCCGTTTCGCGCCGCCCAGCCCGCCTGCAAGGGCTTGGCGTTGGATCCGAATTGCACGGTGTAGCCCGTTGCCTGCGAAACGGCGAGGGAAAGCGCCTGTGCGGTCTGCGTGCGGTTCAGCTGCAACAGGCGCGCGACCGCCCCCGCGGCCCCGATGGTTCCCAAGGTCGCTGTCGAGTGGAACCCCCGCGCGTAATGGTCCAGTGTCAGCGCCTCGCCAAGAAGCATGATGATTTCTGTCCCGACCGTATAGGCGGCCAGCAGTTCGGCCCCGCACGCGCAGTTCGGCATCCAGCACGTCGCCCATCCGGGCACTGCAGGCCGGGTGATGTCCGGTATAGGCGGTCTGGCGAATGGCCTGAATGATCTCGGATCGCGTGTGGGCCGTTTTCCACGCCCCAAGCTGACCGGTGACCAGCCCTGCGATGGGGTCTTGCGACATGACCTCGCGCATCATCTGGACCCCGCGTGCCAGCACGTCCAGATCCTGCGGATCGGCAAAGTAGTTCGGATCGATGACCGGGGCGGCGCCGGGATCGGCATTGGCCAGCCGGACCGTACCCTCGGACCGGGGCCGTTCCAGGTTGATGTCGATCTGAACGCCGGGGCGCGCCATCTTACGCCCCCGCACCAGCAGCTTGCGCCCAAGGCGCTGCAGCAGCGGAACATCTTCGTCCGCGCCGTTGCCCAGGTTTTCCTCAACAATCATCGGCGTCATGAACACTTCAAGTTCGGGCAGGGCAGGGTCTTCGAAAGCGTGAAACAGAACGGTCGAGAAGAACGCACCGCCACCAGGTCCGCCCCCATTCAGCAGCCAATGCCCCATCAGGCGGGCGGCGCGATCCAGACGCTGATGCCGGGCGTGGCTGAGGTCCATCCGGTCTGACCCCCACTGCATGGACACATCCGGATGGTCCGGCAGATGGGCGCCCACGGCGGGTTGATCGACAACCACCCTGATCCCGTGCGCTCGCAGATGATCCGCTGGCCCCACCCCCGAAAGCATCAACAGCTGCGGCGTGCCAAAGGCCCCCTGGCAACAGATCACTTCACGGGACGCCCGAATGACCTCTCCGTTCAGGGTTTCAACACCAATGGCGCGACGGTTTTCAATGAGGATGCGGGCCACCTGCGTGCCGGTGCGCAGCGTGAGGTTCGCGGGTTTGGTCTTGAGATAGGCCAGCGCGGCGGATTGCCTGACACCCTTGCTGACCGTGCTGTCATTGCGGGCCACGCCGGTGCGTCCCGGACCGTTGAAATCGTCGATCATGGGATGTCCTGCTTGAACAGCAGCGCGCAGGAACGCGCGCTCCATGTCACCGAAGTTCCGCGCGGGTTCGGTTTTGAGCGGACCGTTTCGCCCATGCCAGGGATCCCGACGGTCCCACGATCCTTCCGAGCGCCGGAAATAGGGCAGGACCTCGGCGTAGCTCCAGCCGGGCATGTTCCAGCCATCGCAATCGGCGGCGACCCCGCGCATGTAGATCATGCCGTTGACGATGGATGATCCGCCAAGCGCCTTGCCCCGCGGGTAATAGATGGTGCGCCCGTTCAGACCCGTTTGCGGGACCGAAACCAAGCCCCAGTCCAGCCGGGGATTGCCAAAGACAAACCCGTTTCCGGCGGGCATCCGAATGAACAGGTCCCGCCCGTGTCCGCCGGCTTCGACCACGCAGACCGAAACGTCGGGATCCTCCGCCAGTCGCGCCGCCAGAGCGCAGCCCGCGGATCCGCCACCCGCAATCACGTAGTCGAACGCGGTCAAACCGGCAGCCTTTCAAGGATGGCGCGCGTCATCTGGGCCCCTGTGGCCGTGCCTCCCAGATCCGGCGTCAGGATCCCGTCCCGCAGTGTTTGGCTCACCGCTGTTTCCAGCTGAAGCTCAAACTTCGGCTGGCCGAAGCTGTGGGTGAACATCATGCCCACGGACAGCAAGGTTCCCACCGGGTTGGCGATGCCCTGTCCGGCAATGTCCGGCGCCGATCCTGCCGTGCTTTCATACATGCCAAAGATCGGCCCGGTCCCCGGATTTGCCGCCAAACTGGCAGAGGGCAACATCCCCAGCGATCCCGCGAAGACCGCCGCCAGGTCGCTCAGGACATCGCCCATCTGGTTGCAGGCCAGAACCACGTTGAAATCATGCGGCCGCATCATCAGCTGATAGGCGCAATTGTCGGCAAACATGTTTTCGAAGGCCACATCGGGATAGTCCTTTGAGACCTCGGTCACTACCTCGCGCCAGAGTTTGTAGCTTTCCATCACGTTGGACTTGTCACAGCTGACAAGGTGTCCGCGTCGCCTGCGGGCCAGCTGGAACCCACCATGGGCAAATCGCGCGACCTCTGCCTCGTCATAGGCGGTCAGATCAAAGCCCTGGCGCTTGCCCCCGATGATCCGTTGCCCGCGTTCGGTCGCAAACATCGCGCCGCCACACATTTCACGCAGGATCAAGACATCAGCCCGGTCTGCCACACCAGATCGAAAAGGCGTACGATCCAGCAAAGGTCCCCGGGCCCGCGATGGACGCACCCCAAGATAGGTCTGCAGATGATGGCGCAGGTACATCAACCCATCCTGACATTCGGCACCACCGGGGACGCGGATGTTGTCCCACCGGGGGCCACCCACCGCGCCAACCAGAACCGCGTCAGCCTGTTGCGCCATGTGCAGAACCTCGGCGGTGCAGAATGCCTGATGTGCATCCCAGGATGCCCCGTGCAGCAAGCCGTGGCAGATCTCCAGCTCGATGCCGGCGCGTATGGCCAGATCCCGCGCGGCCTGCAAACCGTAGTTCAGGATCTCGGGGCCGATCCCATCCCCGCCCAGAGCCAGAATTCGCTTTCTCACGCATCATTCCTTTCCCGTTCCCAAGGTCATCATTCCCCGGTTGAAAAATTGGAAAAGGCGGAAACGATGAATGCTGAAAGTTCACAAAAGGAATGATTGTGACGCGCCCGGTTCCCTTGCAGCAGATCAATGCCTTCGACGCGGCCGCCCGCCATCTGAGCTTTTCACGGGCGGCACGAGAGATGAATGTGCAGCAACCGGCGATCAGCCGGCAGATTGCCGCGCTCGAAGCCGACCTTGGAACACAGCTGTTTGTGCGCAGCAAACCCCGCCTGACCCTGACCGAAGACGGCGAGTTGCTGGCGAATGCGGTTGGAACCGGGCTGGATGCGATCCGGCAGGGTCTGGACACGTTGCGGGGCCGCTACAACACCGCAACGCTGAAAGTCAGCGCCAGTATCGGTTTTACCAGCCTCTATCTGCTGCCGCGTCTGGCAGAGTTTCAGGCCACCTTCCCGGACATCAAGCTGCAGGTGGTCACGCGTGACCAGAACGATGACTATGATCCGAACACTTGTGACATCGTGATCCTGTTCGGAGAGGAGGGGGGCGAGCGGACCCGGGACGCGATGATCTTTGCGGAAACTATGGCCGCGATCTGCCACCCCGATCTGTTGCAGAACGGGGCACCCTTTGATCTGGAAACGCTCGCCGGGCAGAAGCTGCTGCATTTGAGCAGTGTGGAACATCGGGGGGATTGGAACCGGTATTTCGCGCACGCCGGAACGGTCATTCCCCAGCCCGCCCCACATGACAGTTTTGTCAGCTACATGGTCTATCTGCGCGCGATCCAGAACGGCCTGGGGATCGGTATCGGCTGGCATCAGATGATGCGCGAATACCTGGCCAATGGCACGTTGGTTCCGGCCTGTGCACATGAATGCCGGACATCGCGCGGTTATTTTTGCTGCATCACCGATGTCGGTGTGGACAAACCCGGCGCGCTGGCCTTCCGGGAATGGATCACGCGGACAGATGAAACTGCATGCGCAGGAATAGGCGCCGTCGTAGGGGTTTGAACGCTCCGCAGTGCCGGGTCGTCGGCTTGTTCACTCGGCCGCTTTTTTGAGGGTGGCCACCAGATTGTGGAATTTCTCACCCTGAATGGCGACGTGATCGCGCAGGGCGTGGGCGGCCTCTTCGGGGTTGCCCAGTTCCAGCGCCAGCAGGATGGCTTCGTGTTCGGCCATGGACTGCGCCATCCGGCCACGCAACCGCAGCTGTTGGCGGCGGAACGGTTGCAGCCGCCGGTGCAGCGAAACGGTTTCCGCCTCAAGAAAGCTATTGCCTGATTCCCGGTAGATGATTTTGTGGAATCGCTCGTTTTCGGCGTAGTAGGCATCGGGGTTCTGGCTGTCGACCGCCTGCTGACACTTCTCATTGGCTGCGTGCAGGTCGGCCAGCGCCTTGTCTGAAATCCGCTTGGCCGCCAGCCTGCCACAGACCGCTTCATACTCGGCCATAACCTCGAACATCTCCAACAGCTCGACGGGTCCGGGCTGTTGCACAAAGGCACCCCGGCGCGGGATGAGCTCAACCAGGCCGGAACGGGCAAGCCTTTGCAATGCTTCCCGAAAAGGTGTTCTTGAAACACCGAACTGTTCCGCCAGACGCACTTCGTCAAGGCGATCCCCGTTCGAAAACGTCCCGTCGAAAATCCATTCTTCGAGCTGTTCCGCGATAATGTCAGCGCGCCGTTTCTCCATGTTTCTGCACTACCAAACGCGGCGTTAAAACTCAAGAATCCATTTCTTGTATACAAGATTGTTGACTGAGAAAACAAAACTTGCCTATCCTGTGTCCAGCCCCGGAGAGGAGCCGGGTCGGATTTGTTTGGGAGGAAAACATGAAATCCATGCTGAAAACTGCCGTCGCCGCGATCGCGCTGGCGACCACGGGATCACTGGCATCCGCAGAAGAACTGCGCCTGTCGCATCAGTGGTCGAACAAGGACATCCGCCACAAGGTTGCGCAGATTGTCGCCGATGAAGTTGCCGCCGCAGACGTGGATCTGGAGATCAAGATCTTCGGGTCGAAATCGCTGTTCAAACCCCGTGAGCAATACAAGCCGCTCAGCCGTGGCCAGCTCGACATGACCGTACTGCCGCTGTCCTATGCCGGTGGGCAGCAGCCGGCCTACAACCTGACTCTGATGCCGGGTCTGGTTAAGAACCACGACCACGCCGCGCGGCTATCCAATTCTCCGTTCATGGAGGCGCTGGAGGCCAAGATGGCCGAAGATGATGTGATGGTGCTGGTGCACGGCTATTTGGCAGGGGGGTTTGCCGGCAAAGACAAATGCATCACCAAGCCTGAAGACGTGAAAGGCCTGCAGACCCGCGCCGCTGGCAAATCCTTTGAACAGATGCTGGCAGGCGCCGACGCCTCGATTGCGTCGATGGCATCCTCCGAGATCTACAACGCGATGCAAACCGGTGTGCTGCAGGCGGCCAACACATCGTCGTCATCATTCGTCAGCTACCGGATCTACGAGCAGGTCAGCTGCTACACCCCGGCAAGCGATGTGGCGCTGTGGTTCATGTACCAGCCGCTGCTGATGAACAAGCGCACCTTCGACGGCTTGACCGAGGCGCAACAGAATGCGCTGCTTGCGGCATCGGAAAAAGCCGAGGCCTACTATCTTGAGGAAGCCAAGAAACAGGACGCGGCCTCGGCCAAGGTCTTTGCTGATGCGGGCGTGGAAATTGCCGAAATGAGTGCCGAGGACTTCGAAGCATGGCGCACGCTGGCCATGGAAACCTCCTACAAGAAATTCGTCGAAGAAGTGCGGGACGGTCAGGAACTGCTCGACCTCGCTCTGGCCGTCGAATGATCCTCCTGGCGGGGCGGGCGTCATGCCGCCCCGCTCACGGACCTCTCTCCGTTTGCTAAACTACAGGAGGCGTCTATGGCTGGTCACAGCTCCGCCGTTGCGTCCCATACCGGGAACAATCCTTTTCTTCGCGTCGTCGCGGCGCTCTCGACTTTGGCTGGCTGGTGTTCTGCCGGGATGATCGTTGCCGCCGTCGCGATCACCTGCCAGATGATCGTGGTGCGGTTCGTGCTGAACGGATCGACCGTCTGGCAGACCGAAGCGGTCATCTATCTGGTCATCGCTGCCACGCTGGTGGGGCTGCCCTACGTGCAGCGGCTGCGCGGTCACGTCAATGTGGACCTGATCCCGATCTCACTTGCGCCCCGGCCCCGTTTCTTCATGGCGATCCTGACCTCTGTTCTGTCCATCGCCATCGTGTCCGTCATGCTGTTTTACGGCTATGAATACTGGCACTTCGCCTGGGACCGCGGCTGGCGTTCCGACACGGTCTGGGGCGTGCGTCTCTGGATCCCCTATCTCTCAATCCCGGTGGGCTTTGGCCTGATGCTGCTTCAGCTGATCGCTGATCTGGTTGCCGTATTGACCGGCATCGACAAACCCTTTGGCCTGGAGGACACCTGATGGATCCCCTTCTGCTTGGCGGGATCGTGGCGATTGCCACCATCCTGGTCCTTTTCTCCGGCGTGTCGGTGGCCATCGGCCTGCTGATCGTCTCTGCCGGTTTCCTGATCATCTTTGACGGCCCCCGCTCGCTGGAGCTGATGCCCGAAATCCTGTTCGGCAAACTGGACAACTTCGCGCTGTTGTCGATCCCGATGTTCATCATCATGGGGGCCTCCATCGCCTCAACCCGGGCCGGGGCCGACTTGTACGAGGCGCTGGAACGCTGGTTGACCCGCATTCCCGGCGGTCTGGTGGTGTCGAACCTTGGGGCCTGTGCGCTGTTTGCGGCCATGTCCGGGTCGTCTCCTGCCACCTGCGCGGCCATCGGCAAGATGGGCATCCCCGAGATGCGCAAGCGCGGCTATCCGGACGGTGTTGCCGCAGGCTCCATCGCCGCGGGCGGTACTCTGGGCATCCTGATCCCGCCCTCTGTCACCATGATCGTCTATGGCATCGCGACCGAGACCTCGATTGGCCGCCTGTTTCTGGCCGGCGTGATCCCCGGGCTGATGCTGGTTGGCCTGTTCATGGCCTGGTCGCTCTACTCCACCTGGCGTTCCGGCGATGCTGCACGCCTTGGATCCGGCACCTACACCTGGGCCGAGCGGTTCGAAATCCTGCCCCGCGTGGTGCCCTTCCTGCTGATCATCCTGGGCGTGCTCTACGCCATGTATGGCGGCATCGCGACCCCGTCGGAAACTGCTGCCGTGGGTGCCTTGCTCTGCCTGATGATCGCCATGATCATCTACAAGCTGTGGCATCCCAGCGCGATCTGGAACGTGCTGCGCGACAGCACCAAGGAAAGCGTGATGATCCTGTTCATCATCGCCGCCGCCGGTGTGTTCAGCTACATGCTCAGCTCGCTGTTCATCACCCAGTCGATCGCCGAATGGATCGGGACGCTGGACGTGAACCGCTGGGTTCTGATGGGTGCCGTGAACGTGTTCCTGCTGATCGCCGGTTTCTTCCTGCCGCCTGTTGCGGTGATCCTGATGGCCGCGCCTATCCTGCTGCCGATCATCACCACCGCCGGGTTCGACCCGATCTGGTTTGCGGTTGTGCTGACCATCAACATGGAGATCGGCCTGATCTCTCCCCCGGTTGGCCTGAACCTCTATGTGATCAATGGCATCGCGCCCGACATCTCGCTGAAGACCATCCTGACCGGGTCGCTGCCTTTCGTGGCCTGCATGGTGGTGGCAATCATCCTGCTGTGCCTGTTCCCCGGGCTGGCGACATGGCTGCCTGATGCGATCATGGGGACGGCGGTATGACCCTGCTTGCGGACCTTCTGTCAACGGTGTTCGAGCGGCGCTATCGCCGCGAGGCACCGGATGGCGGCGACACCGGCCGCCCGCTGACTGACCTGGCCAGCGATCTGGTCGGGTCAGCAGGGGAAACGTCGGGCCTTGCTCTGGCGGGGGAAATCCTCACCCGCTTCGCCGAGCTTGACGACGCGCAGAAGTTGGCCTTCTTTCGGGACATCGCGACCACGATGAACATTGACCCGGAGACCGTGCGCTCGACCCTGGACGCTTATGAGCGGGCGCCGTCCAAGGCGACCTATCGTGCCTTTGCCACGGCGGCGGAACCCGCGCGCCAAGAGCTGGTACGGCGTCTGAACCGGGTGCCGGGGGCCACGGGGGCCCTGGTCGACATGCGGGCGGATCTGTTGCGGCTGGGAGGGCAGGAACCCGAACTGCAGGCCCTGGATCAGGATTTCCGCCATCTCTTTGCCAGCTGGTTCAATCGCGGATTCCTTGTCCTGCGTCCGATCAGCTGGGAAAGCCCGGCCCATATCCTTGAAAAGATCATCGCCTACGAGGCGGTTCATGCGATCGACAGCTGGGATGATCTGCGCCGCAGGTTGGAACCGTCGGACCGGAGGTGCTTCGCCTTCTTCCACCCTTCCATGCCGGATGAACCGCTGATCTTTGTCGAGGTGGCGCTGACCCGGGGCACCCCCGGATCGGTGCAGGCGCTGCTGGCCGAAGATCGCAACGCCATGTCGGCCGAAGACGCGGATACGGCCGTCTTCTATTCGATCTCGAACTGTCAGGCTGGCCTTGCCAGCATCTCTTTTGGCAACTCGCTGATCAAGCAGGTCGCCTCGGATCTGGCGGCGGAGCTTTCTGGGTTGGAGACCTTTGTCACCCTGTCGCCAATCCCGGGGCTGACCCGCTGGCTGGAGCAGCAAGGGCTGTCGTGGAGCTTCGAGGACCCCGAAGCCATGCAAGCGCTGGCCGCACACTATCTGCTGCACGCAAAATCGCGGGGCGGGCTGCCATATGATCCGGTTGCCCGGTTCCATCTGGGCAATGGGGCCATCGTGCACGCTGTACATGCCGACGCCGATACCTCTGAAAACGGGCGGGCCCGCTCTGGCGGAACTATGGTCAATTACCTCTATGACCTGCCCAGAGTCGCCCGCAATCACGAACATTTCGCCACCACCCGAGAGGTCGTCGCCACAGCGGATGTCCGCGCCCTGGCCGGATCCGTCGCGACCCCATCGACCGAAGAAAGGTAACCTCATGGCCAATCCTCTCTATGACGGTCTTTTTGGCGTCCATGCCGGAAAGACCACACCCTTCCTGCGCCTTGTTGACGGGCAGATCATCACCCATCAGGACTTTTTGGGCACAAGCGCGCAGATCGCCAATGTCACCGCACAGATCGGCCTGCAGCCGGGTGACCGGGTTGCGGTACAGGTCCAGAAATCACCCGAAGCCCTTGCGCTTTATGCGGCCTGTGCGCAGGCCGGGTTGGTGTTCCTGCCTCTGAACACCGCCTATACCGTGGATGAGCTGACCTATTTCATCGAAAACAGCGGTGCGGCGCTGATTGTCTGTGATGCGGCGAGCGAAGCAAAGCTGACCCCTGTTGCTGCGCAACTGGGTGCGCGCGTGGAAACCCTGAACGCGGATGGCAGCGGGACCCTGATGGATCAGGCGGCGGCCATGCCCACCGGCTTTGCGACCGTGGACCGGGGTGGCGATGATCTGGCGGCGTTCCTCTATACCTCCGGCACCACCGGCCGTTCGAAAGGCGCAATGCTGACACAGGACAATCTGCTGTCCAATGCCCGGACGCTGGTTCAGGAATGGCGCTTCACCGAACGGGATGTGCTGATCCATGCGCTGCCGATCTTTCACACTCATGGGCTGTTCGTGGCGACCAATGTGTCCCTTGCCGCGGGCAGCAGCATGATCTTCATGCCGAAGTTCGATCAGGACGCGATCGTCCAGGCGATGCCGAACGCAACCAGCATGATGGGGGTTCCGACCTTCTACACCCGGTTGCTGGATGATGACCGCTTCACCCGCGACCTGACGGCCCACATGCGGCTGTTCGTGTCCGGGTCAGCCCCCTTGCTGGCGGAAACCCATGTCCAGTTCGAAGAGCGTACCGGTCACCGGATTCTTGAGCGCTACGGCATGACCGAAACCAACATGAACACCTCCAACCCCTATGACGGGGAGCGGCGCGCCGGGACCGTCGGCATGCCGCTGCCGGGGGTTGAGCTGCGGATCTGTGACGCCGATGGCACCCCTCTTGAACAGGGTGAAATCGGAGAGATCGAGGTGCGCGGCCCCAATGTGTTCAAAGGGTACTGGAAGATGCCGGAAAAGACCGCGGCCGAGCTGCGCGACAACGGCTTTTTCATCACCGGGGATCTGGGTCGGATTGATGAGGACGGCTATGTCCATATCGTGGGACGCAACAAGGATCTTATCATCTCGGGCGGCTACAACATCTACCCCAAGGAGATTGAGCTGGTGCTGGACGATCAGCCCGGTGTGTTGGAAAGCGCGGTGATCGGCGTCCCGCATCCCGATTTCGGGGAAACCGTGCTGGGTGTGATCGTGGCGGAAAACGGCAAAACACCGGATACCGACGCGATGATGGAGGCCGTGCGTCAGTCGCTGGCGCGCTTCAAACACCCGCGCCAGTTGGTTGTGGTTGAAGAATTGCCCCGCAACACGATGGGCAAGGTCCAGAAGAACATCCTGCGTGACGAATACCGAGGGCTGTTTGCGTCCTGAACAACCCTGGTTGTCGGCGGGCGGTATCTCCCCCGGCGCCCCCCGACCCCACCGTTGGGGAGGAATGACAATGTAAACCACAAGTTTGGTGCCGGGGTATTTTGATG